>NZ_CP147244.1:3425350-3767134 GCF_002141365.2 Enterococcus sp. 7F3_DIV0205
CCAGTAAAAATGACTGGAATAGCTTGGTTGAATTCTTTAGCAAAACCATTGACCGTTTCTATAATTTTAATAATCTCTTCATTCATGTGGGCAATACTTTCTTCCAACTTTTCAGCTTTAAATCCTAAATGTCTACCAGCTTTAGGTCCTTCGATTACAAAAAAGTCTGCTGTTTTTTTTATAGCATTCATATTAGCTCTCATTGGTGAGTTTTCAAAAAAGTTCTTCCTGATAGCCGATTTTTGCAGTGGACAGAATAGCAATGCCACCTTTACGTCCGACAGTACCAGCTAATTTAGTCAAACTGAATTCCTCCTTGAACGATAGGAACTTATGCTACAAGTGTATCTAATACTAGGGATTCAAAGACATTATCGTGTTCCGTTCTATTTAATAAATTAGAAATAGTTTGATATTCAAACTAAATGAAATGATAGTAAATTCAGAGAGAACTGCCAAATGTTTTTTAACTATAGTTAAATTGTCAAGATCTACTCTCTTTTTTTGGGTTAAATGATTGATTTTCTTCATCCCATGATTAAGAAAAATTAAAAATTAAAGATTTTACTTGCAATCTTTTTTTATATGCGATATAGTTTGAACATCAAATGATTTGATAATCAAAGTATATGGATGGTGTACACAATGGAACCTAATTTAGAAACAGTCAATGATTATCTTGTCAGTGTTTTTAATGATATTTTGACAATTGAAGAATCTGAATTGAAAAAATCGCAATTCAATGACTTATCCATTACTGAGATGCACACAATTGAAGCAATTGGAATGTATAAGAAGAAAACATCTTCAGAAGTTGCTAAAGAATTGTCAATCACTGTAGGAACATTGACAGTAGCGATTAATAACCTTGTAAAAAAAGGCTATGTTGAGCGCTTACGAAGTGAAGATGATCGCCGAGTAGTCAAGTTAGGTTTGACCAAAAAAGGAAAATTACTTTTTCGTGTTCATCAGCATTTCCATAGAGAAATGGTCAAAAGAATTTTGAATGGAATGGATAAAGCAGAAGAAAAAGCTTTATTAAAAGCATTGAAAAATCTTCATGATTTCTTAAAGGAATATAAATAAAAAGTGAGGATCAAGATGAATCAATACGCGAAAATAACTTGTACGAGCCGTTATGTTCCTGAAAATGCTGTATCAAATGATCATCTTTCAACGATGATGGATACCTCAGATGAATGGATTTCTAGTCGAACAGGCATACGCTCAAGAAATATTACTACGAATGAAAATACTTCGGATTTATGTATTAAAGTAGCTGAAAAGCTATTGGAAAAATCTGGTAGAAAAGCAGAAGATTTAGATTTTATTCTTGTCGCAACAATGACACCAGATTATGGTACACCTTCTGTAGCTTGTCTTGTTCAAGGAAGTATTTCGGCCACACATGCTTTTGCTTTCGACGTCAGTGCAGCGTGTACAGGTTTTGTTTATGCATTAAGTGTGGGAGAAAAATTAATTCGTACTGGTCATAAATTAGGAATGATCATTGGTGGAGAGACATTATCAAAAGTTCTTGATTGGAACGACCGTAGTACAGCTGTATTATTTGGAGATGGCGCGGCAGGTGTACTCATTGAAGCTAGTGATGAAGAACATTTCCTCAAAGAAAAACTTCAATCTGATGGAAAAAGAGGAAAGTCACTGACTTCCGGCTATGTAGAGAATAAAAGTCCTTTTTATTCTGGAGTATCTGAAGGCTCAGCATATTTACAAATGACGGGTAGAGATATCTATGATTTTTCATTAAACGATGTGACCAGAAATATTCAGGAAATTGTTGAAGACGATGTTGATTATTTATTGTTGCATCAAGCCAATAAACGCATCATTGAGAAAATATCAAAAAAACTCAAAGTTCCAAGAGAAAAATTTCTCACAAATATGGAACATAATGGTAATACATCTGGTGCAAGTATTCCGTTGTTATTAGATGAGTCAATAGAAAAGGGAGTGCTTCAATTAGGCTCCAAACAAAAAATTGTGTTAACAGGCTACGGCGGCGGTTTAACGTGGGGATCAATCCTCTTAACGCTGTAAAACCTGTAACTATATAAACTAAAAAAAGAAAATTATTGGAGGAATATACACATGGTATTCGAAAAAATTCAAGCAATTATTGTAGAAGAATTAGGTAAAGAACCTGAGGAAGTAAAATTAACAACAAACATTCAAGAAGAATTAGATGCGGATAGCTTAGACTTATTCCAAATCATTAATGAAATCGAAGATGCATTTGATATTAAAATTGAATCTGAAGATGGTATCACTACTGTTCAAGATTTGGTAACATACGTAGAAAAACAAAAAGCGTAATAATTAAAGCGATTAGGTAAAATAAAAAGTTGGATGAGCAAGTCTTTCTGTGATTCTCAACAATTGCTGAAAAGCCTTGCTTTTTTCACACCGCTCGTTGGAATTAAAAAAGCTGGTACTAAACTTATAGGGTTTTGTTCCAGCTCTTTTTTGATTAATGATTCTAGGATTTTAAGGATGTAATTTATGCAATCAAAGATATGTGAGCTGATCGAAATTGAATACCCCATTTTTCAAGGGGGCATGGCGTGGATTGCAGATGCTTCTTTAGCGGGTGCTGTTTCTGAAGCTGGGGGTTTAGGCATCATTGCTGGAGGCAATGCGCCAAAAGAAGTTGTTCAAGCTGAGATTAAGAAAATCAAAAAAATAACAGATAAACCATTTGGCGTCAATATTATGTTGTTATCGCCATTTGCACAAGATATTGTGGATTTAGTTTGTGAAGAGAACGTACCAGTAGTTACTACAGGAGCGGGGAATCCTAGCAAATATATGGCTCGTTTTAAAGAACATAAAATTAAAGTAATTCCAGTGATTCCTTCTGTTGCATTAGGTGTTCGAATGGAGAAAATTGGAGCAGATGCAGTGATAGTTGAAGGGATGGAAGCTGGAGGACATATAGGGAAACTGACGACAATGAGTATTGTACCGCAAGTTGTAGATGCGTTGACTATTCCAGTTATTGCCGCAGGTGGGATTGGTGATGGTCGCGGAATGGCAGCTGCACTAATGTTAGGCGCAGATGCAGTTCAAGTTGGTACGCGTTTTTTAGTTGCAAAAGAGTGTACAGTACATGAAAATTATAAGGCAAGGATCATCAAAGCCAGAGATGTCGATACAACTGTTACTTGCCAACATTTTGGGCATCCTGTGAGAGCAATCAAAAATAAGTTAACCAATGAATATGATCGCTTAGAAAAAATAGAACTAAGAAAAGCCAATCCAGATCTCGTGCAATTTGATGAATTAGGTCAAGGGGCATTGCGTAAAGCAGTTGTAGATGGAGATGTGAATCATGGATCGATTATGGCCGGACAAATTGCAGGTCTTGTAACAAAAGAAGAAACTGCAAAAGAAATTATTGAATCTTATATTAGTGAAACAAAGAAAGTTATGGCCGCTGAATGCAGTCGCTGGCTGTAAGAACGATTAAATTTATCTAGCATTTAATGTAAGGGAGTAAAGTAATGAAGACAGCTTTTTTATTTAGTGGGCAAGGTGCTCAGTATATTGGAATGGGTAAAGAATTATTTGATCAAGAGATGATTGTTCGCGAAACATTTCAAGAAGCAAGCGATGCTCTAGGTTATGATATGGCAGAGCTTTGTTTTACTGAAAATGACAAGTTAAACGAAACAATGTACACACAACCCGCGATTTTAACAGTTAGTGTTGCTTTTTATCGTCTTTTGAATGCTAAAGGATATCAGCCGGATATTGTAGCAGGATTAAGTCTTGGAGAATACAGTGCACTTGTTGCTAGTGGTGCGATTCCATTTAAAGAAGCTGTTCAACTAGTGGCTAAAAGAGGTAAATTCATGGCTGAGGCTGCGCCATCTGGAACAGGTAAAATGGTTGCAGTAATGAATGCAGATCGTTCATTGATTGAAGAATGCTGTCAAAAGGCAAGTTCTTTTGGAATCGTGTCTCCTGCAAACTATAATACACCTCAACAAATCGTGATTGGTGGCGAAACACTTGCTGTTGATAAAGCTGTCGAGTTATTAACAGAAGCGGGAGTGAAGCGGACGGTCACGCTAAAGGTCAGCGGTCCTTTTCATACAGCACTATTAAAACCTGCTTCTGAAAGATTAGCAGCTGAACTGAAAAAAATAAATTTTGCAGAAATGACGATTCCTGTGATAAGTAATACTACAGCACAAGTAATGGAGCAAACAGAGATCAAAGAGTTATTAGAAAAACAAGTCATGTCTGCTGTTCGTTTTGCTGATAGTATCGAAACAATTAAAAAAATGAATGTTGATGTAATTATAGAAGTTGGACCAGGTAAAACATTGACTGGTTTTATCAAGAAAATCGATAAAGAAATCAACACAGCTCGTGTCGAAGATGAAAAAACATTGTCTGAAGCGCAAGCACTGTTGGACGGGAGGTAACGAATGGATTTAAAAGGAAAGAACGTTTTTGTTACAGGGAGTACGCGTGGCATTGGTAAAGCTGTTGCTTTAGCTTTTGCAAAAGAAGGCGCCAATATTGCCCTAAATGGACGTGGAGAAATCAGCACTGATTTAATTGCAGAAATAGAATCTTTTGGCGTTAAATGTATCGGTGTTTCTGGAGATATTGCTAATTTTGAGTCTGCTGGAGAAATGATTCAAGCTATTGTTGATGGCTTAGGCTCGATTGATATTTTAGTGAATAACGCAGGGATTACTAATGACAAACTATTATTGAGAATGTCTGAAGAAGACTTTACTCGCTGTATTCAAATTAACTTAACGGGAACATTCAATATGACACAACATGCAATCAAAAAGATGATGAAACAGCGTAGTGGAAGTATTATCAACATGTCTAGTGTTGTCGGTCTGATGGGGAATATTGGTCAGGCTAATTATGCTGCAAGTAAAGCTGGGGTCATCGGTTTAACAAAATCTGTAGCCAGAGAAGTTGCTGCACGTGGCATTACATGTAACGCTATTGCGCCAGGTTTTATTGAAACAGAAATGACAGAAGTGTTATCTGATAAAGTCAAAGAACAAATGAATCAACAAATTCCATTGCAATCTTTTGGTCAAGTGGAAGATGTTGCGAATACAGCTATCTTTTTAGCAAAAAGCCCGTATATTACAGGACAAGTCTTGAATGTAGATGGCGGTTTAGTCATGCACGGCTAATGAATAAGCATGAAAGGAGCGGTTGAATGAATCGCGTAGTTATTACAGGTTATGGTGTAGCATCTCCAATTGGGAATGATGCAGAAACCTTTTTAGAAAGTTTACAAACAGGGAAAAACGGGATTGGTCCAATTACAAAGTTTGATGCAGATGAGACGGGTATTACATTAGCGGCAGAAGTAAAGGATTTTCCTTTTGATAAGTATTTTGCCAAAAAAGATGCTAAACGAATGGATATGTTTTCTCTCTTTGGTATTTATGCAGCATTAGAAGCAATGGAAATGAGTAGATTGGATATAGATGAAATAGATGTTGATCGTTTTGGTGTTATGGTAGGTTCTGGGATCGGTGGACTTCAAACCATACAAGATCAGGTGACCCGAATGCGTGAAAAAGGACCTAAAAGAGTGGCACCTTTATTTATACCAATGGCCATTGGAAATATGGCTGCAGGCAATATCGCTTTACGTGTAGGAGCAAGAGGAACATGTACCGCAACTGTCACCGCTTGTGCTACAGCGAATAACTCAATTGGTGAGGCTTTTAGAAATATTAAACATGGGTATTCAGATGTAATACTAGCAGGAGGAACCGAAGCCTCAATTACCGAAATAGGCATTGCAGGTTTTGCATCATTAACAGCCGTTACCTCAGAAGAAAATCCAAATAGAGGGTCGATTCCTTTTGATAAAGACCGCAGTGGTTTTGTGATGGGAGAAGGAGCGGGGATTTTAGTTCTCGAGTCTTTGGAACATGCACAAAATAGAGGCGCCAAAATCTTGGGTGAAATTGTTGGATATGGTTCAAATTGTGATGCATATCATATGACATCACCTAGACCTGATGGAAGTGGAGCTGCTAAAGCTATGAGACTGGCAATTGATGAAGCGACAATCGAAGCTTCTAAAATAGGTTACATCAATGCTCACGGCACAAGTACACCATCAAATGATGTTGCAGAAACCAAAGCCATTCAAACGGCATTGGGTGAAGCTTCTAAAAATGTTCGTGTCAGCAGTACGAAAAGTATGACAGGACATGCATTAGGTGCAACCGGTGGTATTGAAGCAATTGCTACTTTGAATGCTTTACAACATCAATTTATTCCACCAACGATCAATATTGAGCAAGTGGATGAAGCCATCGAAATCGATATTGTCACCAATGAAAGTCAAAAACATACATTTGATTATGCTTTAACAAATTCTTTTGGCTTTGGTGGTCATAATGCAGTACTTTGTTTAAAACGTTGGGAGGATTAAGATGAATATCAATGAAGTAAAAGAGTTATTATCACAATTTGATCAATCAACACTAACAGAATTTGACCTTAAAGAAGGTTCTTTTGGTCTTTATATGAATAAAAATAAAGTGGCACTAAAATCATCAAATGAAGTAAAACAAGCAGCTGACAGCAACATAGTAAGCCAAGGAACAGCAGAAGTTTCTAGTCAAACAGTAGAAGTGAAAGAAACTGTAAATGAGACTGTAAAAAATGAAACAAAACCGGAAAACACAGAAGAAGTCATTTCTCCAATTGTCGGGATTGTGTACTTAAAACCTGCTCCAGATAAAGAAAACTTTAAGCAAGTAGGAGATTCAGTGAAAAAAGGTGAGGTCATTTGTATTGTAGAAGCGATGAAGCTTATGAATGAAATCACGTCCACTGTAGATGGTGTAATCAGTGAAGTGTTGGTACAAAATGAGGATGTTGTTGAATTTAATCAACCGCTATTCCGTGTAGCGACTTCTTAGAATTAAATTTACTGCAGAAATAATATAAAGACAAATAAAGAATCAACGAACACTTCATTCGTTGTACTGTTTAACATCAGCTCATAAAAAATATCCGCTGTATTTCACAGCAAAGGAGTGTAGCTATGAACATTCAAGAAATCAAAGAAATTATTCCCCATCGTTATCCTTTTTTACTGTTAGACACAGTTGAAGAAATCGTCGTGGGTGAAAAAGTTATTGCCAAAAAAAATGTTACGATCAATGAACCTTTTTTTCAAGGGCATTTTCCAGGAGAGCCTGTTATGCCGGGGGTTTTGATTCTTGAAGCGTTAGCTCAAGCAGGCGCGGTAGCATTGCTGTCTATGCCAGATTTTAAGGGTAAAACAGCTTATTTTGGTGGTATCGATAAAGCTAAATTTAGACAAAAAGTTGTTCCAGGTGATACTTTGATGTTAGAAGTAGAAATTATGAAAGTAAAATCAATAGCCGGTATTGGCAAAGGAACTGCGACTGTGAACGGGAAAAAAGTAGCGGAAGCAGAATTGACCTTTATGATTGGATAGGTGAGCTATGTTTTCAAAAGTTTTAATTGCAAATAGAGGAGAAATCGCAGTTCGGATCATTCGTGCATGTCGTGAATTAGGCGTGCAGACTGTTGCCGTATACTCTGAAGCGGATAAAGAAGCGTTACACACACAACTTGCAGATGAAGCGATTTGCATAGGTCCTGCGAAAGCGGCAGACTCTTATTTAAATGTTCAAAGTGTTTTAAGTGCGGCTATCGTAACGAACGCAGAAGCGATTCACCCTGGTTTTGGTTTCTTATCAGAAAACAGCCAATTTGCGGCAATGTGTGAAGAATGCAATATTACTTTTATCGGTCCAAAAGCAGCAACGATTGATGCAATGGGCAATAAAATCAATGCACGTGAATTGATGCAAAAAGCCAAAGTTCCAGTTATTCCTGGAAGCACTGGTGTGATCAGTTCTGTTGAGGAAGCTTTAAAAATTGCTGATGATATAGGTTATCCTGTTATGCTGAAAGCAGCAGCTGGCGGTGGTGGTAAGGGAATTCGTAAAGTGATGAGTAAAGAAGAACTACCTCAGCACTTTACTTCTGCTCAACAAGAAGCAAAAGCAGCTTTTGGTAATGATGATATGTACTTGGAAAAAATTATTTATCCAGCACGTCATATCGAAGTACAAATTTTAGGTGATCAGTATGGGCATGTGATTCATTTGGGCGAAAGAGATTGTTCTTTACAAAGAAATAATCAAAAAGTTCTTGAAGAATCACCATCGATCGCAATCTCACCTGAAAAACGTCAATTATTAGGTGAAACGGCTGTGCGTGCAGCAAAAGCTGTTCATTATGAAAATGCTGGAACAATCGAATTTTTGATGGATAAATCTGGTGAATTTTATTTTATGGAAATGAATACTCGAATTCAAGTTGAACATCCTGTTACTGAAATGGTGACAGGGATCGATCTTGTCAAAGCACAGTTACAAGTGGCTTCTGGTGAAGAATTAGCGTATACACAAGAAGATATCATGATTTCAGGTCATGCGATTGAATGTCGGATCAATGCTGAAAATCCTGCCTTTAATTTTGCGCCTTCTCCTGGGAAAATCAAGAATTTGTTGCTTCCAAGTGGCGGAATGGGATTAAGAGTTGATAGTGCGATGTATTCAGGCTATACGATTCCGCCTTACTATGATTCAATGATCGCTAAAGTGATTGTACATGGAAATGACCGGATGGATGCGCTGATGAAGATGCAGCGGGCGTTACATGAGATCGTAACAGAGGGGATCATCACGAATGCAGAATTTCAGCTAGATCTTATTACACATGAAAATGTATTAGCTGGTGAGTATGATACGAGTTTTTTACAAGAAACATTTTTACCAAATTGGGAACCAGAAAGCGATAATTAAAAAGGAGCAGGTGTATGGCTTTATTTAAAAAGAAAAACTACATTCGAATCAATCCAAATCGCCCGGGCGACCAATCTTCTGTAAAAAAACCTGCAGTTCCAGATAACATGTGGGCTAAATGCCCTTGTTGCAAACGTACGTTATACACAAAAGATATGGGGGCAGAAAAAGTCTGCCCTTATTGCGGTTATAGCTTTAGAATCGGTGCTTGGGAACGTCTTGCATTGACGGTAGATGAGAAGAGTTTTGAAGAATGGGATACAGATTTAGTCACTAAAGATCCGTTGGATTTTCCTGATTATTTGGATAAAATTGCTATTATGCAGGAAAAGACAGAATTACATGAAGCAGTATTGACGGGGAAAGCTAAAATCGACGGCCAAGAAATCGGTATTGGTGTGATGGACGCCAATTTTATTATGGGAAGTATGGGAACTGTTGTAGGCGAGAAAATCACTCGTTTATTTGAACGAGCAACAGAACAGCGCTTGCCGGTGATCATTTTTACAGCTTCAGGTGGAGCACGAATGCAGGAAGGGATTTTTTCTCTGATGCAAATGGCAAAAATCTCTGGTGCACTTAAACGACATAGTAATGCAGGTTTACTGTATATTACTGTATTGACGGATCCAACAACTGGCGGTGTCACGGCTAGTTTTGCGATGGATGGCGACGTTATTTTAGCTGAACCTCAAAGTTTGATTGGGTTTGCAGGTCGTCGAGTGATCGAACAAACGATTCGTCAAGAGCTACCAGATGATTTCCAAAAAGCTGAATTTTTATTGGATCATGGATTTGTTGATAAAATTGTTCCTAGAAATCAGTTGCAGGAAGTACTTAGTAGATTAGTCAAGATTCATACGATGAAAGGGTGGAAATAGCGATGGAAAAAACAGCCAATGATATTGTCACTCTAGCTCGAGCACAGGATCGTTATACTACCTTAGAGTATATTGCTGCCATCTTTGATGACTTTATTGAATTTCATGGAGACCGTTATTTTGGCGATGATTTAGCTGTTGTAGGTGGTGTTGCAACATTAGAAGAAAAACCTGTAACAGTTGTTGGAATTCAAAAAGGACGTAACTTACCTGAAAATATTGAGCGGAATTTTGGTGCACCGCATCCAGAAGGTTATCGTAAAGCCTTGCGTTTAATGAAGCAAGCAGAAAAATTTGGCCGTCCGGTTGTTACGTTTATCAATACTGCTGGCGCTTATTGCGGAATTGAAGCGGAAGAACGTGGTGAAGGGGAAGCAATCGCTCGAAATTTGATAGAAATGGCTGATTTAAGTGTGCCAATCATCGCAATCATCATTGGTGAAGGTGGCAGTGGTGGCGCATTAGCACTTGCTGTAGCAGATGAAGTTTGGATGCTGGAGCATACGATTTACGCGGTATTATCACCAGAGGGATTTGCCTCGATTCTCTGGAAAGACGGAAGTCGAGCTAAAGAAGCCGCAGAATTAATGAAAATTACAGCGACAGAGCTAAAAGAATTAACAATCATTGATCGAGTGATTCCAGAAGAAATGAATGGTGAAGTATTAGAACAATCGAAGATTAATCGAATGATACAAAAAGCCCTTATTAGTAAATTTTCTGAGCTTTCCAAACTGGAAACAGGAACCTTATTGGACAATCGCTATCAACGCTTTCGTAAATATTGAGTATAAAAAATGGAGCAAGCCCAATTTGGCTTGCTCCATTTTTATATATGCATTAATCCGTATAAACTTCAGAAATCGACCAAACAAAGCCAAAAGGGTCTTTAATATTTGCTACTTTAAATTTCTCAGGAACAATGGTGATCGGCATTTCTAGATTAAAACCTGAATTTAATGCTTTTTCAACAAGTTCTTCCACATTATCACAGATTAACTGAATGCAAAATGGTGTTCCTTGTAATGTCAAAGGGGATTTTCCACCACTTTCTGGTTGTTCATCTGCCAGAGCAAAGAGGCTTTCTCCAATACTAAAACGTCCAGATTTTATTTTATCTGTAACCGATAGTTCTATTTTCTTTGCATCAAATATTTTTTCATAAAGTGTCATCGCTATCTCTGTATCTGGAACAAAGAGATTGATAGATGCTTTTTTTATATTGACCGTCATTAAATTCCCTCACTTCATTTTTTACTTTAGAAGAAGTTTAGCACATTAATAGGTACTTGAGAAAAATAGTGATTGTTAGTTATATTTTGAATGAGCGAAATTATGGTTGGCATTTATAGAATTTTTTAGGAAAATGCAGTATAATACAAATTGGAGGAGTGCTAGCTTAGTACTCCTTTCATTATGAGAAAGTTCATCGTGGAGATGAGAGGAGTTACTATGTTTTTAAAATTTAAACCAACTTGGATGGTCGATGCGATTTATAAAATCACGCCGAACCAATTAAAAAAATTAGGAATCAAAGCTGTGTTGACAGATTTGGACAATACTTTGATCGCTTGGGATAATCCAGATGGAACGGAAGAGTTATTGACGTGGATTCTAGAAATGAAAAATGCAGGAATTCCAGTTGTGGTCGTTTCAAATAATAAATCTAGCCGTATCAAACGTGCGGTAGAAAAATTTGATCTAGAGTATGTATCTAGAGCATTGAAGCCTTCTACAAGAGGGTTCAGAGAAGCTGAAAAAAGACTGCAGTTAAAACCAGAAGAACTAGTGATGGTCGGTGATCAGATCATGACAGACATTCGTGGGGCAAATGCTGCTGGGATCAGAAATATTTTAGTTCGTCCAATCGTTGATACAGACGGGTGGAATACACGAATCAATCGTTTTTTTGAACGGAAAATCATGAAACATTTAGCGAAGAAGCATCCAGATATGATATGGAAAGGCGGGCTAGAATGAGTGAGCAAGAAGCAATTCACTGCATCGGTTGTGGTGCGGTCATTCAAACAGAACACCCAAATGAGTTAGGTTATACGCCAAGAGCAGCATTTGAAAAGGGAATGGAGACTGGGGAAGTTTATTGCCAACGCTGTTTTCGTTTAAGACATTACAATGATATTCAAGACGTTCAATTGACGGATGATGATTTTTTACGTTTGTTAAATGAATTGGGCAAAGAAGATGCATTGATCGTAAATGTCGTTGATATTTTTGATTTTAATGGTTCGCTGATTCCTGGGTTACATCGTTTTATCGGTGATAATCCTGTTTTGATGGTAGGAAACAAGGTCGACATTCTGCCGAAATCATTAAAGAAACCTAAAATGATCCAATGGATGAGAGAACGCGCCCATGAAGAAGGTTTGCGTCCTGTTGACGTTTTGTTGACTAGTGCCAAGAAACCTCAAGAAATGGAAAACTTACTTGAGACGATCGAAAAATACCGTGAAGGTAAAGATGTATATGTAGTTGGGGTGACAAATGTTGGGAAATCAACGTTGATCAATCAAATCATTAAGCAGACTGCTGGTGTTCAAGATGTTATTACAACATCACAATTTCCTGGAACGACATTGGACAAAATTGAAATTCCCTTAGATGATGGACATTTCTTGATCGATACACCAGGAATCATTCATCGTCATCAAATGGCGCATTATCTTGGGAAAAAAGATTTAAAAATCATTGCGCCACAAAAAGAAATCAAGCCCAAAGTGTATCAATTAAATCCTGAACAAACACTATTTCTTGGCGGCTTGGCTCGTTTTGATTTCATTCAGGGAGAGCGTAGTTCATTTATTGCTTATGTGTCAAATGATTTATCGATCCACCGTACTAAATCAGTTACAGCTGATGCCTTTTACGAAAAACATGTGGGCGGATTATTGCAACCACCACGTCCAGATGAAGTGACGGCATTTCCAGAGTTGGTTCGCTTTGAATTTTCAATTAAAGAGAAGACAGATATTGTGTTTGCTGGACTTGGCTGGATCACAGTAACAGAACCATGTGTAGTTGCTGGCTGGGCTCCAAAAGGTGTCGATGTGTTAAGAAGAAAAGCCTTGATTTAATAAGAGATAGGAACAGAGAGAAGGAAAATTAGTGGATTTAAGAGGAAAGCAAAAGCGTTTTTTACGTAGTCAAGCGCACCATTTACAACCGATTTTTCAAATTGGTAAAGGCGGGTTAAATTCTGCGATGGTGGTACAAATCAATGAAGCATTAGAAAAACGTGAATTGATCAAAGTCACATTATTACAAAATACCGATGAAATCGCTGAAGATGTAGCCGCTGCATTAAAAGCAGATATTCATTGTGATATCGTTCAAATCATTGGTCGTGTATTAGTTTTATTTAAACCATCATCTAACGAAAAATATCAAAAGATCTCTAAAGAAGTTAAAGCAATTTAAAACTTGGAGGTAAGAAAAATGGGGACAAATACGAATGCAGCATTAAAAGCAGAAGTAATTGTAGAAGAAGCAGAGCTTTTTCAAAAGCGTAAACAGGTAGGAATTTTAGGCGGGAATTTTAATCCGGTTCATTTGGCACATTTAGTAATGGCCGATCAAGTACAACAACAGCTTGGGTTGGACAAAGTCTATTTGATGCCTACTTATTTACCGCCTCATGTAGATGAAAAAAAGACGATAGATAGTAAACATCGATTAGCAATGTTGGAACTTGCAATTGCTGACAATCATAATTTAGCTGTTGAGCCTATCGAATTGTTCCGAAAAGGAAAAAGTTACACATATGACACAATGAAAGCTTTAACACAAAATAACCCAGATACAGATTACTATTTTATCATTGGCGGAGACATGGTAGAATATTTACCAAAGTGGCATAAAATTGATGAATTATTGACCTTAACAAGTTTTGTCGGTATTCGTCGTCCGCATTATGGAACGATTACCCCTTATCCAATCATTTGGGTAGATGTTCCGCAAATGGATATTAGTTCCACACTGATTCGCGAAAAAATCAACAATGGTTGTTCAGCACGCTACTTATTGCCTGATAGTGTGATACACTATATAGAAGAGAAGGGGCTGTATGTAGATGGATTTTAGCGGAAAATATACGACGTTTAAACGAGAAGAACTGATGCAAAAAGTCCAGATGCATATGAGTGAGCGCCGTTTTAAACATGTTTTAGGTGTTGAAGAAATGGCTGTGGCGCTTGCGGCTAAATATGGTGCCTCAGAAGAAAAAGCAAGTATTGCGGCTTTGACCCACGATTATGCTAAAGAACGTCCAGATGAAGAATTTCAGCTAATCATACAGCGTGATGGCTACGATCAAGATTTACTGGATTATGGCAATGCGATTTGGCATGGTCTTGTCGGTGCGAGTATGGTTCAACGAGAACTTGGAATTGACGATGAAGAAATTTTAGAAGCAATTCGACTGCATACGACAGGTGCTGCTAAAATGAGTTTACTAGATAAAATTATTTATGTTGCAGACTATATCGAACCAGGTCGGAATTTTCCTGGTGTAAAAGAAGCGCGAGAACTTGCTTTAGTTGATTTGGATGAAGCAGTTGCTTACGAAACAAAACATACCTTGTTACATCTTATTGAACAAGAGCAAAAAATTTATCCTAAAACAATTGAGACATATAATTATTGGGTAGTAGGAAAAGCTGAGCAGAGCAATTAGCTCTTTAGAGATTAAGGAAACTGATCATGGGAGGTTACTTGTTTCATGGGAAGATTGTCTAATTTCCTCAAGGGCTGCTTTGAGAAGCTGAATCAAGGAAAAGCTGATTGAACTCGTTCATCAGTGATAAAAAAATTTAATTAGATAATGGGAGGAAACCATCATAGATAGTCAACAGATTTTAGAAATCGCTGTAAAAGCAGCGGATTCAAAAAGAGCAGAGGAAATTGTCGCTTTAGATGTGCATGAGATTTCACTTTTAGCAGATTACTTTATGATTTGCCAAGCAACAAGTGAACGTCAAATCAATGCCATTGTAGAAGAAATTATCGAAAAAGAAGAAGAAGCAAATGTGGAAGTAAAACGAATTGAAGGAAAAGATGGCGGCAAATGGGTATTGATCGATTTAGGTGATATCATTGTTCATGTATTCCAATCAGCAGAACGCGGATTTTATAATTTAGAAAAACTTTGGTCAGATGCACCAATGGTTGATCTTCACGCTTGGGTCGAGTAATATGGCATATGAAACATTTGCTTTCGTTTATGATGAAGTAATGGATGACAGCCTTTATGATCAGTGGTTGGCGTTTTCAAAACGTCATTTACCAGAAGGAAAAAAGGATGTCTTAGAAATGGCTTGTGGAACAGGTGCTTTAGCTGTGAATTTTGCTAAAGCGGGATTTACAGTAACAGCGTTGGACTTATCTGAAGAAATGTTGATGATGGCGAGTAAACGAGCAGCGGAAGAAGAAGTTCAGGTTCAGTTTGTCCAAGGGAACATGATGGATTTATCTGAAATGGGTCAATATCATGCCATCACTTGTTTTTCTGATTCACTTTGTTATATGGCAAACCGTCAGGAAGTACAACAAGTTTTTGACGATGTCTATCAAGCCTTAGAAGATGAGGGTGTCTTTATTTTTGATGTCCATTCTATTTATCAAGTCGACAAAGTATTTCCTGAATACAGCTATCATTACCAGACAGAAGAATTTGCTTTCTTATGGGATAGCTATCCAGGAGAAAAAGAGCATAGCATCGAACACTTTTTAACATTTTTTGTGAAAGAGCATGGAAATGACGAATTGTTTATTCGACAAGATGAATTGCATCAAGAACGCACTTATACAATGGAGAACTATTTGATGATGTTGGAAAGTGCTGGTTTTATGGATGTTTCAGTTTATGCAGATTTCACAGACGATGCACCTACAGAAGAAAGCAAACGCTGGTTTTTTGTGTGTAAAAAATAATCAAGGAAATGAGCGGAGCAAAACTTTTAAAAGTTTAGTTCGCTCATTTTCTTTTGTTTTCGTACCGAAATAAACATGGTATGATGAAATTCAAATAGAAATGATCTGAATGAAGGAGAAAAAGATGAAAAGTTGCGGCATTATTGTTGAATACAATCCTTTTCATAACGGACACTTGTATCATGCAAAAAAGGCACGAGAGTTAAGTGGTGCAGAAGTTGTGATAGCTGTAATGAGTGGGAATTTCCTACAACGAGGCGAACCTGCGATTATAGACAAATGGACAAGAGCTAAAGAAGCCTTGAATCATGGCATCGATTTAGTTATTGAATTACCGTTTGCGTATGCGGTGCAATCAGCCGACTATTTTGCCGCAGGTGGAATCAAGTTGCTTCAGGCTTTACATTGTGATGGACTATGTTTTGGTACAGATAATCAGACAGAGATGGATTATGAACAGTTTGGGGATTTTGTGAATAAGAACCAAACAGAAATCGATCAAACGTATCAACAAATCAAAAATAACGGTATGAGCTATCCACAACAGATGACAGAAGTTTTTCGTAGGTTATATCCGCAAAATGGATTGGATTTTTCTTCACCTAATCATATTTTAGGATTAAGTTATGCAAAAGAAAATGCTGCGTATGAAAAACCGATGACATTGTATCCTTTAAAGAGAGAACAAGCAGGGTATCATGATACCAACATATATCAAAATTTTGCCAGTGCTACTGCAATTAGGAAAGCTGTTTTCTCAGAGAAATTAGATCAAATTAAGCAAGTATTGCCAGAGCAAGTAGCAATTGATTTGGCGAATTCAGCTACCGTTTCATGGGAAGATTATTGGACTTTATTAAAATATAAGTTGATCAGCAGTTCGATTACTGAATTACAAGAGATTTACCAAATGAAAGAAGGCATCGAATATCGCTTGCAAGAAGCAGCTAAGACTTCTGATTCTTTTCAAAATTTTATGGAGCAGGCAAAAACAAAACGCTATACATGGACGCGCTTGCAACGATTGGCGACTTACATTCTAAATAATGTGAAACAACAGGAAATAGAAAATTCTTGGAATAACAGTCATTTACAAGTTCTGGGTTTCACAGAACAAGGACAACATTTTTTACGAGAAGAAAAAAAGAATCTAGCATTGCCCTTGGTCACAAAGGTGTCAAAGCGTTTGAATTCTCAATTAGCGTTAGATATCCGCAGTAATCAGCTTTATCAGTTAGGTAATCAGCGCATTTTAGAACAAAGTTTTGGCCGTTTTCCAATTCGTATCTCTTAAAAGCAAAAAACACTTAACAAAAGTCCATTTGCCAAGTATAATGATAAAGGCAATACAATCAAAAATAATAATAATGAATGAAAGCGAAGTGAGAATATGGGTCGTAAGTGGGCAAATATTAAAGAGAAAAAAGCTGCCAAAGACGCAAATAACAGCCGAGTTTATGCAAAATTCGGTATTGAAATTTACGTAGCAGCGAAATCGGGTGATCCTGACCCTCAAGCAAATCAGAAATTACGGTTTGTTATCGAGCGCGCAAAAACATATAATGTACCGAAACATATCATCGATCGAGCAATCGAAAAAGCAAAAGGTTCTGGTGATGAACAATATTCTGAATTACGTTATGAAGGATTTGGACCAAACGGCTCAATGGTCATTGTGGATGCTTTGACGAATAACGTGAATCGTACAGCTTCAGATGTTCGTGCGGCATTTGGTAAGAATGGTGGAAATATGGGTGTCAGTGGTGCTGTAGCTTATATGTTCGACCATACTGGTGTTATTGGGTTTGCTGGTGATGATGCAGATGATATCCTTGAATATTTGATGGAAAAAGACATTGATGTTCGTGATGTTACAGAAGAAGAAGGTCAAATCATCGTTTATACAGAACCAGAAGAACTGCATGCAGTACAAGAAGCACTGAAAGAAAAAGGCATTGAAGAATTTTCAGTAGCTGAATTAGAAATGATTGCACAAAATGATGTGGAATTAACTGGAGAAGACCTAGAAAAATTTGAACGAATGATCGATGTTTTGGAAGATCTTGATGATGTTCAAAAGGTTTATCACAATGTTGATTTAGGTGAGTAAGAAAATAGTGGTTGGGATGTGACTCGTAGAGTTATGCCCAACCATTTTTTTGAGCAAAAAAAACCCTTCATACACACACTATATGAAGGGAAACACAATATGAAAAAACTAAGAACAATAGTATAATAGCATTTTTGTTTTAAATTCTCAAATATTTAGCATTTTATCTAAATTTTTGAGAATTTAGTGTCGTGTGAAAATATAGATGAGAACTTGTAATCAACCAGTTGATGAAAAACTATCAATAAGAAAGAAGAGAAGCCAATTTTAGACCAGTATTTTCAAATCGTTGAAACGAAAAATAGCAATCGCAAATATTTTACTTTATTGTAACCACAGTATAGAATCAATGTAACGAAACAATTGAACCAATATTTATTAGGCTTTTTTTTATCTAAAATAATTTTTAAATAATAATTATTTATTATTTTATACTATTGGAAACAGGTACGCTAAACAACCGCTAGTAAAAGGAGGCGTCGTAGTGAAACATAAGTGGTTATTTCTATTTTTTTTAGGATTGATACTGAGTGTTTTTCAGGTCGGGGTAAATCAAGCGTTTGCAGAGGATGAAACGATCAGTGAACAAACTGAAGTTGAAAACGAGCAACCAGAAGTAATGAGGGATGTTCAGGAACGACTAGTTACTGTTGGATCTGGTGCACTAAGTGGAACTTACACAACTGGTGGAACAGGGCAATCAATTATTACAATGACGTATACTTATACACCTACGCTAGATTTATCCTTAGGAGGACAACCTCTAATCATGCTTCAATTGCCGGCTGAAATAGCAAATCAAATCAACGGCAGTACGACAAAGCAACAGAGTTTCTTAGCTCTGCTTACAGGTACGGTAACTGTTCCTGCTCCGATAATTGGAAGTACCTCTTATAATATTCATGATACGACACGTGGATTTACGTTGGCGTATAGTAGCACCTATAATTCAGTGTATGTCACATTTCCTACCAATCTTGTCGGTCTATTAGGCCTTAGCCGTTGGGCAGTTAGTTTCAGTTTTGATGTAGCAGTTTTGTATCAAAATGGCATCACGATTCCACCAGCAAGTAACGGCGTAAACTATCCTATTAAAGGAGTCTTTGGTTCATCTACGGATGGCTTGAACATTATAAATTTAGTTTTAGGAAATGTTTCCCAGTCTGGTGTGATTGCTCTGCCTTCTATGTCAATCGGGACTGGTGTTCCTAATGTTACAGCGCCTAGTTTAAATAGCCCACTTTTGAATTTACAGACATCTATTGGAGGTAAGATTCAACAAGTCCAAAATAGTGCTTATACTTACACTGTTCAACTGACAATTACTCGCTCCGATGGGACATCTGCGCCGATTGTTATCAATAGTATACCAGTTGATGCAGCGGGAAATTTTAGCACATCTTTAGCATCTGCTTTACAATATGGTGATAGTGTTACAGCACTTATTATTGCCCAATCAAAAACGACAAGTAATTACATTCAAAGTCCATCATCGATAGCGCGATCAGTTAGTTGGCCGATTCAGCCAGTAACAGCCATTCAAGCAACACCAGGCGGTACTCAGCTTTCTGGATCTGCAGGACAAACGAATGCAGGGACATATCGAGTAGCTCTGCAAATCAATGGGGGAACTGTATACACAACGCCATTAAATGCAAATGGGAGTTTTCAATTTTCAAATTTACCAATGTTTAATGGAGGGGAAACAGTTAGTTTATCGGTTCAAGGATTAAGTGACCGTACTGGAAATGTGTTGGTAACGAGCACGGGATACAGCCAAACGATTCCTTATTTAACACCCACTATTTCAGTTATACAGACGATTGAACGATTAAATGCTCAAGGAAATTGGGAAGCAGCACCATCTGCAGTCACAGGTCAAACCATTCGCTATACACTGACAACAACTTTGACGAATCAGCCAGCAACATGGGGACAGCAAATGTTAAAAGCATACGTTCCAAATGGACTATCCCAGTTAAGTCCAGTAACTCTGACCAGAATTTCCAATACTGGTGTTCAAACACCGGTGTTAGGAGCACAGCTTTTAACGGACTCTACTTTGAACATGCAATATTGGTATTATCAAAATCCCTTGGCAATAAATAATTTTACACAGCCAAATACAAGTTTTAAATTGCAATATACCGGTGTTATTGCTCAAAATATGACAGGACAATCGCTGCCGTTTTCCAGTATTATAGGAGGCGTTGATGGTGGTAACACAGCAATCACGCCGCAAAATAGTGCCACTTCAATTCCAGTAGGAGATGGTACGTTGCGTTTTGTTCAATCACCTCAGCAGATCTCGTTTAAAAGTATACCTGTTCCGACTAAAACAACAACATACAGTCCGAGCGTAGTAGATACTTCAATGATCGTTGCTGACGGTCGAGTGGCTAAAAGTCAGTGGCACTTACTTGTTAGAGAAAGTCAACCGATGAAATCTACAACGACGAATAAAACGATTAACCAAGCTTTTGTCTATCGGAAAAATGGTCAAGATGCTGCAATAACTACAATTGCTTCAGAAGCGTATGCTTATACTTCTTCTGATAATAATAATGTTGTGATTTCATGGAATCAACAGAACGGTGTTTTTTTAAATCTTACACCTAGTGTAAATATCAATGTAAATGAGTCATACACAGCTCAATTACAATGGATATTATCAGATGCTCCTTTATAATTTTGATTTGGCTTCTTAAAATAGTGAGAAGTTAAAATAAAAACTGAAAGAAGGTAGTAATAATGAAAAAGATTTTAGGTTCTTTGTTAACAATTGGTGTCATTGCTTCTTGCGGATTTATAGGAGAAATAGTTGGAGAAGCCGTTAATGTAGGGTCGTTGACGTCAAATGCAGATATCAGTTTCTCTCAAGACACTACAATAACACCACCAGTTAATCCGACAGACCCAACTGAGCCAGTAACGCCTAATCCAGCAGATCCTCATCAACCAGGAACTAGCGGTCCGCTTAGTTTGGACTATGTCTCTAATTTTCACTTTGGAACTAAAGTGATTCAAACTGTTGATGCCACCTACTATGCGCAATTAGACCAAGTTCAAAATTCACTTTCGACACTGATCAGTGTCCCTAATTACGCACAAGTAACGGATAAACGGGGCTTGAATCTTGGCTGGAAATTAACTGTGAAGCAAAATGGTCAGTTTCAAACAGCCGATAGTACTCCAGCTGTTTTAACAAATGCTCAGATGAGTTTTGTAGCTGCAACACCTAATTCTACAGAATTAATTGCATTAGCACCGACAACATTACCAGTGACTTTGGATCCTACCGGTGCAGCTTCATCACCAGTAGCTACAGCATTAGTTTCTACAGGGATGGGGACTTGGACACTTGCATTTGGATCAGGTGCGGGAGCAGCTCAAGGAGTTAAATTGACCGTGCCTAACGCAACGACCAAAGTTGCGAATAATCAATATAAAACGACACTTACTTGGACATTGAATGATAGTCCGCTTTAACGAATAGGTTATCTGAAAATGGGTGTTAAGAGACTGAAAAGAAGCTGTTTTGTGATAGGCTTCTTTTCAGTATAATTATAAGGAGTTTTAGGTATGAAGAAGAGGAGATATTTAGCCGCTATTATTTTATTATTATTTTTGACTATTGGATCAGTCAGTCAAGCTAGTGAAATCGATTTTAGTGTGAAGGCGATCTTACCAGAAAACCAGCGTAGTAAAGAGATTAGTTATTTCGATTTAAGAGTAGTGCCTGGAGAAACTCAAACACTTAGTATAGAATTGACAAATGATACAGACGAAGAGATTACGGTTTATGCTTCAGCAAATTCAGCTATCACAAACGACAATGGTGTTGTTGATTACTCTTATAAGGATACCAAAAAGGATTCATCTGCAGTTTTTACATTCAGTGAAATCGCCTCTATGCCTAAGGAGATCATTTTACCAAAAAAATCAAATAAGACAATTGAATGTACAGTGGATATCCCAAAACATCCGTTTGACGGATACGTTTTAGGTGGTCTTTATTTTGAGCAAAAAGAAGAAAAAGAAGCACAAAGTCAAGGGGCTTTAGCAGTTGGTAACCGTTTTTCATATGTTGTAGGGGTTTTACTGAGCGAGACAGATAAAGAAGTCAAACCAGAGTTAGCATTGAATGATGTTAAGGCGACTCAATTAAATGGGAATAATGCTGTCATTATGAATATTCAAGATAAAAAAGCGGCAATGATCAAAAAACTACAATTAGATGCGAAACTTTACTATGAAGATGAAACCAAACCACGCTATGAAAACCATCAAGAATCTTTAACGATGGCACCCAATACGAATTTTAACTATAAAATAGATTTAAAGGACCAACCTTTTGTTGCGGGAAATTACACTGTTAAGCTAAAGGCAAATGATGGTTATAAAGATTGGTCATGGGAAAGAAAGTTCAAAATAGAGGAAAAAGAAGCAAAAAAATATAATGCGACAGCACTTAACTTGCCTCCTGGTTCCAACAATCAATTTCCATGGAATTTGATTGTTGGAATAGGAGCAGGAATTTTAGCAGTGATTTTAGGTATTATTTATTACTTTAATCAAAAAATGAAAAAAGAACAAAAAAGACAACAGGAAAAATATGAGGAGTTAAAAAAAAGCTTAACTAAATCAGAAGAATAGAGGTTTAAATTGGAAAGTGTAAATAGTAATAGAATAAAAGAAAAAATATCACATTTTTTTCATAGTTACCTAGTATTATGTAAATATACCAAAAACAACCCTAACAAAACACTTTTTCATTTTTAACTCCTTTCCCGTCCTTCCCCAAAGGACGGGTTCTTTTTCTCATGTTAAGATAAAATCAATGATCAAAAAGCAATCCATAGCCTAACGCACAGATTTCTCTAACATAGGTTTTGAAAGTAGCAGAAGACTTAGAAATCGCAGGAAGTCCGCTGATTTTGGTTATTCCTAAGCGCTTTGCTAAAAGTTTTGAGCGGTACATATGAAAATCACTTGTAACGATAACTGTGTTTCCTAGCGCTTGTTTATGTTGAGCATTTTGAATATTTTCTTTTGTACGAGTGGATGTATTCTCGATCAGGATTTGTTTTTGTGTGATCCCATGTACTCTTAAATATTCAGCCATCACATTGGCTTCACTATCTGGCTCGTCAGATCCTTGACCGCCACAAACAATGACTGTTGCATCTGGATGATCTTTCAAATAAGGGATCGCTGCATCTAATCGTTCTTTTAAAACAGTACTTGGATAGGCATTGTCTTTTGACGAACCTTTTACTTGAGCACCTAAAATAAGCACTGTATCAGGGGTTTTCGTTGGCTGATCTTTTGTTCCACTTAAAATCAAAAAAAGAATCAGTCCAGCATATATAATTCCTAAACCTACAACAATCGACATAATTCGTTTCACCCATTTCATAACAACACAACCTTTCATATCTAGTGTAGTAGATAAACAAATTTTAATAGATAGGATATGGTTCTTTTTAACAATTTTTTAACGTTTTTAAGAGAAAGTATAACATAGCAGGCTCTCTTGTCTTATACTATAGTTACAAAGCTAAAAATAGGAGGCGGAATTATGAGGGCAGAGGAAGAGATGTTTCAATTGATTTTAGATATAGCCGCAAATGATGTTAGAATACTTGCTGTTGGAATGAATGGTTCTCGGACAAACAAGAATGTTCCGAAAGATTCATTTCAAGATTATGATATTGTTTATATTGTGGATTCGATTGAGGAATTTATCGAAGATCCTACGTGGATCGATCAGTTTGGGTCACGTTTGATTATGCAGACACCAGAAGATATGGTTTTGTTTCCACCATCAAGAAACGGGAAATTTACTTATTTGATGCTATTTGAAGATGGCAATCGGATTGATTTGACTCTTTGTCCAAAGGAGCAGGCGGACAATTGGAATGAAGGAGATCGTTTAGCTACTATTTTATTAGATAAAAATCAATTACTACCTAGCTTAACAGAAGCCACAGATCAAGAATATTGGATCAAACGTCCTAATCAAGCTGAATTTTCGGATTGCTGTAATGAATTTTGGTGGGTCAGCACATATGTTGTTAAGGGGTTGTGTCGTAATGAGTTGTTTTATGCAGCTGATCATTTGAATGAGAACTGTCGAAAAGAACTTTTCCGATTATTGTCTTGGCAAGTGGGCTTTGATCAGGGAGATCATTTTAGTGTAGGGAAAAATTATAAATATTTACCTAATTATTTGTCGGATGAACAATACAAAGCTGTCTTAAAAACAATGGATGTTTCGAGTGTTTCTACTGCTTGGACTGCTTTGCTCACTTTACAAAAACAATTTGATTTTGTGGCAAAGGCAATCTCACAAAAAAATAGCTTGATTTATGATCAAAAAACCGCTGAAAAAGTGATGGACTATACAAAAAATTTTAGTTTCAGACAATAAGTTTACTGAATAGATCGCACTTTTTTGATGTATTGAGCAAAGTTCAAGTCACATTTTAAAGTTTATCGTAAATAAATTAGAATTTTATAAAAGATATCATCAAATAGTCTTTTTTCCTCTCCCTCATGTGTGGTAGAATGATAGGTACACTGTATCAAAATTTTGAGAGTTGCTGAGTCCTGTTTAACAGATAAAAGTCAAAAACTAGCATTTATACATAAAATATGAATTTTTTCTCATATGTAAGCAAAATAATTGAAGATTGAGAGAAATTTAACTAAACTAGCGTTAAACTAACTTTCTTACAGAAGATTGTAGAAAAATTTCAAGATACTCAGGAAGATGACTTCCTTTCGATTTATGTCTAAAACAGGAAAAAGCGTGGAATCAAAGTAAGCATATAAATAATCAAAAAGGAAGATAGCTCAATGGAAAATGAAGAATCAGTTAGTCGCTCGGCGAAAAATGCAAGATCACCCCAAAATAAAAATCAGCCGAATAAGAAAAAGAAATGGTTAGTTCCAGTAGTTGGTTTGTTGATTTGTTTAGCACTAGTCTTTACTGGTGGGCTTGTTTATTTCCAATCTCACTTTTTTATTTCAGCAAAGGCTAATGGTGTTGATATCAGTTTATTGAATGCAAAAGCTGCAAAAAAGAAACTGGAAGAATTGAATAAAGCCGAATCTGTTATCATTAAAGTAAATGATAAAGAAGAAAAGATAGAGTTACCTGAAAAATATGAGATTACAGAAGAATATTTGAAACAAAATATTGGTGACCGAGCAATCAAGTTACCGATCAATGAAGATTATAAATCAGAATTGAAAAATAAATTAAGTGAGTTGACGTTTGAAGAAGGAACGCCAAGTCAGGATGCTAGAATCGAAAAAGTTGAGGGTAATTATCAAATTATACCTGAGCAAACAGGAACAACTGTTGATAAAGAAGCCTTGATGAACCAAGTTTTAAAAGATGTAGATGAAAACAAGGGTAGTTATGTATATGATGTGAAAGAGTTTTATCAAAAGCCAGCAGTGACAAAAGATGATAAAGGTCTTCAAGAAAAACTAACGCTCTTATCAAAAAAAGAAAATAAAGCAATCACACTTGACATCAATGGTGAAAAATTAACTTTGACCAAAGAAGAATTGCAATCCTTTATGGATGAAAGTGGAAATGTCGATCCGAATAAAGTTTATGCTTGGGTGGAACAAACGAATCAAAAATATGGTTCAATTTACAAACCGATCATCTTTAAAAATGTTCATGGTGTGACGACTAAGTATAAAAATAATGGTAGCTATGGTTGGGATATCAATATGCCGCAAACAAGAGATCTACTTGTTCAAGCGATCAATAGTGATAAAGATACCGAAACGATCACAGTGCCAATCGATGGAGATGTAAATCAGTCAACCACAGTTGATAAAGATTATGTGGAAATTGATTTAAATGATCAAAAAATGTATTTCTTTAAAGATGGTGTAAAAGTAGTTGAAACAGATGTGATCACAGGTCGCTACAATAAGGGAACAGCAACTGTTCCTGGCTTCCACACAATTTTGTATAAAGACACAGATACAAAATTGGAAGGAGAAATGTTAGACGGATCAAGTTACAGTGTACCGGTCAAGTATTGGATGCCATTGAAGAGTTTCGGTGGTGTGGTAACCCAAATTGGAATTCATGATGCAGATTATAAAGCAGAGTATTTTGGTAACAAAGAAGCATATAAGACCAACTTTGGGAGTAATGGGTGTATCAATACACCAGGAGCAGCTGTAGCTCAAATCTTTAATGGTGCGTATGCAGGAATGCCTGTAATCATTTATGGACATATCTATGATGATGCCCCAGGAGAATTTGATAAGCCTGTTGACTATGGTGAACCTGCTTAAAAAGAAACTAAAAGAAGTCCGATAGGGCTTCTTTTTTTATCATAGTAAGAATGTTTAAAGAGGAGAAGGAGCATATGAATATTTTTGATCAAATCGCCCATCGGTATGATTCACCGAAACAATTAGAATTAGCAAGTATTATCGCTGAGGAAATCAAGAAAGATTTAAGAAATTTTTCAGGAGAAATCGCACTAGACTATGGTTGTGGGACGGGATTGATTGGGCTTCAGATTGCAGATAAATTTAGAGAAATAGTATTTGTTGATCCATCAAAAGAAATGATTCGTATCGTGAAACAAAAAATCGACCAACTGGAAGAAACAAATGCAAAAACGATTGTTGGAAGTTTTTCTAATGAGAATACTTTTGATATAAAAGCTGATTTAATTGTTGTTTCTTTGGTTCTGTTACATGTTCCAGACACACTAGATCTATTGAAATCATTGTATTCAGCATTGAATCCAATGGGGCGTATTTTGATCGTTGACTTTGACAAAAATGAAAACGTTCAACATGAGAAAGTGCATAACGGCTTTTCACAGACCGAACTAGGTAAGCAATTAGAGGAACTTGGGTTTAAATCTGTTATAAGTAGAACGTTTTATCATGGCGAGAAACTATTTATGAATCAAGAGGCGTCACTATTTATTTTGAGTGCAGAAAAATGAATGAATAGAATCTAAACATGTTATGATTGTACTAGAAAGAATTAAAAAAAGTGAACGGAGGGAAATAGATGCCATTTATTCATGTAGAGTTGATTGAAGGTCGTAGTGAAGAACAACTAACGAACATGGTCAAAGAGATCACAGAAGTTGTCTCTAGAAATACAGGAGCACCACAAGAAAATATCCATGTTATCGTAAATGAAATGAAAAAAGACCGCTATGCGCAAGGCGGAAAATGGAAAAAATAATCATTTTTAAGAAATACTTGCTTTTTAGTTGAAGAAGTGTTTAAATTAACACATAAATGATTGATGAGAAAGACAACTGAACTTGTAAGCAGTCTTTTAGAGAGGAAAATCTTGGCTGAAAATTTTCCAGACCCGCGCAAGGAATGACCACTTTTTCCAACCTTTGTCGAAACAAAGGCGGTCGTACCGTTAATACGCTTGAGGAACATGGCTGTTTGCTGTGTTTAAAAATAGGTGGAACCACGAATTTTTCGTCCTAGTATCTGATTTAGTGTCAGGTACTAGGACTTTTTGTATTTTGCAAAAAGTTTGAAAAAGACGATCTAAATAAAGTGAATATACGATCTTTTCAATCATAATTTACTAAAGGAGGAAACAAAAATGTCAATCAAAATTACTTTTCCAGATGGCGCAGTCAAAGAATTTGAGGCTGGTTCGTCAACGTTAGACATTGCTAAAAGCATCAGCAATAGTTTAGCTAAAAAAGCATTAGCAGGGAAATTCAATGGTACATTAATAGATTTGACTCGTCCAATCGAAGAAGACGGAAGTATTGAAATCGTAACACCAGATCATGAGGATGCGTTAGGTATCTTACGTCATTCATCTGCTCACTTAATGGCCAATGCTTTACGTCGTTTATTCCCAAAGATCAAATTCGGTGTAGGCCCAGCCATTGATTCTGGTTTTTACTATGATACTGATAATGGTGAAAATCCAATAACAGCAGAAGATTTGCCAGCCATCGAAGCTGAAATGATGAAGATCGTGAAAGAAAACAACCCAATCGTCCGTAAAGTCGTATCTAAGAACGAAGCATTAGAATTGTTTGCAGACGATCCTTACAAAGTTGAATTGATTTCAGAGCTTCCAGAAGATGAAGTTATCACTGTTTATGACCAAGGTGATTTCGTTGATTTATGTCGTGGTGTCCATGTACCATCAACTGGACGTATCCAAGTATTCCAATTATTATCAGTAGCAGGTGCGTATTGGAGAGGGAATTCTAACAACCAAATGATGCAACGCATTTACGGAACAGCCTTTTTCGATAAGAAAGACTTAAAAGAATTTATCAAAATGCGTGAAGAAGCCAAAGAACGCGACCACCGTAAATTAGGGAAAGAGCTAGATTTATTCATGCTTAATCCAGACGTTGGCTCTGGTTTGCCATTCTGGTTGCCAAAAGGTGCAACAATTCGTCGTACCATTGAGCGTTATATCACAGATAAAGAAATTAGCTTAGGTTATCAACATGTGTATACACCGATCATGGCCAATGTTGAGTTTTATAAGAGATCAGGACACTGGGATCACTATCATGAAGATATGTTCCCGCCAATGGATATGGGAGATGGCGAAATGTTAGTTCTACGTCCAATGAACTGTCCACATCATATGATGGTTTATAAAAACGATATCCACAGTTACCGTGAACTACCAATTAGAATCGCCGAACTTGGTATGATGCATCGTTATGAAAAATCAGGAGCATTATCTGGGTTACAACGTGTACGCGAAATGACGTTGAATGATGGCCACACGTTTGTTCGTCCAGATCAAATCAAAGAAGAATTCTTGCGTACATTAAAATTAATGGTAGAAGTATACGCTGATTTTGATGTAACAGATTATCGTTTCCGCCTAAGCTTAAGAGATCCAAACAATAAAGAAAAATACTTTGATGATGATGCAATGTGGGAAAGATCTCAAACAATGATCAAAGAAGCAGCAGATGAAGCTGGAATTGATTATTTTGAAGCAGAAGGTGAAGCAGCCTTTTATGGTCCTAAACTTGATGTTCAAGTAAAAACTGCATTAGGAATGGAAGAAACACTTTCTACAATTCAAATCGACGCACTATTACCAGAACGTTTTGATTTGACTTATGTAGGTGAAGATGGTGAAAATACACATCGTCCACTGGTTATCCACAGAGGGATCGTTTCAACAATGGAACGTTTCGTAGCTTACTTGACAGAAGTATACAAAGGCGCTTTCCCAACTTGGTTAGCTCCAATTCAAGCGACAATTATTCCAGTATCAGTTGAAGCACATTCAGATTATGCATATGAAGTGAAAAAACGTTTGCAAGAACAAGGTTTACGTATAGAAGTAGACGATCGCAATGAGAAAATGGGTTACAAGATCCGTGCCTCTCAAACACAAAAAATTCCTTATCAAATCGTTGTTGGAGATAAAGAAATGGATGATGCAACGGTTAACATCCGTCGTTATGGCAGTAAAGAAACAGAAGTCATCGATTTAAATATCTTTGTTGATAGCATGGTTGCTGATGTAGGCAATTATAGTAGAAGATAATCGTAAAGAAATGAAGAAAAAGTGTTTAGTTCTGGGAAATCACGAGAGGCTAAACACTTTTTTCTTCATTTATTCAATAAAAATTAAATATTTTCTTAGTAAGAGGATTCCCTCTATTTTTTTTTGCATTTTTTCGTTACAATAGAGAAGCGAGACTTTTCTCATATGGAGGATTAACAATAAATGAAAAAAATGAGCTTTTTAGATAAATTAAAAAATGACAGTGAAGAACCCATCACACAAAAGAATAAAAAATCCCATATTCCGTTCCGTTTGAACTTATTGTTTTTTGTGATTTTTGGTTTGTTTGTGGCGTTGATTGTTCGCTTAGGCTATTTGCAGATTGCTGAAGGACAGCAGTATGCACAAAAAGCCGAAGAGAACTCAATATTAAAAATCAAAAGTAGTGCACCTCGTGGACAGATTTATGATGCTAAAGGCAATTTACTTGTTGGGAATAAAGCTAATTTAGCTATTACCTACACACGTGGTAAAAAGGTTCAGACGAAAGATCTTGTGCCGATTGCAAATAAAGTAAATGATTTGATCCATGTTCCAGCAGATGAATTGACCGAGCGGGACAAAAAAGACTTTTGGTTGGCTAATCCAGAGAATTTAAAAGCTGCCCAAAAGCGATTGAAAGATGCAGACAAGGTTGATGAAAAAGGGAATAAGATTACGGATGAAGGAACATTGTATGTTAAAACGGTGGAAAAAGTAACACCGGAAGAGATCAATTTTGACGAGCATACATTACAGGCTGCGACAATTTTTAAACGAATGAATTCTGTGGGAGAATTAAATACGGCCTTCATCAAAAATGAAGGAGTCACTCAAGATGAAATTGCGATAATCGGAGAACACACTTCAGAAATCGCTGGTGTTTCAACTGGAATGGACTGGGATCGAGAATACCCAACCGATACAGATCTCAAAAACCTATTAGGAAAAGTATCCTCTCAAAAGGCTGGGTTACCAGCAGAAGAAGCAGATGAGTATATCGCTAAAGGATACGAACTAAATGATCGTGTAGGGACTAGCTACTTAGAAAAACAATACGAAGATGTTCTTCAAGGTCAAAAAGCAATTTCAGAAGTAACGTTAGATAGTAATGGAAAAATTGTGACACAAACACCTGTATCAGAAGGTAAAAAAGGTGAGAACTTAAAATTAACGATCGATATGGCTTTTCAGGCGAAAATCGAGGAAGTGGTCCGGGCACAGTATCAACAACTATTAGCAACAGGAAATGCTGCTTATTCTGATGGTGCTTATGTTGTTGTCATGAACCCTAAGACAGGGGCTGTGATGGCTATGGTTGCGTTAGATCGCGATTTAGCGACAAATGAGTTGACATCTAATCCACTGGCAACGATCAATAAGGCTTTTGAACCAGGTTCTGTCGTCAAAGGTGCCACGATATCAGCAGGTTATGAACAAGGTGTGATTTCTGGAAATGATGTGTTGATCGATGAACCAATTCAAATTTTTGGGAGTAAGCAGAAAGCTTCTGTCTTTAATAACACGATTGTAGGAAATCAAATTCCTCTGAGTGCGGAACAAGCGCTGGAGTATTCGTCCAATGCTTACATGATGAAATTAGTATTAAAAATGATGAACACAGATTATCAATATAATATGCAATTGCCTTATAAAACAGGTGACCCAACCCTGTTCAACGTATTACGTAAAACATTTGGTGAATATGGAATGGGAGTTCCAACCGGAATCGATTTGCCTGGAGAAGAAACAGGATTCACAAATAAAGACTTTGATAATCCTGATCGTGCGCCAATGCCAGGGCATTTACTTGATTTGTCTTTCGGTCAGTATGATACGTATACAGCGATGCAATTAGCACAATATGCTTCGACTGTAGCCAATGGCGGTACTCGATTAGCTCCACATGTGGTTGAAGGGATTTACGATAATAAATCAGATGGTTCACTTGGCGAATTAAAAGAAGAGACGAAACCTAAAGAATTGAATAAAGTTGATATCACTCCGGAACAAATGCAAATTATACAAAAAGGTTTTTATGATGTTGTACACGGAAATGGCGTCTTTACGACAGGAAAATATATGCAAGGCGCAGCACTTGATATTGCGGCTAAAACGGGTACAGCTGAAACCAATGTAGGGGAACATGTTACCGTCAATAGTAATGTAGTGGCTTATGCCCCATATAATGACCCAGAGATTGCCGTTAGTGTGATTTTACCTCATCTAACCAGCGAAAGTACTAGACCGAATCAATCAATGGTTACAGCCATCGTTAATGCGTATGCTGAATATAAAGCGCAATAAGATTTGTAAAGTAGTTTTCCTTTACAAATTTAGCTAAAAGGGTAGAAATTCTTGAATAAACATGATATGATATTTGAGGCTAAGAAATATCTTAGAAATACGAAATTAGATATAGGAGGGAAAACACATGCGCGTAAACATTACTTTAGAATGTACTTCTTGTAAAGAACGTAACTATCTTACAAGCAAAAATAAACGTAACAATCCTGATCGTTTGGAAAAGCAAAAATATTGCCCACGTGAAAGAAAAGTTACTTTACACCGTGAAACAAAATAAGGTTTTGACTCAAAGCTTTGAATCCTTGTCATCTATGGATTCAAAGCTTTTTTGTTTGTCATTATACTCAAATAAAAGCAAAAGCAAAAAATAAACTTTGCTTTATAGAAAAAATTCTTTATACTTTATAAAAGGTGACGTTAGTTATTTAATGACCAAAAGTTAAGAAAAAATTAAAAATATCTAAAAGATGTCTATATGATGTCAGTTGTGTTACTATTTTGTTACAAGGTTGTTGAAGGAGTTTTTTTATGAAAAAGATGATGGTGTTGTTTAGTCTGGTATTTTTATTTTTACCTAGCATTTGCTACGGAGAGAACACTGGAGAGTTTTCTTCTGAATCAAGTTTCGATGCTTCAAGTGACTTGACGAGTAGGTATGCTCGTAAGCAGATTTTAAATGGGAAAACAACGAATAGTAAAAGAAAAAAAGAGGAAGTCTATTTGGAGTTTCCTTTTGATAATAGTCCATACATGAGTTTTGCGCAATTCGTATTAAATGGTCCAACGAACTGTTACAGTGGATTCATTGAAACGATTTTTTATCGGGATAAAATTAAGATCAAAGATATGTATTATGAGAAGGATCCAGTCAAAACCAATAAAATTGGAATTTATTCAACCGATTTATGTTTTACTTCAGAAGAAGGAGTTATTTATCATTACAAAAATGTACCGTATCAGGTTCGTAGTGATAAGCCAACGATATATTTTTCAGAGATAAATTTTAATAAAGAAAAGAAAACAATATCTGGTGAAGTGAAAATGCCACTATCAATAAATACGTATCAAATCGAACTTTTCTATACGGATAATGAAGACTATCACTATCAAGAAGCTTTAGTTGATAAAAACGGCCGATTTACTATTGATTTAAATCGAGAAGCTGTTGAAGGAAAGATGTACCTCAGAGCAAGCGATGGTTTAGGCAATTATGCGGATGCTTGTGATATTACAAAAGAAGGAGTAACGAATTATCCTATTCCACCAGAGGCTTTAAAGGTGATAAAAGAAAGTTATGAGGTAAAGAATAAGAATAAAAATGATTTATCAGGAATGGTTATGATCATTTTTATTCGAATAATAGGTGTAGTTGTAATAATTTTAACACTGCTGCGCATAAGGGTTCTTTTAAAACGACGAAAAAAAAATAAGCGATAGAGTCTTTTAATGCGTAATATTAAATATAGTAGTGAATGTTAGTTTAAGATGTATACTAGAAAACAAGAAGTTTTTTTAGGAGTGAAAATATGAAAATTAGTATTAGGCATCGATATATTAAAAAAATTCCCGTATTAGAAGTTGTCGCGGAAGAAAATAAAAACAACATATTGCCTTTAGTTATCTATTATCATGGTTGGCAATCATCAAAGGAGTTATCATTAACTCAAGCTAGAAAGTTAGCCAAAAAAGGAATACGTGTGATTCTGCCTGATGCGATGAACCATGGTGAAAGAAAAACTGGACCAGTGTCTCCGATTCCGTCAGTAACGTTTTGGTCGAGTATTCAATACAATATTATTGAATTTGCACAGCTAGTCCGTCACTTCGATAAGCAACAACTGATTGAAGAGGGAAACATTGGTGTTGGAGGTGTTTCAATGGGGGGAATCACTACATGTGCTTTATTGACACAACATCCAGAAATAAAAACGGCAGCTTGTATGATGGGGACACCTGCTCCACTACGCTATATTGAGCGTGTAATGGAACGGTCTGCAGAACTGGATTTTTTTGTCCCGCAAGATTTACCTTTATTGCTCAGTTGGGTCGCTAATTATGACCTTTCACAGAATCCTGAAAAGTTAGCGCAGCGTCCTACTTTATTTTGGCACGGAACAAAAGATCCTAAAATACCTTATGAAGATATGGCGGATTTTTATCGAAGGATAGAGACTGAACCTTATGCTAAGAATAGTCAGTTTCTTACTGGAGAAGGAGAGGGGCACTTGGTCAAAGGTGAGATGATGGACGTCGTAGCCGATTTTTTTGAAAGTCAATTAGTTAATTAATAATAAACCTCTGTCTCAAACTTTCGAACATTCTAACGGAAGCTTTAGCAGAGGTCTATTTTTATTTATGTTGCTCAATAATTCTATTGGATTTTGCAGTCACTGAAGCTGCATCATTTTTAGCTTTTTCTAGTTTTTTGACGTAGTCTTGCAAGCTGGTGATTTGGTTGGTAGCATCGACTAATTTTCGTTGTGAATCGTCATACTGAGCTTGAAGTGTATTTTTTTCATTGTTTATATCATTGATCTTTTGATTTAATATAGTAATTTCTTTACTTTTTGCATCGATTTCTAATTGTTTGGCGGCTTCTTTTTGCTTGCCTTCCTCAATTTTTTGCTGAATCTGGGTATCTTTTTGTTGTAGTTCAACAATTTTTTGCTTGATCTCATCATTTTTATTAGTTAGCTGTGATTGTAAGGAGGTGATTGCTCCTTGTATTTGATTTTTATCATTGGTTAAATTTGTTATTTGACTTCTTAAATTCGTTAAATCTGTTTCATTTTGGGTCAATTGACTACTTCTTTGGTTAAGTTGGACTTCTAAATCGGTAATTTTTTTTTCTTTTGAAGTTAACATTGTATCTAATTGGTCTAGGTTGTTGTTGATTTTTTCAACGTTTTCCTCACCACCCCATAAGACAACTTTATCCGCTACAGATTTTAAGCTAAATAAAGTAAATGTGCCGATTAATAAAATACCTAAAATTGTCAACAAAGGCTTGTTTTTAAATATATTTTTCAATTTTTAAACTTCTTTCTATGTTTATTATTTAAATTTCTTTTAAATAATATGTTTTATCAATAGTATAGTCAAGCACTTTTTTTAGTTAAATTGGTACAATTCGTTTTTTAAGCAATTATAATAACAAGATTGTCTATGAGAAAAGGATCAAGAGGAAAAAAGTAGGATTGTCGAGGTTCATTAATCAAAATTGTTTTAGTAAGTATTTATTTTTATATGTAAGATGAGTTATTATCAAATAGTAAGAATCTATTTGATAAAGTTAAATGGAGGTATTTTTACTGGTTAGCTGATGTGTCTAAATAAAATAACGTTCAATATTAAACTACATAATTTTGTAGTTTGATTAAAATTTAGAGAGTATGACTATATTTTTACAGAAAAAGGAGAGTGAGTATATGGTAAAAAAAGTGATAGGAATTATTATGTTTTTTGGGGTTATTGGAATAATTATTGCCTTTTTGTATAGTGAAGCGTATCAGGAAATATTTCCAAAAAACAATATAGAAAAGGGGGCGACAAGTACAGGACATGTTATTAATATTGCAAATAGTGTTAGTCTTTCAAGAACATCAGCCAAAAGGGATAGTTTGATTATCGAACGTGAGGATGAACAAATTGTTGTTTCAGGATTTTTTGATCGTCTGGACTTTAATGATGAGTATGCCCTATTGTTTGAAGAGGAAAGTGAACTTTATTATTATATCAATTTGAAAACCTTGAATGTTGACAAGTTTCCTGAGGATCAGCTTTTGGGGATTCTTGAACAAAGTCAGCAGGAATTTAACTTGAAAAAACATTACAACTTTGATTGGACATTATAAAGAAAACGAGAGATTGGGCTTGACTCTTTGAGTCATGGCTCAATCTCTCACTTTGTTTCATGGACATCTATATGGAGAGGGTGATGTAATCCGTTTTCTCTAAATTTATGATTAAAATGAAGAGTTAGGTTCTTTTAAAAAGGCAATCTCTTCACTAGTTGATTGTCTATTTAGGATCTCATTTCGATGTGGATATCGTCCAAAGCGAATCAAAATGTCACGATGTTTCTTTTCAAATTCAAGATAAGACTCCATACCAGTTTCGCCGAAATACTTCATCGCTTCTTCGTGAATCACTAAGGATTCAGAATGCATCAAGGGCATATATAAAAATGCACGTTGCTGCGTAGATAATTGTGCTGATTTGCCTGTCGCAATGGCTTCTTGAGTCAAAACTAAAGCCATGCCATCATAAACGAAAGATTTAGGCTCATCTCTGAATAAATTCCGTGAAAATTGATCTAATACAATGATTTCAGCTAAACGTCCTGTAATAGTTTTTCGCCAAGAAGCTTTTTCACCTTGAGAAACATTTCCATGAATACCTGAAAATCTGTCTTTGATCAATTGATCAAAGACTAAATCTTTTTTAAACCACTGACTAGGTTCACATTCATCGAACCAAAATGTAAGTATTTTTTGATAGTCCATAATGATGCCTCCAATTTCAAGTGTGTTCTCTTTTGAATTATTATATCACATAGGTTATTAAAAAGGCTTTTAATGGAAATTTTCTACATTTTTTGATTAGTAAATATTCGTTATTTTACTAGTTGAATACTGGTTTACAATCTTTAGAACTATGGATATTTTTTTATTTAAGTGGATTGTTTGTAAAGAGGTTGGGACAGGAGTGTTTATTTCCGAAGGGATTGCTTCTGCTCCCACTCACTTTACATCAATAAAACATGTCATTTAAAAGCATTTATCAAGCATGAATACAATCGTAATAGTTGAAATAAAATTATATAGATAGTATTCTTTACAATGCAATCATGTATTACTGATTTGTCTAGCAGGTTAACCTAGAAGTAAATAGATAAATTTGTTTAAAAGTTGAATAAGCTATTCACTTTTATCCCATCTCGCAATAGGATTTCTTTTTCCTAGACTAAGAACTCTTTATGCGTTAAATCAAGGAGGCAATCATGAAAAGGTTTTACCGTTCTAAAGTTTCGTTAGTGGGGGTTACAATTTTGTTGGCGGCGGCAATCATACCAAGTTCTCTCCCTTTCATTGGAGACAAAACTCAGTATGAAGTAAGTGCTATGGAAGCGGCAAGTCCCGCTGATTTAGCAGATGTTAGTATCTTAAAAGGAACACAATTATCTTCCAACAATGGAACAGTCATCAATGATGGCGTTAAGTTGGAAAAAAATGCTGATTCTACATATAATTTAGATCTTTCTTTTAAAGGAACTGCAGTTGCTGATGTTGGATTGGCTTCACCGAAAGTCATTGTTTTTGCGATTCCAGAAGAATTACGAGGAAAAATCAATGGACCGATTTTGATCAACGCCAATGCTAAACTACTACCGATCGTTCCAGGTGATGTTCCGGTAGTCAAAGATTTGGTCTTAAAAGTAGGCGGGCTTGTAACCAGACTCTTGGGGCTCGCGAAGCCTTTAGGCTTACAGCTGGATTCTTTGGAAAAAGCGTTTGAAGGGCTGAACTCTCTTCAAGATTTAGGTAGCTATCAGGCGACGGTTGAAGGGCAGTTATCACCAGATGGAAAATATGTGATGGTCGATTTCACAGATGGTTTAGGACAATATGTTCGTACAACGTATGCAAAGTTATTTGATCCATTGAAAGAAGCTGTTGCTGGATTAAAATTTACTGGACTTTTAGCTATTTTGAATCCAGTTCTTGAGTTATTAAAACCAGTTGTCAATAGTTTACTTGATCTTGTAGGGAAAATAGCGAATGGAACATCTGATGTCTTAACACAAGCCCTACAAGCTAATGTTCTTGGAGATGTTGATTTTAATTTCACTACTAAAGTTTTAGACGTAACAGCTGAGAAAGCAAAAGTGACTGCGATGGCGGTTAATAAACCAGTGATCGATTTAGAATTACTAAACACGATTCATGCAAATGGTGATGCAATCAATCTCTATTTCGATAAGGTGGAAGAGGATCCACTTGTGGACTATCCAATCGCACAACCTAATGTTGAAGATGTTAAAGAAGGAATGGCTAGTCTTAGCGGAAGTGTAGTTATAGCAAAACCGAGTCCAGACGGTATAACGTTTAAAGCGAAAGCAGAATTACCAAATGGAACAATATTATCTGAAACGGTCAATGAAGATGGGACGTTTGTGATTCCGTTTGGTGATTATGAGCCTAAAGGGAATGATCAATTAAAAATTGTGATCGAAGCAACTGTCGGTAAATATAGTAAAAATGGCGAACCAACAATCAAGCAAGTAATAGCGGATCCTTTTGTTAACTATCCTATCGCAAAACCAATTGTTGGAGATATTGTAGAAGGCGTAACTAGCCTAAATGGAAACGTGGTGATCAATCAACCCATACCTGAAGATGTAACATTTAAAGCGAAAGTAGAATTACCGAATGGAACTAGGTTGACAGGATCAGTAGATGGAACTGGTAATTTTACAATTTTATTCGGTGACTATCGCCCGCAAAGTAATGATCAATTGAACATTGTCATTGAAGCAAGTAATGGAAAACAAACAAAAGTCAGTGAACCAACAATCAAGCAAGTAATAGCGGATCCCTTTATACATTATGTTGTTGCAAAACCAGTAACTGCAGATATTCTAGAAGGGATGCCAAGTCTTAAAGGCAAGGTTGATTTAACTCAACCAGTTCCAAATGGTGTGACGTTTATAGCGAAGGTCGTGTTACCTGATGACACCAGTCTAACTGGATTGATCAATGAAGATGGAAGCTTTACGATTCCTTTTGGCAAGTATCAGCCTCAAGGGAATGACCAATTAAAAGTAGTGGTAGAAGCAAGTGATGGCAAAAGAACAAAAATCAGTGAGCCTGAAATCAAGCAAGTGATCCTTGACCCATTGAAAAGCTACCAAGTGCCAAAGCCACAATTTAAAACTGTAAATGAGGCCAGTAAGTTTATCACAGGTTCCGTTGACACAAAGAATGCTCCAACAGGGACTGAATTATTTATCCAAGTTCAATTTCTAGATGGTTCATCTCGAAAAGTAGCGATTGAAAAAGATGGTACTTACTCCATTTCTGTAGCTGATAAAAATCTAAAAGAGGGCAATCCACTTCGACTTGTTACGATTGCAGAACATCCACTGTCCTTCACAGGTAAAAATAGTGAAAGCGTAGTTTTTGCGGTTGGCAAGATTCCTTCACTAGAAGGATATGTTGTTTCAACACCCATTGTAATGCCAATTTTTGTTGGAGATACAATGATTAAAGGGTCTGTAAAAATCGTTAATCCTCCAGAAGGAACTCAATTTAAAGTTAGAGTAAGATTTCCTGGTAATGTGTACGAAGAATCACCTGTTAATTCAGACGGTACGTTCACGTTAGATATTTCAAGTCGCCAATTAACAGCTGGCACATCAATTACTTTTAATACAACGGCAACACTTGGCACTGAAACAGCTTCAAGCGGTAGAACGATTGTTTCTGTCGGTGCCAAATAAATATAAGCTTCACCAATAAAGAGAGGGTGTATAAAATGAAGAGTTCAAGATGCGTTACTACTAGTTCAAAAGTTTTATTATTATCAGTTGTTTTTGGTACATTATTTTTAGGACAATCTGCATCAGCTGCTGATATTAATAAGTCAACTGATTTGGATGTCACTTTTACCCCAGGTGCTTTAACCTTAGAAGCAGTTTCTACGATCAGTTATGCGTCACAAACGATTTCAGTGAATGATGCATCGTACATTCCGACAAATCCAGAAGCAATCAATGTTGTTGTTTCAGATGCCAGAGGGACAAATGCTGGTTGGAAACTTAGTGGGAAGTTGAATGGATTTAAAAATAGTTCTGCTGCAGCTTCATTGCCAAATGCTAGTTTGAATTTTAAAAATACCCAAGCTGAAACGAATAGTGATGCTGATGCACCAACACCTGTTAATACAATCAAATTAACAAGTGGCGCTTCAACTGCGTCACCATTTGCAACTGCCGCAGCAGGTGCTGGGGCAGGGACATGGTCTTTTACTTGGCCGGACGCTCAAAGTAAAGGTGTAACACTTGATGTACCAGCCGCAATGGCAACTCTTGGAAAACACACTTCTACAATCGACTGGACATTAGCCGATGCACCATAACATCAAACAGTGATTTAAAGAGAGTGGAATGAGCATTAGTATGTTCCGCTCTCTTTTTATGATTAAATTGAAGGGTGTGATTTATATGTATAGTTGCTATAGGTTAAAGGGCATCAAGATATTATTTTCAGTCGGACTTATTTTTTTATTTGGTTTATTCAATGCGAAGACCATTTTAGCGCAGGAAAAGAGTAATGAAACAAATAGTTTTTATGTACAAGCTGTGATTCCCCAGAATCAAATCGATTTCAATAAATCTTATTTTGATTTAAAAATGCAGCCGCAAGAGGAACAAGAATTACAAGTCAAGCTAGTGAATCCAGAAGATACGCCGATCTCAGTGTCGATCAACGCAATAAATGCTACGACAACAGAAGAAGGGATGATCGATTATACGGTAAAAGGAGTCAAAGATAAAACCTTGAAATATCCTTTTGAATCTTTGGTTAAAGTACTAGAAACAACTATTTCTTTACAGCCGTATGAAACGAAAATTGCTCGCTTTCATTTGAAGATACCAAAAGAGAAATATGATGGTGTTATAGTGGGTGGATTACGTTTTACCAAAAATCTATCTGAGGCTGAAACAAAAAATAAAGATGTGACCATCCAACAAAGATTTCATTATGTTGTTGGCGTTGTGCTGAATGAAACGGATGTCACGATTTTACCAGATTATGAAATGGATTCAGTCAAGGTAGCGAAATCAAAGCAAGGTAAGAAAATATCTGTGATCCATTCTATTCGGAATAAAAATGCAGCAATCTCAAAAAAAATGGATCTAAAATTTACTATCCAAAAAAAAGGAGATAAAGCTCCTTTGATCAAATTAGAAAAAGAAGGGCTAGAAATGGCACCTGATTCTGTAATGGATTTCCCAGTACCAATCAAAAGACAACTAGCAGCTGGAAAATATATTAGTAATACTCAGATTATGCAAGATGGTAAAAAATGGACATTTGAAAATGAGTTTGAGATTACAAGAGAACAGGCAAAACAGATCAATGAAGAAAACAAGGGACCTAAGGTGGAAAGTAAAGTACCGTTTTGGTTGATTTTACTAATTATTTTATTGGTTGTACTAGTATTGATTCAGTCATACATTTTGTGGCGGAAAAAGAAACAGATTAAGTGACTAAAAGACCTCTTTTCTACAACATAGAAAAGAGGTCTTTTAATTTTGATGATTGATTATTCTATTGCTTATTTAAGTTTAAATTTAACTTGTTTATTGTCGTTAAATTGAGCTTGATACTGGAATTGTTTGTAGCTTGAACCACGACCCAATTTGTTTAAAATGTGTGAAGTAATTTCTTTTTCACTACCATTTTTCAAGTCTAAGCCAGCGATGATTCCTTCGATTTTTTCTTCAGCTGCACTACCTTGTAGTTGAACTTTGTTTGATTTATCTTGGTATTGAGCTTTGATCGTGCCGTTAGAATTCACTTGATATTGTAATTGAATTTGTTGTCCAGTAGTATACTTAATTTGAATTTCTAATTTTTTCAAATCAGATTGTTCAGCAGGTGTTTCTGGTTTTTCAGGAGTAACAGGCGTTTCTGGTACTTCAGGAGTTTCAGGAACTTCAGGTTCTTCAGGTTTTTCTGGAGTAACTGGCGCTTCTGGAACATAGTATGATTGTAAACCGAACTCTGCTTTTACATAGCCTTTAGTGATTAAAATAACTTTAAGATGTAAATCATTTTGATAAGTCATTTTTTGCAACAGGTTTACTGATTTGTAATAGTTTCTACCAAAATCTCTTGCAATCACAGCTGCTTGTGATGAACTATAACCTGCAGCTTCCCATGTACTTGCTTTAACTAATTCATTATAAACAGATGATACATTTGAACTAGTTAATGATAAACCTGTGTACGCTAAGATGTCCGCTTTATTGAATAAAGTAACTGTCTTATTGTAATTTGACTCCACCACTGTTGCTGCATCTGCTGAGCTTGATACTGTTGCTAAACTAGCAGAACATAAACTGATTGCTAAACCTGCAACCATCATACCTTTAAAAAATTTCATAAAAAATACCTCCTCTTTTTTGCTACTGTTTTATGAACAGTAGCTTGTCTATATTATTATCTAAAGTAAATATAAAGTAAATATATATGAGTAATTTCTCATAATGTTTAAAATATATTTGTTATTATCGTCATTTACTATTTATTTTATTTAAAAAAAGCCTTATTTGTGTGTAATGATTTTTTTTAGGAAAAATAGTGTCTCATTAGCGTTTTGCTTTTGATATAATGTGTTTAGAAATAGAAGGAAGGAGTTGTACAGATGAAAAGAGCGATAATCACTAGAACGGTCAACTTATTAGATGGAGGCTGTAATGCTTGCGGCATTATTGAAGATGAAAATTATACATTGAAATTAGATGAAGAAACAGTTCTCTTAGAAGCTTTGACGGTCAACACGTTGCTAACTGCGATTGTGTTAAAAAATGGTTACAAACGCGAATATCAAATGGATGAGATTGATGATTATACATTATATAAAAAAGCTGATTATCAAATCACACTTAAAGAAGAATATGATTTTCTGACTTATTCAAATGAGGCAACAAAGATCGAAACAAATGATCAGATCAGAGATGAGAAAAAATTAGCAGAGAAAGTAAATGAAATTCTGGTAACACTTTTTAATTTGGAAGAGTTAGCATTTTCTTTTTAGCTGGTGAAGACAAACTTCAAGAAAATAGAAAAGCCTGCTTTTGCAATCTGTTGTGAGACCCAAAAGTTAGGCTTTTTTATTATTCTATTTGAAAAAGTTCAGACATTCCGATTTTTTCAAATCTTTCTTGTGAGTCAGATGGATTTTCATCATGATCGTAAACCAATACCTTGAAATCTTCTGTTTTAGGAATACGCTCGAATGATTCACTATCTGTTAAGAGCACTATTTGCTGACAAAGCCAGTCGAGAACTGTTTCAATATCTTGTTCGTCTTCCACCCAATCGTCAAATAGATGAAGAGTGGCAAAACGTTGATTTTCATCCCAGTCACGAGCATTATATTTCATTTCTTCTAACTGTGATGAAGTATGACCTTTACTTGTATAATAATCGGTTGTTTCTTGCCAAAGGTCTACGGTATTAAAGTAAAGGTTGATTTCACCTTCTTCATAAATAGTGCAGTCTAAAGCAAATACATAAAAGGTATCATCAGAATGATCTAATAGAAAATTATCGATACTATCTGTTAAAAAGCTGAAAAAGAATTCTTGTTGTTTCTCTAAAAAATTTTCCATATTTATCCTCCCAATGTTAGGTCCTTTAAACATTGAAACAGATAAACCCTTGTCTGTCTATGGAAAGTTACGATTTGATAGAAAATAGCTATTATTTAAGAAAATGTAAAGATTTTTTAGTTTGGAATATTTGTTTATTATGTAGGGTATCTAATGTAGCTTTAGATGTAATGTACTTTCAATTAAATAACATAGTTGTAAAAGTGAGTCTCTTATATAAAATTTAATTTGACTTTGTGATACGATACGCTTATAGTTTAAAATGAATTAAATACTTGTTAGGTGAGGCTCCTATATAAACATAGGCTACTGCTCAGAAATGTCGAAAGACAGGCACGGGTAGGACAGAATTCGTCGAATTAAGGCGTTTTCCAAAGTAGCTAAAAGCAATGCTTTTTACGTTATATAGTGCTAAAACTCAACGAAGAGAAGATCATGGTAAGTTATAAGTAAGTGGCGAATGCCATGTATTTAAACTTTGTAATCTAATCCCTTCGCTGAGTTTTCTTGGTGCGGGGATTTTTCTTTTATCCAAGAAATGAATAGAGCTGTAGAAAGGAATAAACAATGAAAAAATCTGTAAAAATAATGATTATTACCCTGTTATCAATTCTGCTGGTGATTGTAAGCGCAGGCTGTTATGCGGCGATTTCCTTCCAAACAGCCAAAGAGGAGAGTGAATCAAAACTTCCTAATAAGAACCAAAATTTTACGGGTGATGAACAAACGAGTGACAAAGAACTAACGGTCATGGTCGTTGGGAATGACTCTAGAGATGATGATGAAGACCAAGGACGCTCAGATACGTTGATGGTCGCTCACTATGACGGGAAAACCAAACAGCCTAAATTGATTTCAATCATGAGGGATAGCTATGTAACGTTCCCTGATGGCGGGCAAGATAAAATAAATGCAGCCTATGCATATGGCGGCGCACAAATGACAAAAGATGTCTTGAAAACCAACTTTGATTTACCGATCAATTATTATGTTGTCATGGACTTTAAAGAATTTAGTGACATCATTGATGAACTTTATCCAAAAGGGGTAACAATCGATGCTGAAAAAGATATTAACTTAGATGGTGTGGATATTCTGAAAGGAAAGCAAACCTTGCATGGGAATAGTTTATTGCAGTATGCTCGTTTTAGAATGGATGAAGAAGGCGATTTCGGTCGAATCAGACGCCAGCAGCAAGTGATGGATGCGCTAGTTGAGCAATCTAAAGATTTGATTCCAGTCTGGGAACTTCCTCAAGTTGCTGGGAAAATGGTCGGCAAAATCGATACAAATGTACCAACAAGTTTATTGATCGATTTGGCGAAGGATTTTCTTTCTGGAAAAGTGAAGCCCTTAAAATCACTTTCAGTTCCAGTAGAAGGATCATGGAATTTTAATGATTATACGGAATCAGGAAGCGTGATCGAACTTGATGAACAAAAAAATGCTCAAGCAATTCAAGATTTTATGAAAGATAAGTAAAATGGAATCATACAAGTGAACGTGATCTGTCTGCTCTTTTTATACTGAGCAGACAGATCTTTTTTTGTCTATGAAATATATCAGCTTATTTCTATGCGTTAAGAGTAGGGGTATGCTATTCTTTAGGAAAACGGTTTACTTAGAAAGAAGGTTTTACTGTGAAAGTCGTAATCATTGGTGCTTCATTTGCTGGAGTATCAGCTGCTTTAGCGATCAGAAAAAAATATCCCACAGCTGAAATCCATTTAATCGAGAAACAACAAACCATCGGCTACTTACCAGGCGGTATCAATCTTTATTTTAATGAGAGGATCGACCCGATCGAAACGGCTCAGTTTATTTCGGAACAACAATTAATCGACAACGAGATTACTTTGCTGATGAGTGCAAAAGTAGTTGGCATGGACTCAAAACAGCATATCATCAAATATGAAAAACAGGATGAAGACTTTTTTATGTCATTTGATAAATTGATTTTAGCAACAGGTTCAAGTCAATGGTCGCAGAAAATTCTTGGTAGTGATTCAGAAAAGGTTTTAAAATATAAATTTTTACCTGGGGTGTTGGATGCGATCAACCACTTAGAAAATAGTAATAAAGTAGCACTGATCGGCGGTGGTCAAATTGGCGGAGAAGCAGCAGATACGTTGCTAAAAAAAGGCAAAGAAGTGCATCTGTTTGAGCGGATGGATTATTTGCTCTTTAAGTATTTCGATGAAGAAATGATTCAGCCGGTACAAGCTGAAATGGCCGCTCGTGGTGTGATGTTTCATTTTGATGAAACCGTAGAAAAAGTCACGGATACGGACGAAGGTCTTTTGATCGAAACAAAAAAATCTGAATTAGTATGTGATAGTGCTATTTTTGCGATGAATGTTCGCCCTGACTTAGCTTATTTAGATGAACACATCAGAACACACACGGACCAGACCGTTTTTGTGAATGAGTATTTGCAAACGTCCCAAGCAGATATTTTTGCGATCGGTGATTGTATTCAAGTGCCGTACAGTTTGTCTAAGGAAACATTTTACATCCCATTAGTGAACAATGCCGTAAGAACGGGACTAGTTGTTGCTCAAAATCTTGTAGAAGCAACTACGCCATTTGTCGGCTCAATTCGGACGATCGGGACAAAACTTGTGGACTATTATATAGCGAGTACAGGATTGACGGAAGCAGAAGGATTATTTCATGACCAGCCTATTTCGGTTGCTCATGTTCAGCAAAAAAGCTCTTTATTTTCTGGTAGTGAAACAATTTTCGGTAAAATTATTTATGAAAAAGAAAGTCATAAATTATTAGGTGCGCAATTGGTTTCAAAAGCGGATATCTTGGAGAAAATCAATACATTGGCACTTGGAATCCAAACGGGGCAAACCTTAGAAGCTTTTTATCAAAAAGATTTTTTATATCATCCTTATTATTCCAACGTGATAGATATCACGAACCAGCTAGGTTTTGAAGGTTTGTGGAGTGAAGCGGATGAAGATTGAAGCCTTATTAGATAAAAAAGAAGCAAGAGAAATTGGGATTTTAAAGAAGGTGATCTTAGCTGGTGGCCGGATCAAGGATACTGAGTTATTGGATTATTCAGGAGTATCAAAAGCTTCTTTTGAAAGTGATTTAAAAGAGCTAGGCTATTATTTGAAACCATACGAAAAAGACTGCTCACTGTTTTATGACGGGCAATGGGTGGCGATCCATATGTCAGATCAGTTTTCTATTAGTAAGGTTATAGAAGATTATGTTCGAGCATCGATCAAGTTTCAGTTGATTGATTATTTATTTCATTATCGTGAATTTACGATTGCTCAGTTGACGACTAAATTTATGATCAGCGAGTCTTCTTTATTCAGAAAAATCAAAGAGTTAAATTTGTTGCTCAAAGAATTCGATCTTAAAATCCGCAATGGTCAATTAAAAGGGGAAGAGTTGCAGATTCGTTATTTTTATTTTCAAATTTATTGGTTTTTGACACCTTATGAAGTCCATCAGGAAAAAACATTGACCGTTCAAAATCTGAGGATCATCGAAGCACTAGAAAAAGCGTTGTCTCTTACTTTTGAAGAGCATAGTAAATTAAAAATCAGTTTGTGGTTGACGATCAGTAAGAAAAGAATCGTAGTACAGCCAAAAACATTTAAAGAATTATACAGCAAAAGTCAAGTATATGAACAAGATCCTTTTTTTCAAACAGTTCGTTCTTTTGTTTTACGGTTCTTTAGTCGATATCCTCTTGAAATCGATGAAGAAGAAAGTTTACTGCATTTTATCTTTTTAACAAGTATGTCGGTTTTGTCGGAATCTGATTTTGCTGATTATAGTTTGATTCGAGGAAGACGTACACCAACATCACTAGCGGATACGTTTGTCTTAGAGCATGTGATTTTGTATTATCGCCCACAAAAATTTTTCCCGAACCTTGAGAAGAAGATTTTTTATTATTTCTCTCAGATTCATAGTCGGCTTTACTTTTTCAAAGGAGAGCTAGAGCTGTTTGATCGGGAAAATATTTGGCAAAAGGAACAGAATTTGTCCAGTCATCAATTGGCGGAGTTTTCTCACACCCTTTTAGACAGGAGTTTGGAATGTTTTGGAGAACGTTATGAAAAAGGCAATAGTTTACATGAATGGTCGCTTGTTAAGTATCTTAGTGTTCTTGCAATCATTGATTTTGAAATTGTCGGTGAAACTCGAATCGGAATTGATTTGAAGATGGATCATTTGTATAAAGAAGTAATGACTCAGGTATTGGTCTTGAGCTTGAAAAATTTAAATGGCCTGACCATTGAGCCTTACGATTCGAAAATGACCTACGATCTGATGATCACAAATATCATGCAGCCCAGTTCCTACCGTTCTGCTAAAGAGGTTTATGTGCTTTCAGAACTAGGATCGTCTTATGATATCAATCAAATCAGAATGAAGATTCGAGAACTGCACAATAAAAGATAAGTTAAGAGGAAAAAGCCAAAAACAAAGATAGTTCGCTATTTTATTTTTGGCTTTTTCGTTAGTAGGATGGGTTTATTCAGAAAAACTTTCATTTATTTTTGAAATAAAAAAAAAGATGACGTTTTTATAAAAGCATTTGCGTATATTATAAATACATGAAATATAAAGCGTTTTCAAATTGTAGCTAGTTTCTGAGGAAAAAGAGAGAGTTTGTGTCTATTATGTTTTTATTTGATCTAATGAAATGGGCTAACACTTCGGATTTTAAACATTAGGAGGAATCAACAATGACAGAACAAAAGTATATCATGGCGATCGACCAAGGAACAACAAGTTCAAGAGCAATTATTTTTGATAAAAAAGGGAATAACATTGGCAGTTCTCAAAAAGAATTTACGCAAATTTTTCCTAAAGCTGGTTGGGTAGAACATAACGCAAATGAAATTTGGAATTCCGTTCAGTCAGTTATCGCAGGTGCTTTGATCGAGTCAGGTGTCAAACCTTCTGATATCGCCGGAATCGGTATTACCAACCAACGTGAAACAACGGTTGTTTGGGACAAATTAACAGGATTACCGATTTATAATGCAATCGTTTGGCAATCGCGTCAGTCTTCACCGATTGCAGATCAATTAAAAGAAGACGGACATGGTGACATGATCCATGAAAAAACGGGATTGATCGTAGATGCTTATTTTTCAGCGACGAAGGTTCGCTGGATTTTAGATAATGTAGAAGGGGCACAAGAAAGAGCTGAAAAAGGCGAGCTATTATTTGGCACGATCGATACTTGGTTGGTTTGGAAATTGACTGGCGGAGAAACTCATGTAACAGATTATTCCAATGCAAGTCGTACGATGTTATTCAATATTCATGATCTAGATTGGGATCAAGATATTTTAGATATTCTGAATATTCCACGTGTAATGCTGCCGAAAGCGACATCGAATTCAGAAGTGTATGGATTGACGAAAAATTATCATTTCTATGGCAGTGAAATTCCTATTTCAGGTATGGCAGGAGACCAACAAGCAGCGTTGTTTGGACAAATGGCTTTTGAACCTGGCATGGTAAAAAATACGTATGGTACAGGCTCCTTTATCGTGATGAATACAGGTGAAAAACCTCAGCTTTCTGATAATAATTTATTAACAACAATCGGTTATGGGATCAATGGCAAAGTGTATTATGCTTTAGAAGGAAGTATTTTTGTAGCAGGTTCTGCCGTTCAGTGGTTGCGTGATGGCTTGAAGATGATTCAAACTGCTGCTGAATCTGAGGCTGTAGCAAAAGAATCACATAATAAAAATGAAGTATATGTCGTACCTGCTTTTACAGGACTTGGCGCACCTTATTGGGATTCAGATGCACGGGGAGCTGTTTTTGGTTTAACAAGAGGAACGACGAGAGAAGATTTTGTAAAAGCTACTTTGCAAGCGGTTGCTTATCAAGTAAGAGACATCATTGATACGATGCAAAAGGATACAGGAATCGCTATCCCAATCTTGAAAGTAGATGGCGGAGCGGCTAATAACGATTTGCTTATGCAATTTCAAGCAGACATTTTAAATACATCCGTTCAAAGAGCTCAAAATCTAGAAACAACTGCATTGGGTGCAGCCTTTTTAGCCGGCTTAGCAGTTGGTTTTTGGAAAGACTTAGATGAGTTAAAAGAATTTTATGAAGATGGACAAGTGTTTGAAGCTAAAATGCCTGATGAAGAACGGGATGATTTATATGAAGGGTGGCAACAAGCAGTCGCAGCCACACAAATGTTCAAACATAAATCAAAATAAAGGAAGAAGTGAATGGTATGTCATTTTCAATTAAAACAAGACAAGCATCTATTGAAAAGATGAAGTCTGAAGAATTAGATTTATTGATCATTGGCGGCGGTATTACAGGAGCTGGTGTTTCCTTACAAGCAAGTGCTGCTGGTATGAAAACTGGTTTGATCGAAATGCAGGATTTTGCAGAAGGAACTTCCTCTCGTTCCACTAAACTAGTTCACGGTGGAATACGCTATTTGAAAAATTTTGATGTAGAAGTTGTTGCAGATACAGTCCAAGAGCGCGCAGTTGTTCAAGCGATTGCGCCTCATATTCCAAAGCCAGACCCAATGCTTTTACCGATTTATGATGAACCAAAAGCAACGTTTAATATGTTTTCGGTCAAAGTGGCGATGGATCTTTATGATCGTTTGGCAAATGTGATCGGAACTAAGTACGAAAATTATACGTTAACAAAAGAAGAAGTACTGGAAAGAGAACCTCAGTTGAAAAGTGAAGGTCTGCAAGGCGGCGGTGTTTATCTTGATTTTAGAAATAACGACGCTCGTCTGGTAATTGAAAATATCAAACGTGCCGCATCTGATGGCGGACTGATGGTCAGTAAAGTCAAAGCCGTTGGATTCATTCAAAATGATCAGAGCAAAATCATTGGTGTAAAAGCAGAAGATATCCTAACAGGTGAGCAGTTTGACATCAAGGCGAAAGTTATAATCAATACAACAGGACCTTGGTCAGATAAAGTGCGAGGGTTAGATACGAAAGAAAATCTAGTGCCACAAATGCGTCCGACAAAAGGGGTTCATCTTGTTGTGGACAGCAGCAAATTATACGTACCTCAACCAACTTATTTTGATACTGGAAAGCATGATGGTCGAATGGTTTTCGTGGTTCCTAGAGAGAAGAAAACCTATTTTGGCACAACAGATACAGATTATACGGGGGATTATGAACATCCAACTGTTACCCAAGAAGACGTTGATTATTTACTGGAAATCGTCAACAGTCATTATCCTAAAGCCAACGTAACAATCGATGACATTGAAGCTAGTTGGGCTGGTCTTAGACCATTGATTTCAGAAAATGGCGGTTCTGATTATAATGGCGGCAATAATGGCAAAGTTTCTGATGAAAGTTTCGATCAAGTTATCACTATTGTTGAGAAATATAAAAATCAGCAAGCAACACGTTTTGATGTCGAAAATGTGTTGAATCACTTAGAAGATTCATTGGCTGAAAGCAAGGAAAATCCTTCAGCTGTTTCCCGCGGTAGTTTGCTAGAACGCTCAGATGATGGATTATTGACATTATCAGGTGGGAAAATCACAGATTATCGCAAGATGGCAGAAGGTGCGTTGAAAGAAATCCAACGTATTTTGAAAGAAGAATTTAATTGCACATTTGAGTTGATCGATTCTAAAACGTATCCTGTTTCAGGAGGAAATCTTGATGCCGCAAACGTGGAAAATGAGTTGAATGATCTGGCCGCATTAGGGATGGAAAAAGGTTTGAGCCAAGAAGAAGCAGAATATCTTGCTCATCTTTATGGCTCAAATGTAACAGAACTTTTTGAAAAAATTTCTACAACGGAAGTGGTAACAGGTTTAAGCTTAGCTGAAACCTTAGCATTGCACTATGCATTAGAAAATGAAATGGCACTGACACCTGCGGATTATCTTGTACGTAGAACAAATCATTTGCTCTTTATGAGAGATACGCTGGATGAAGTCAAAGAAGGTGTGATTTCTGAAATGAGTCATTATTATAATTGGTCCAAAGAGCAAAAAGAACACTATACCAATGAGCTAAATCAATTAATTGCAGAATCTGACTTGAGTACATTGAAAGAAGGGACGAAGTAAAATGGATACTTCAAATATGACACAGATTTTCAGTGAGTTTTTAGGCACGATGATTTTGATTCTTTTAGGTGACGGCGTATGTGCGGCAGTTAATTTAAAGAAAAGTAAAGCCGAAGCATCTGGTTGGATCGTGATTGCTTTTGGTTGGGCGATGGCAGTGACGATTGCCGTTTATGTTGCAGGCTATATGGGGCCTGCTCACTTAAATCCAGCGGTGACGATCGCAATGGCAATGACGGGAAGTTTTGAATGGAGTTTAGTTATACCGTTTGTTGTAGCGCAAGTTCTTGGCGCAATTGTTGGGGCAGTTTTAGTGTGGTTGGCTTATTTACCTCATTGGCAAGCAACAGAAGACCAAGGAGCGATTTTAGGAACCTTTGCTACAGGACCTGCTATTCGTAATTATCCAGCGAACATGGTTACAGAAGTAATTGGTACCTTCGTTTTAGTTTTAGGATTACTTTCATTCTCACAACATAGTTTTACAGATGGTTTAAATCCATTAGTTGTTGGAGCATTGATTTTATCGATTGGTTTGTCTTTAGGTGGACCTACAGGGTATGCAATCAATCCAGCACGTGATTTTGGTCCTCGTTTAGCTCATCAATTATTACCGATTTCAACAAAAGGGGATTCTGATTGGAGCTATTCATGGGTTCCTATCGTTGGACCTGTGATCGGTGCGGCTATTGCTTCTGGTGTTTATATGTTGATGGTTTGATTTTCATTGTAAGTTTAGGCGCTGGAAGTGATTACTTTCAGCGCTTTTTTTGTTTTTATGATGAGTTGATCAAGGACTAACTAATTTTCTTATGAAAAAAACAGATATTTTATTTACAAGAGGGGTGTTTTTCTGTACTCTTAAATGGAGTTGATGTGATAAAAAGCATCCAGTCGATTTTTCCTATTTTTCAGACAAGGCAGAACAAGCCTCTTCAGCTTTTAAAATAAAGGAGGAACAAGTGTGTCCTATCAAGAAATATTATTTCCTTTTCTCGGAGGATTAGGGATTTTTCTATTCGGTATGAAGTATATGGGGGATGGTCTGCAGAAATCTGCAGGGGATTCGCTACGGGAAATTTTGAACACTTTTACATCTACACCACTAAGGTCTGTATTGGCCGGATTGATCGTGACAGCAATTATTCAAAGTAGTTCTGGGACGACGGTTTTGACAGTGGGGTTGGTCAGTGTTGGGTTTATGTCATTACGTCAAGCGATCGGGGTAATCATGGGGGCGAATGTCGGCACGACAGTAACTGCATTTATTATTGGGTTTAATTTAAGCTCATATTCGTTACCGATCATTGGTGTGGGATCGATTTTACTGTTTTTCTCTAAAAGAGAGCGAGTCAATAATGTAGGGCAAATTTTATTTGGTTTTGGTTGCTTATTTTATGGACTAAAGTTGATGGGAGAAGGGATGGCACCGTTAAGTACCTTGCCTCAATTTGCAGATTTAATGGTAGATGTTTCTCATCATCCTATTCTAGGTGTGGGGATCGGAACCTTGCTTACAATGGTCTTGCAAAGTTCTAGTGCGACGATCGGGATCTTACAGCAATTGTATAGCCAAGGGAGTTTAGCAATTGGTGCAGTACTGCCAATTTTGTTTGGCGACAATATCGGTACAACAATCACTGCTGTGATCGCAGCGTTAGGCGTCAGTGTCGCTGCGAAGCGGACTGCGGCTTCTCATGTAATCTTTAATCTAGTTGGAGCGATTATTTTTACGACGTTACTGACGCCATTTACAGCGGTTGTGGTACGTATTTCTAGCTTGTTGGATTTAAAACCTGCAATGCAGATCGCGGTTGCTCATGGTTTATTCAATATTTCTAATTTGTTGATCCAGTTTTGGTTTATCGACAAAATCGAGTGGCTTGTCAGGAAAATTATTCCTGGTAAAGATAAAAGTATTGATTTTAAACCATCAAATCTAAATGAATCGATTATTCAAAATTCGGCTACCTTAGCATTGAATCAAGCTAAAATCGAACTATTACAAATGGGTGAATATGTTTTAGGTGCCTTTGAAGCAACAAAATCTTATTATGAGAAACAAGACAGTATCGACAAGGAAAATGCAAGCCAGTATGAGACTGCGATCAATGATACGGATAATCGCTTGACTGAATACTTGGTACAACTTTCGGCAACAGAATTAACGATTTCCGAAAGTCATGAGCAAACGATGATGTTGGAGTTAACAAAGGATTTAGAACGAATCGGCGATCATTGCCGGAATATTATTCAAAATCTCAATGAAGCGATCCATCTTGAAAAGAAACAAAAAGCCAAAGAGAAAAAAGCTGGTAAAGTTTCTGAACGTGATACACTGATTTTGTATGATGAAGATGTGGTCGATTTATTTGAGAAAGTTTTGAAAAATATTCGTGATTCTTTAGTTGTTTTTGAAAATGATGACAAAGAAATGGCTGCCCATATGCTGAGTCGAGAAGAACAGATCGATCAAATGGTCAAAATGCTTCGCAAAAAATATATTTCTATCATGAATAGCGGTAAAGGTCGAGCGGCTGATGGAGTGCTATTTATTGATATAGCATCCAACCTAGAGCGAATGAGTGATCGTACGATCCATATGGCTAAGTATGTTTTAGGTGAACGTTATGGAACAGAAGAAATTGTAGTGGATCAATCAGTAAACCCTATGATTACATTACAATAAAAGAAAAAATACCCTTTATGATGAGGGTTAAGTGGTTGTAGTGACCCTGCAAAGTTAGACTTTTAAGGAGTGGAGAAATCCACTTCTTTTTTCGTGTATTAAAATAGAAAGATAATCTACTATTGATAATGTTGGAAATGTAGATACCTCACAAGTCGTTATCGCTTATACAGGGACGAATTTTTCTAATGCTAAAGACTGACTGAGTGTTCTAAGAAGTACTTTCTAGTAGAAGACATAATTTATCAATTAATTTGCGTTAAAGTAAAAAAATTGATGTAAGGAATAGAATGTTCATGCTATTCTTATTATACATAATGTTATGAAAAAAGTTTGATATATAGAAAAGGCGGATAGTATGAATAAAAAAGTAGTTCTTGTTTTAGGGATTATTATTACGTTATGTTTAGTAGTTGGTGGGAAATACTATATGAAGATTAAAAATACTGAGCAAAGAGAGTTAGAAGTCAAGAAAGAAATTGCATTATTTATAGTTCAGAATTATCAAGAGATAAAAGAGATTGAATTTGGAGAGTTTTCACAGATAAAAGAAACAGGATCGTGGCATGTTGTTACAACTATCAATTCAAATTCAGTTGTCCAATTTGATCTTAACACATTAGAAAAGAAGGATGATTTTCATTTAGCTTACAATGAAAATGATTTTCATTTAGAAAAGAGAGCAAAAAAAAACATTTCTATAGATTTAAGTAATGTCAATGTGAATTACGGAGGAGAGTATGGCAACAGATAAAGATTATAATTATTTAGCAGATAAAGCTTATAGCTTTGATGTTGCAAGAGAAAAAAAGAAGGTCGAATACCTGTTAAAGATGGACAAATTTTTGAAGATGAAAATTTATCTCAAAAATACAAAGTCTTAAAAGCAGAAAACAACACAGACAATGGCATGCAAGCTATGGCAGTAGCACCAGTTGATAATGCTGGAAATGTAGATACCTCACAAGTCGTTATCGCTTATGCAGGGACTAATTTTTCTAATGCTAAAGACTGACTGAGTGTTCTAAGAAGTACTTTCTAGTAGAAGACATAATTTATCAATTAATTTACGTTAAAGTAAAAAAATTGATATAAGGAATAGAATGTTCATGCTATTCTTATTGTACATAGTGTTATAAAAAATGTTTATTTGTAGAAAAGGTGGATAGTATGAATAAAAAAGCAGTTCTTGTTTTAGGGGGTATTATCATTTTATGTTTAGTAATTGGAGGGGAAGGTTATATGGATAAAAAAGAATTAGATCAAAAAATAGAAGAGAACATATCAAAGGCGTTCTCAGAAAGGTATCTAGATCCAGAAGATAAAGAAATAGAAGAAATTACATTTTATAGAGCACCAACAAACCAATCGGATGCGACAGAAAATAGAAATTACTTTTTCTATATAAATAATAATTCTAAATGGAAAGTTGGAGCGTCTGTAAAAATTAAACAAAAAGAAATATGGGCTTTTGGTAGTGATAACATAGAGTTAAATCTAAAAGAAGAAGCGAAAAAAGTCGAAAAACTTAAAGTGAATTACTATAAATGAAAAGGCTAAATTGGAGGGGAGTAGGATATGGTTAGTGAAGAGGACTATAATAGATTATCTGTGGATAGATTCAAAAAAAGATGATGTACCATTTCATCCTAAAACTGGTACAATTTTTAATCCAGCAGATATAAAAGGCTTGTCTCAAAAATACAAAGTCTTAAAAGCAGAAGACAACACAGATAACGGCATGCAAGCTATGGCAGTAGCACCGGTTGATGATGCTGGAAATGTAGATACCTCACAAGTCGTTATCGCTTATGCAGGGACGAATTTTTCTGATGCTAAAGACTGACTGAGTGTTCTAAGAAGTACTTTCTAGCAGAAGACATAATTTATCAAAGGTATAATTTATCAATTAATTTGCGTTAAAGTGAAAAAAAGATGTAAGAAATATAATGATTATGATATTCTTATTATACATAATGTTATGAAAAAAGTTTGATATATAGAAAAGGCGGATAGTATGAATAAAAAAGTAGTTCTTGTTTTAGGGATTATTATTACGTTATGTTTAGTAATTGGAGGGAGCATTTATATGAGAAAAAAATATGTAAATATTACGGAAAATCAACAAATAAATGTAGCAACATGGATTGCAAGAAGTTATTATATTTCAGAAATTACTTTTCTGAAAGTCTCTAAAGATAATAATACAGGGAGTATAACTCTTTATCTTGAGTTAAATGAAAGTGAAAAATTTAAAACTGGAATAACAGTTAATGACATGACGGAGTTTGATACACCAAACGGTTTGGTAGGTTTGAATCCCGTAAGCGTATTCGAAAAATTAAGAAAATCAGAAAATAAAAAAGATGCACCAGTCGATTTGGAAAAAATTGAAATTAAATTTATAAGAGGATAAGATGACATCTGACGATAAATTGAGGTGGTTGGCGGAACAATCCTATTGGGTTGATACTGGTAAAGAAGACAAGCCTTATATTCCAAAGGAATATAATGATTATGATATTCTTATTGTACATAGTGTTGAAAAAAGTTTGATCTATAGAAAAGGTGGATAGTATGAATAAAAAAGTAGTTCTTGTTTTGGGAATTATTATTACGTTATGTTTAGTAATTGGAGGGAAAAACTATATGGATAAGCAACAGGAAAAAGAAACACAGGAGAAACAAAGTGCAGAGCAAAAAATTGCGTTATATATTGTTCAAAATTATGAGGGTGTACGAAAAATTGAATTTAAAAAATTAACTCAAACGAATGAGACTGGATTTTGGCATCTAAGTGCAGACATTAATAATATTAATAAATTAAATTTTTCTATGAGAAATTTGTCGTCAGCAAATAAGCCAACTATTCGCTCTAATCCAGATACTTTTCATCTGAAAGAAAGAAGTAAAAAAGGAGATGAAGACCTAATGAATGTTGAAGTTTTGTATTCGGAGGGTAATCAATAATGATCAATGAAAAAGATTTAAATAATTTAGCTGATGAAGTTTATTTAGTTGATAAAAATAAAGCTAAGAAGGATAAAATTGAGTCATGGAGAGAAGGCGATATTATTAAAGGCGGTGAATTAACGCAAGGCTACAAAGTCTTAAAAGCAGAAGACAACACAGACAACGGCATGCAAGCTATGGCAGTAGCACCAGTTGATGATGCTGGAAATGTAGATACCTCACAAGTCGTTATCGCTTATGCAGGGACGAATTTTTCTGATGCTAAAGATCGTGCAACTGATATACAAACAGTTGCTGGAGGAGATAAACAGTTAGCTGTAAATCCCTACCTTGAAACTGCAGGACAAGCAATCACTGCCCAAGATTTTGCAGATATTATATCAGAAAAATACCCCAATGCTATTATTACGACAACCGGTCATTCCTTAGGAGAATATCTGGCATTAATGATTGCATCTGAAAATCAGTGGCGGAATGTGGGATTTAATGGTCCAGACCCTTATGGCATATTATCTGCTGATGCAAAAAAATGGATCAAAAATAATCCAGGAATGCTAACCAATTATCGTAATCGTGGTGATAGTGCGATTGGGAATTTAATGGGAAATGGAACTGGGGCACAAATTAAAGTGAGTCTTGAAATGGGACTAGATAATCCGTTAACTTATCACAGCTTAAGTGTATGGAAGTTTGATGATAATGGTAATTTAATCATTCCTAACAATAAATACAATAAAAAGGCGATGAGACAACAGGCAGAACGTGTATTAATGACACAATTTGTTGCAAGTATGTATGCCTTGAAAGCTCTTGAAGCGCTTTTTAGATCCAGCGGTGGAGGATTATCATCAAATGAACAATTTTATCTTGACGCGAGTCAGGCTAATTCAGTAGTAGAAACAGCTTCGCGTTCATTGAAACTGGCAATGGCTAACGTAATAATTCTCTACCAAGAAGCAATAGAAGATGCTGAAAAATTATGGAATACCGGCTTAACCAAAGCAAGAGGTAGTGCGTCGAAGTTAAGTGGATCTGAAATTGAAGAAGCATTATCAAGTGTTGGTACTACTCAGTCAACTGTGATTAGTGACCCCAGTGAAGAATATAGAGAGAAAATAAATGAAGCAAAAGAAATTGGAGAAAGTTTTGATATATTAGCAAATGAAATCAAAGGGCAAATAGACCTTGTTGTTCAAAAAGATCAAGAGTTAGCCCAACAATTAAAGGTCCGATTATAGAAGTGGGGTGTTCTTTTTGGATGAAGAGAAGCTGAAAATAAATTATACTAGAGCACGTCAAGAATTGGAAGAACAAGAGCAAGACATCAAGGCTTATCGAAAAAAAGGGGAACAGCTTTTTGAGGAGTCACGGAAATCTTTGTACTATTATCTGCAAGATTTTGCCATAGACGATGAACCGCTGAATCAAGCACTACGAGAATTTGCACAAAGAGAAGAGGAATATCTCGAGATATTAAGTGAAGAACGTAAGGCAATTATACAAAAGCAAGAAGATGTTGACGAAAAATATTATAGAGACCTCCGAAAGTTGATAGAAGAAAATAAATAAAGTGATAGGAGTTAAAACATGTTAGAGATGTTGAATGATCTCTTAAAAAAAATTGAAAAAGAGAATCAAAAAACGAATGTTCGAGCAATAGGAATGGCGACATTGCAACAAAGTAACAGTAAAAAAAATAAGGTTAAAACAGAAGGTAAATCTACATTAGAAGAAGCAAAGGCTTCAATTTCTCAAACAACTACTGGGTTACAAGGTGCAGTCAAAGGAAAGTTTGGAAAGAAAATTACTGAAACATTCGAGAAACAAAAACAAAAATTGGATGCCTACTAAGTTACTCAAAAGGAGTGGAGAAACCCACTCCTTTTTGAGTGCATTAAAATTGATCGTTAAGTAGCGAATTGAGTTAGTTTAAAAATTGGATGGGATTTTTTCAGTCCATTTTCTTTTTAGGTATTCGTTATTGTAATAGTAAATATAGTGACAAAAGTTAGGTTTTTGATTTAACTTTTTGTGGGAGACTTTGAGTCATTAAGGGATATTTTTTAGGCTATCCATGATTGATTGATATAAAACTTCTAAAGATTGATTACTATCGAGTTTTAAAACTGGGCTTTTGGAATGGGCGATTTGATAATTATGCTCAGCAAATGTCCCAATATCAGAAGGCGTTTGAGCGGTATAATACGTTTTGCACCACTCTAAAAAGTCATTGGTTTGGTGTCCTTGTTCATCTAACCAGAGTGAGTCAATACCGCCTCTAACTATTTCTCTTTTTATTAAACGCTGGAATCGTTGCTCGTCATCTAACATGAGAAAAACTAAAAGATCTCGATCCGTAAAACCAGTAGGATTCCAAGAAAATACTGAGCCTGAAACGACAAAGTGCTCGAATGTTTCACGATCATCATGGTACATTTTTAAGCGCTGCTGGATTGGATAATTCTCAGAAAAATTCTCATCTTTCCAAAGATAGTCATCCGTATCGATCCACTTGATCTGCTTTTTTTCAGCAATATAATTTCCCAAAGTACTTTTTCCAGTACCAGAGGCGCCAATGAGTTGAATTTTCATCTTTATTCTTCCTCCGCTTAAATAAGAAATAATCTTAAAAGAAAATGCACATTAGACTATTTCATTTACTAAGAATACTTTATAATAAATACTATCAATTGAGAAGAGGGAAGAATATGAAACATAATACTTTTTTGTCATCCGATCAAACAACTACAAGTCATTTTATCTGTTGGGAACCTGATAAAGAGGCAATCGGAACGGTTCAAATCATCCATGGAATGGCAGAATATATTGAGCGTTATCATGATTTTGCTAAATATTTAAATAATTTAGGTTTTATTGTGGTTGGCCATGACCATTTAGGGCATGGTGAATCTGTAGCAAGCGATCAACCAAAACATGGATACTTCGCACAAGGAGAGCCAGTAACTTTTGTCCTGGAAGATATTCATCAGGTCAAAGAGTGGATCGAACATACTTATTCAGACTTGCCTCATTTTATGTTGGGTCATAGTATGGGCTCATTTGCTTTGCGCAATTATTTACAACTATATAAATCTGACATCAGCGGTGCTATTTTTATGGGAACAGGTAAAAATGCTTCGATGTTATCAGTAGCCCTTTCTCTAACGAAAGGCTTGAATCTAACTGTTCCAGAAAAACAAAATAAATGGTTGGATCATATGGCTTTTGGCTCTTTTAGCAAGCAATTTCCAGAAGCTGGAAGCTTTAATTGGTTAAGTAAAAATCAAGAAAATGTAAGACGTTATGAAGAAGATCCGTTAACAGGTTTTACATTCACCAATAACGGTTTTTATACGTTATTTCGATTAGTTGATGGAGCAAATCGGAATGGCTGGGCACAAAATATCGACCAAGATTTACCGATTTTAGTAATCAGTGGGGAACAAGATCCAGTAGGGGATTTTGGTAAAGGTCCTAGAAAAGTTGCAAAAGAACTTGATGAGGCTGGAATCAAAGATGTGTCTCTTGTTTTGTTTACTGATTTGCGTCATGAAATTTTACTGGAAGAAGAAAAAGATGAGGTCTATAAAGCGATTAGTAATTGGTTGCAAAAAAGACTAGATCTTGACGTAAAAGACTAGAAATCTGTTTGCTATTTAATGGGTTTTTATATACACTACAAAGTAAGGTTAAAAAGATAAAAAAGTGAAAAAGTAAAGTAATTTTTTGTGGAGGATTTTTCTGATCAGGGAGGGTTGATTGTGGAAAAAACGCGACTAAGGAAACTCGGTTTGGCAAACTTGAAATGGCTTCAAGAACATCCAGAATTGAAAGAGCAAAAAGAACACAAAATTAGTCAGACGCTATTTAACGATCCATGTTGGAAAAATGCGAAAACGATCGCAATCACTAAACCACTTGCTTTTGAATTTGATACGCATATTATACTTCATAGAGGTTGGCAAGAAGGAAAGCAGATGTTGATGCCAATCACTGGTAAAAATCGAACGCTGACATTTCATACTGTAACGCCTGAAACTGTTTTTGAAAAAACAGCATTTGGTGTGGAAGAGCCGCAAGATGCATCTGCTGTCTCTAATGAAATAATCGATTTAGTCGTGGTACCAGGGATCGTTTTTACACATGACGGCTTTCGAATTGGGTTTGGCGGAGGTTTTTATGATCGTTTCCTAAAGCACTATCAAGGGGAAACATGCAGTTTGGTATTCAGTGAACAGATTCAAGAAGATTGGCAGGCAGAAACGTTTGACTTGCCTGTAAAACGATTATTTATCAGCTAGGAGGAACACATGAATTATCAAACACAGATGAAAATTAAAAGAATATTGAAACAACCACTAGTAACCTATATGTTACTAGGAATCACTACGATTGTTTTTTTAGGGATGGAACTGACAGGTGGATCTGAAAATGGTCAGGTTTTGGTCAACTGGGGAGCGATGTCGCGAGGTGAAATTCTTTATTTACATGAATATTGGCGCTTTTTTACTCCGATGTTTTTACATATCGGTTGGCTGCATTTTGTTGTAAATATGGTGACACTTTATTATGTGGGCTCTCAAGTAGAAAGTATTTATGGTCATTGGCGCTATCTCTTGATTTATTTATTGAGTGGTGTGGCTGGAAATATTATTAGTTTTACCTTTGGTTCACCAAATAGTATTTCAGCGGGTGCTAGCACATCTTTGTTTGGATTATTTGGTGCGTTCATTATTCTTGGTCGTCATTTTAGAAATAATCCTGCGATTTCATTTATGGTTCAGCGCTATGCGACCTTTATTGGAATCAACTTGATTTTTAACTTATTTAGTAGTTCTGTGGACATCATGGGCCATATCGGAGGCTTGATTGGTGGGCTTTTAGTTGCGTCTGCTTTAGCTGTACCAGATCGTTCTGATGAGTTCAATATTCATGAACGAATCATTTCTGGAATCATTTTCGTATTTTTGTTAGGTGTTTGTCTAGTCTTGGGTTTTAAAAAATTCGGTTTACTTGTATAATAAGGAAGTGCATTTAATGGAAACGCTATATGATGTACAGCAGTTATTTAAACAATTCGGCATTTATATTTATGTAGGTGCTAGAATTTATGATATCGAGTTGATGATGATTGAATTGAAAAATATTTATGAAGGTCACTTGATTGATAGAGACACGTATCTCCATGCGAGAAGTGTTTTGCAACGAGAACATCGAATTGAAGAAAGCAGAGCGACTGAGAAAGGAACCGAGTAAATGGATAAGAAATTGATTGGGATTGATTTAGGCGGAACAACGATTAAGTTTGCGATTTTAACAACAGATGGAGATGTTCAGCAAAAATGGAGTATTGAAACCAATATTCTAGATGAAGGCAGTCATATCGTGCCGGATATCATCGAATCAATCAATCACCGAATTTCTCTTTATGAGATGAAGCATGATGATTTTATTGGGATCGGCATGGGCACACCTGGGAGTGTCGATATTAAAAAAGGCACAGTAGTTGGTGCTTATAATCTTAACTGGACGAAAAAGCAAAATGTAAAAGCACAAATCGAAGAAGCAACAGGAATTCCTTTTGTTTTAGATAATGATGCCAACGTAGCGGCGTTAGGTGAACGCTGGAAAGGTGCTGGCGAAAACAATCCAGATGTTGTGTTCATCACACTTGGGACAGGTGTTGGCGGCGGTATTATAGCTGAAGGCAATTTATTACATGGTGTTAATGGCTGTGCTGGTGAAATTGGACATGTAACAGTTGATCCTGGTGGGTTTGAATGTACATGTGGTAAACGTGGCTGTCTAGAAACTGTCTCTAGTGCTACAGGGGTAGTTCGGGTTGCTCGTCATATGTCGGAAGAATATGCGGGTGATTCTCAGTTAAAACAAGCTATTGATGACGGTCAAGATGTTTCAAGTAAAGACGTCTTTGAGTATGCGCAGGCTGATGATCCATTTGCCTTGATGGTGGTCGATCGTGTATGTTATTTCTTAGGTCTTGCAATCGGTAATGTAGGGAATACCTTGAATCCATCTAGTGTGGTCATTGGCGGTGGCGTTTCTGCGGCAGGTGAATTTTTACGCAGCCGTGTTCAAACATATTTTGAAGAATTTACTTTCCCGGAAGTTCGTAATAGCACGCAAGTTAAACTTGCCCAATTAGGGAATGAAGCAGGCGTTATCGGTGCTGCTTCACTTGCATTACAATTCATGGAGAAAGAGTAAGAAAGGGATTTTGGAATGAACGTTTTATGGATTATCAATGGAATTTTATTAACAATTTTACTAGCAATGGGGATCAACGAATTATATCTTAGAATCATGGCAAAACGCTCTGCCAAAACAATCACAGAAGAAGAATTTAAAGAAGGTATGAGAAAAGCCCAAATCATTGATGTCCGTGAAAAAGACTCATTTGATGCAGGTCATATTCTTGGTGCACGAAACATGCCTTACACAACCATCAAAACAACGATGAATTCAATTCGTAAAGATCAACCTGTTTACATTTATGATCAAAAAAAATCATTAAGTATTCGTACGGCGAATCAATTACGTAAAAATGGCTACAAAGATTTATATATTTTAAAAGGCGGCTATGAAGGCTGGACTGGTAAAACAAAAAAGAAAAATGCTTAATCAATAAAGTACAGAGAGATAAACGAGTGTTTAAAACTGGACAACGTTTACTTCTCTGTGCTTTTTCTTCGAGATCAAAATCGTAAATCGTTTCTTTTTTTATTAATTAGGATAAAATAAAGAAGAGGTGATCAGCATGATCCGAATCAAAAGAGCATACAAAGAAGCTGAAGACACAGATGGTTACCGAGTACTAGTTGATCGTTTATGGCCTAGAGGTGTGTCAAAAGAAAAAGAACACTTGGATTTGTGGTTAAAAGAAATTGCACCTAGCAATGAGCTTAGAAAATGGTTCAATCATGAACCCGATAAATTTTCCCAATTTAAAGAAAAATATCTAATTGAATTAAATGCTGGTGAAGCGAATGACGCATGCCAAAGACTTATTCAAATTATAAACAAACACCCCATAGTTACCTTAGTTTATGGGGCAAAAGATGAAGTACATAATAATGCAGTTGTCCTTCAGGAAATGTTAGAAAAAGTAAATCAATGAATGAACAAAGAATAAAGTGAAAGGAGGAAAAGTATGAAAATAGCGATTGTTGGTGGCGGCCCTCGAGGACTTTCGATTTTTGAGAGAATAGTTGAATGGTCAAGAGAAGAACAGGTGATTCAGATCACAATGTTTGATCCGTATGGTCCAGGGGGAAAGGTGTGGCGAGAAGATCAACCACTATCCTTATTGATGAATTCAGTTGCCTCACATGTCACGTTATTTACAGATGAAACATTGAGTACAAAAGGCCCCGTCGCTAAAGGTCCGAATCTATATGAATGGGCTCAAAGTGAGGCGACTGAGTTTATCAAAAAACATAATTTTGAAAATAGAACTATCTTACTTGAAGAGTGTGAAAACTTAGGACCAAACGACCACTGCTCACGCGTTTTTTATGGATTATATCAAAAGTGGTTTTATGAATATGTTCAAACCAGGATGACAGAGCAGACCTCAGTAAAATTTTTTAAAGACACCGTTCGGGCTGTGAAAATGCAAGAGGATAAATTTTTAGTGTATACAAAAGCGGTAGAAACAACAGTAGACACGGTTATTTTAGCACTAGGCCATCAAGAAAATGAATTGATTGGAAACGAGAAAGAGCTGGCTGCTTTTGCAAGTGATCATCGATTATTTTATTCTTCACCTAAAAATGCAGCGGATGCATACCTTGAAGCAATAACCGAGAACACGCCTGTTTTGATTAGAGGGTTGGGTTTAGTTTTTTATGATTATCTTACCTTGCTGACAAGTGATCGTGGTGGAGAGTTCCGAGAAAAAGAGGGAGAATTGATTTATTTTCCTTCTGGTAAAGAACCTAAAATTATTGCGGGATCAAGTCGGGGTATTCCATACCATGCTAGAGGTGTTAACCAAAAAGGCTACGGGGAAGAATATCAGCCACGTTTTCTAAAAGAAAAAAGTTTGAATAAATTTAAGCGAAAAGGGAATTTTTCTGCAGAGCAGTTTTTTGAGCTTTTAAAAAAAGAAATAGAATTTGCTTATTATTCGGCATTGATCGCTGCTAAATATCCGAATGTGAATCAGCCACGTTTTAATGAAGAGTTTATTCGTACAAGAGGCGCGGATACGATCCTTGAAAAATATGGAATTCATAAAAAAGAGTTTTGGGATTGGTCTGCTATTCAATGTCCAGATCAAAATGTAGGAGATGAAGATTCTTTTCAGAAATTCATTATTGATTATTTGAATTGGGATTTTAAGGAAGCAAAAAAAGGGACGATATCTGGACCTTTTGCGGCTGCTTTAGATAGTTTGAAAGATTTGCGGGATGAAGTTCGTTTTATGCAAGATCATGAACTGTTTTCAAATGATGAGTATAAAACATGGCTGTGGGATTGGTTTACGCCATTAAATGCATTCTTATCTATTGGTCCTCCTGTTGAAAGAACTGCTGAACTTAAGGCACTGATCAATGCTGGAGTGGTGACACTGCTGGGACCAAAAATGCAGGTAACAACAGAAGCAGATTGGTTCGTCGGGTTTTCAAAAAAATACCCATTACAAAAATTCAAAACGCATTTTTTGATAGAGGCTAGATTGCCCAAAATAGCTAACCAATTTAGTTTGAATCCACTAGTTCAGCAACTTTTAAGAGATCAAACGGCAAGTTTACATCAGGTGAAATTAGGATCAGGTGATGTTTATTATACGGGTGCACTTTTAGTAGATGCAAAAACAAATCAAATACAATCAAAAGCAGGAAAAGTGATCACTGGATTATTTTGTTATGGAATTCCAACAGAAGGCGTTCATTGGCTAACCGCAACTACTTCTAGACCAGGAACGGATCCTTGGAATTTAAGGGAAGCAGATTTGATTGCGAGAAACATTTTTGAAGGCAAAATAAAAACAAAAGAAAACAACGATATGTAAACAGTTGTTTTCTTTTGTTTTTTTAGTTGAATTAAGCGTTTTGTTCACTTAGCCCTTTATCGAGAGATACGTTTACGCATTGCTTTTTTACGGTTTTCCTCAATCATATCTTCTTTTTCTTCGATTGGATCAAGAACTGTTTTTTTGATTGTAGCTGCAAATCCTACAACCGCAGCACATGTCACGGCTGTTCCTACAAGCATACCTGAAATAAATTTTTTCATATACATTCTCCTCTCTGTTATTTAGACACTTCTATTATGAACTAAAGTAAGAAAAAAATCCAATAGAGAGGAGCAATGGACTTTTCGAGTCATTTAAAAAGTAGTTTTGTAACCGTTTTACGAAAAAAGCTTGTAAATGTTTAGTAAATGTTTTATAATAAATTTACTAAAAAGAATGGAGAGGTGAAAATTTTGGAAAATGAATTAAAAGAGTTATTTCATTCTGTTTTTGGAATTGCTTCTGCAGAAATATACTTTGCTCCAGGAAGAATCAATTTGATTGGGGAACATACAGATTATAATGGCGGATCTGTTTTTCCAGCAGCGATTACAATCGGAACATATGGAGTTGCTAGAAAACGAGAGGATCAAATGATTCGATTGTATTCGGAAAATTTTTCTGAGTTAGGTATTATTGAATTTTCATTAACAGACTTAGCTTATAGGAAAGAACATGATTGGACGAATTATCCCAAAGGAATGATTTCCTATTTAATTGAGCAAGGGTATTCTATCGAACAGGGTGTTGATATTCTCTTTTACGGAACGATTCCAAATGGTGCAGGTCTTTCTTCATCTGCTTCAATCGAATTGTTGACTGGGGTTATTTTAAATGATTTATTTGCGTTAAATATTAAAATGTTGGATTTAGTGATTACAGGAAAACGTGTAGAAAATCATTTTATTGGTGTGAATTCGGGGATCATGGATCAATTTGCTATAGGTATGGGGAAACGAGATCACGCTATTTTGTTGGATACAAATACACTAGATTATGAGCTGGTGCCAGCAGAATTTGGTGAGCATGTGATTGTAATCATGAATACAAACAAACGTAGAGAATTGGCGGATTCAAAATATAATGAACGCCGAGCAGAATGTGAACTCGCTTTGAGTCGCTTACAAACTATTTTATCAATCGAATCATTAGGAGAATTAACAGAAGAGTGCTTTGAACAAAATAAAGCAGCCATTGAAGACGGAACGTTGATTAAAAGGGCAAAGCATGCAGTAACTGAAAATCAACGAACGATCAAAGCAAAACAAGCACTTGTTAAAAATGATTTAAATCGTTTCGGTCAATTATTAAATGAGTCTCATGCTTCTTTAAAAGATGATTACGAAGTAACAGGGATTGAGCTCGATACTTTAGTAGAAACAGCTCAGAAACAACCTGGTGTATTAGGTGCTCGGATGACAGGAGCAGGATTTGGCGGTTGTGCAATTGCTTTAGTAAAAGAAGCAGACTTGGCACGTTTTATTAAGAATGTTGGACAAACGTATCAAGAGCAAATTGGCTACTCAGCAGACTTTTATGTTGCGAATGTTGATGACGGAGCTAGAAAGCTGTAAAATAAGGAATACGAAAAAAAGGATATTCATTTCGCAGACAATCAATAAGGAGGCAGTAACATGTCAATTTTAGTTTTAGGCGGGGCAGGCTACATTGGTTCCCATGCAGTGGATCAATTGATTCAAAAAGGGTATGAGGTAGTTGTTGTCGATAATCTTCAGACTGGTCACAAACAGGCTGTTCATGAAAAAGCTACATTTTATCAAGGCGATATTAGAGATAAAGCGTTTATGCAGAGTGTTTTCAAAAAAGAAACAATCGATGGCGTGATCCATTTTGCTGCAAGTTCATTAGTCGGTGAATCAGTAGAAAAGCCGCTAGTTTACTTTAACAATAATGTGCAAGGCACACAAATCGTGTTGGAAGTAATGGAAGAATTTGGTGTTAAGCACATTGTATTCTCTTCAACAGCTGCGACTTATGGTGAGCCTAAAGAGATGCCAATTGTAGAAACGATGCCGACAAATCCAGAAAACCCATATGGCGAAAGTAAATTAATGATGGAAAAGATGATGAAATGGTGTGACAAAGCATATGGTATGCGTTATGTTGCGCTACGTTACTTTAATGTTGCAGGGGCTAAATCAGATGCTTCAATTGGTGAAGATCATGATCCAGAAACGCATTTGATTCCAATTATTTTACAAACAGCGTTAGGCCAAAGAGAGTACCTAGGGATTTATGGCGATGATTACGATACGCCAGATGGTACATGTATTCGTGACTATGTTTATATTGAAGACTTGATCGCAGCTCATATTGCAGCGCTGGACTACTTACAAAAAGGCAACGAAAGTAATGTCTTCAACTTAGGTAGTAACACTGGTTATTCAGTCAAAGAAATGCTAGAAGCAGCAAGAGCAGTAACTGGCAAAGAAATTCCAGCTAAAGTACTACCGCGTCGCTTAGGAGATCCAAGTAAATTGGTTGCTTCTAGTGAAAAAGCCAAAACGATTTTAGATTGGCAACCGCAAGTGACAGATATCAAACAGATCATTCAAACTGCTTGGGACTGGCATGTCAGCCATCCAAAAGGATATGATTCTTTCTAGTTTAAAAGGCAGTCTCATTGAACAAAAATAAAAAATAAATATAGTCTAAAGAGCGCTCATATTTTTAATCGGAGCAAAATGAGCCTATTTAGCTTTTATATTTAGGAGGAAACGTTGTGTCAATTAGTCAAACTATTACAGATTTTGTGACGTTAGCAATTCAAGCAGGTGGATGGATGGAACTAGATCGGCTTTATTTGCAAAATCGTGTGTTGGGCGTAATTGGAGAAGAATCGTTAGAACCAATTTCTCCAAAAGTAGTGACAAAGTCATCATTGGAATTATTGGATGAACTAGTTGCTCAAGCTATAAAAAATGGAAAAGTGAAAGAGGAAACAACGGATTTAGAAATTTTCGAAGCACAATTGATGGATTTTCTTACACCACCGCCTTCGGTCGTCAATGCTCTTTTTGCTCAATATTACGAAAAAGATCCAGTTGATGCGACGGATTACTTCTATAAACTAAGCCAAGAGAATGACTATATCAAAACAAGAGCAATTGCTAAAAATAATCTTTTTTCTGTTGAAACAGAATATGGTCAACTAGAGATCACGATCAATTTATCAAGACCAGAAAAAGACCCAAAACAAATTGCAGCTGAACGCCAAAACAGTCAGCTTGATTATCCTAAATGTGTTTTGTGTATGGAAAATGAAGGATACAAAGGTCGGGTCAATCATCCAGCTAGGACCAATCATCGAATCATTCGAATGAATCTAGATGGCGAAAGTTGGGGGTTTCAGTATTCACCTTACGCTTATTACAATGAGCATTCAATTATTCTATCAGAAGAGCATCGTCCTATGGTGATTTCAAAGGAAACCTTCAAACGATTAACAAGGATCATCGAAGTCTTACCTCATTATTTTGTGGGCTCTAATGCTGATTTACCGATTGTAGGAGGATCGATTTTGACTCACGATCATTATCAAGCTGGACGTCATATTTTCCCGATGGAAAAAGCAGAGATCGAGCAATACTTTGAATTAAGTGACTATCCTTTAATGAATGCAGGAATCGTTAAATGGCCGATGTCTGTGATTCGCTTGCAAAGTCCTAATTCAGAAGATTTAGTTGAAGCAGCCTCGTTGATTTTAGAAAAATGGCGGAACTATTCTGATGAGGATGTATCGATTCAAGCATTTTCGGCAGATGGAACACCTCATCACACGATAACTCCTATTGCCCGCCGCAAGGGGCAATTATTTGAAATGGATTTGGTTTTACGTGACAACAATACCTCTGTTGAACACCCAGATGGTATTTTTCATCCTCATCAAGAGGTTCAACATATTAAAAAAGAGAATATCGGTTTAATCGAAGTAATGGGGTTAGCAGTATTGCCGCCACGTTTAAAAGATGAGCTGCAAGAAGTAGAAAATTATGTTTTAGCTAAAGAAAATCATATCGCAGATTACCATAAACAATGGGCTGATCAAATGAAAGAAAGATATAGCTTCAGTGAAGAAAATGCAAGTGAAATCATCCAAAAAGAAGTGGGACAAATTTTTGCTCAGGTATTAGCTGATGCAGGAGTTTATAAACGGACAACAGAAGGACAAGCTGCATTTAAACGATTTATTGATAGTTTATAATAAAGAAGGCAGGTGAAAAGATGGCAACGATCAAGGATATCGCAAAATTAGCAGGAGTCTCACCAGCCACAGTTTCACGAGTATTAAATTATGATCCTGATCTTTCAGCAGGTATCGAGACTAAGCAAAAAGTGTTTGAAGCGGCAGAAGAATTAAATTACACGAAACACAAAAAAAGCACAAAAAATACGAAGGCTAAAATTTTATTTATTCAATGGTATGATGAAGCAGAAGAGCTAGAAGATATTTATTATCTATCCATTCGGTTGGGAATTGAGAAAAAGGCAGAGGAACTTGGGCTTGAGCTAATTAAACGTTCGTTAGAGGAGCTAAATAGCGAGCAAGCTGATGGTATTCTTGCATTAGGAAAGTTTACCACGGAACAAGCTGATGCTTTATTTGAAATCAATAACAATCTTTTGTTTGTAGATTTTGATGCTTTAGATATAGGATACAATTCTTTAGTTATCGATTTTCAGCAAAGCATGTCGTCTGTTTTAACTTATTTGATCCGACACGGTCATCAAAAAATTGGCATGATTTCTGGGGAAGAGTACACTTTAGGAAGCCAAAAACCACTTGAAGATAAACGATTGACGATTTTTAAAGAGATATTGTTGCAAAAAAAATTGTTTAATGAATCCTATGTTTTGAGAACACCATTTACTGTTGCTAAGGGTTATGAAGTGATGAAAGACTTTTTGGAAAAGTATCCAAATGACTATCCAAGTGCTTTTTTTGCGTCGAGTGATGCCTTAGCTGTGGGGGCTTTAAAAGCGATTCAAGAAGCAGGACTTAAAGTGCCTGAGGATATTTCTGTAATTGGGTTCAATGATATAAGTGTGGCGAAATACGTTAGTCCACCACTTACGACAATAAAAGTCCATACAGAGTGGATGGGTGAATTGGCAGTTGAGACGATACTCTCATTAATTCACGAACAGACACCTGTAGCAAGAAAAATAACGATTGCTACTGAACTAATAGAAAGAGCATCAACGAAATAAATCCGTTGATGCTCTTTTTTATTTATAAGCGATAACAAACAAGTTGACATCATCATTGATACAGCTTTGAAGAGTAATTCTTTCGCCGCCGTCAGTGCCGACTGTAAGATCCCAGTAATTTGTTCCAGAACCTATTTCAGTTCCATAATCATCTAATTGCAACAAGGTACTAACTGTATAAGTAGTCGGGGTGCCATTTGCATCCGTTACAACGATTTGACTGCCAGCTCCCAATGAAAAGACTGTTGAGAATGCTCCTGGGTTATGACCGATAAAATGAGTATTTTGTCCGTCATCGCCTGATTGAACAGCAGCACCTCCCCAAGTAGAGGCAACACCACCAGGGTTAGAATCAATCACGCTTTGTCCACTACCTTGCCCGCCGTTTTGATAAGGAATTGTTTGACCGTTCATTGTGATGGTCATCGCTCCATAAGTGGGTTCAGCTGGTGCAACAGGCGCACTAGCAGGTGTAGCTTGAGAGGGCTCAGCAGGAACATTTACTTGTGCTGCGGGAGCTTCGGCTTGTTGTGGAACCGGAGTTTCTACAGGTTCACTCTTAGGTACAACATGAAATGTTCTATCAGCAGTTCCTGTATTACCACTGCTGTCAGTTGCAGTAAAATGTATAGTCTGTGTGCCGACAACAGATGTATCTAGCGTTTCGTCTGCTGCTACTTTGGCTGTAATATCTCCATCTTTGTTATCAGTGGCAGTGACTTCTTCATAAATATTGACTTGAGAATTTTGTTCAACAGTTTCTTCAGGTACATTGATCTTCGGCGCAATGGTATCTTGAGTAGTGTTCACAGCAACAATTTTTTCTTTCGTTTGTTTTTTCTTAGGAACAGCTGCAAGTTTAGCCAATTCTTTATCTGTCGGAACATTTTTTACTAAGGTGACTTTGGCTTTTTTAGGTGTACTAGCTAATTGGTTTGCTCTACTAGACGCATCAGTGAAAATGTATCCGCCAATAAATAAAGCAACGCCTAAAATACTGATGAAGCCGATGATAATGGTGTGTTTGATTGTGTTTTTTTTCATGTAGAATCCCTCCAAAATGTGTGGTGAGACTTTCCATTTATCGATAAATTTTAAATCCGCGTTTTTATATTTTTATAATAAGACCGGTTTTTAAATAAACCAATTGAGTTGCGCTTTAGATTAATTCAAAAAAGGGTTAGAAGATGCTATAATTATTGTTAAACGGGGATTTCTTCAAAAAATTCTCAACTAGAGGAAAAATTTGAAGAATAAATAGAATAAAGGTGAAAAGAGGAGAAGTCATGGAGAGATTGTTATCGCCATCTATGCATCGAAGAGTGTTGTTGTTGAACTTATTGAATGGACCAAATAGCTGGATCACCTCGGATTATCTTGCTGAAAGTATTGATTGTTCAAAGAAAACAATCATGTTGGATTGTCAGTACATAGAAGATCGATGGTCAGATTATCTGACAATAGAGACATCCAGAAAACATGGAATTCGACTGATTGCTTCACCGCATAGGTCGATCCATGAAATTTATATTGAAATCATGCAAGAATCGAATGCTTTTTCTTTATTAGAGTCAATTTTTTTTGAACCAATGCAGCCGGCTGCATTTTGGGAGAAAAAATTATTTTTAAGTAATTCTAGTTTATATCGTTTGTCTAATGTAATCAGTTCAGCATTGAAAGATCGAAATATTCAGATGAGTCGTTCACCGTATTTTGTTCATGGAAAAGATGAACGCCAGATTCGCTACTTCTTTACTTGCTATTTTATTGAGGTTTACGGTATTCGAGAGTGGCCTTTTCATCTAGATAGAGAGAAAATATTTAAGTTATCCAATAAGATCAATAAAAAATTTGAATTAGAACTGAATGATAGTCAAATCGTTCATTTAGCTTATTCGATCGCTGTTACAATTATTAGAGAGCGACAAGGCTTTTTAATTCAGAATCGAAAAGATCCAATCAATAGTTTTGTAAAAACGACGATAGATGTAAGAAAATATCAAGCAGATGTAGAAGAAATAGCTGCACCATTAAATGTGGTTATTCCTGATAATTGGTACGAAGATTTTTGTTATTCTATTTTTTGGTGGGATTTTGGTTGGGACAATGAGCAGGAGAAAGTCAATGTTATCCATCAAGCAGAAAATTTAGTAACAACGATCAAGGAAGCACTCTCTATCTCTATTTCAGAACAAAGCAGAGTAAGCATTGTTCGCTTGATTGAGTATATCTATGCCAAACATAAGATGTTCCCGTATAAAAAATTTATGGTGTATGATCGCTATCTTTACTCAAGTCGAGCAATCAAGCAGAATTTCATTGTTTTTACAGAAGTTGTTAAAAAGGCTTTAGGTGTGCTGGAAGTCAAAATGAAATTTCCGTGGAAATCAATGTATTTGGATGGTATTCTTCATGAGATGGCGATTCGCTGGCAAGATCTAGGTAAACTCACTGATGAGATGAGGCATCAGTTATCTGTTCTAGTCTTAAGCGATTTAGGGAAAGAACATGCACAGCTTCTTAGCACAATCCTAAAAGAAAACTTCCGAAACAAAGTGAATTTATCGGTTCAAGAAAGTCATTTTTATGATCAATTGATAAATAGCTCTGATCAAAATTATGACTTGTATGTATCAAATTATGCGATTGAAGCGGTCGATGAAGAAGTTAATATGATCGTAGAAGATATTCCGTCATTTAAAAATATCACGGATTTACGAAAATACATTGATAAAAGACGACTTGTTTTACCCAAAGATATTGCTTATTTAAATGTTTGATTTGTTATTTTAATTGGTTTTTAAAGTCAATTATTTTTTTGAAATGAAAATAAGGATTGTCATTTAATAAATAGTAATGCTATACTAAAAAAGTATTATTAATTTTAAAGGAGAGAATTATGAAAAAGAAAGCTTACAGAAACACACCTGCTTTTGTCTTTCTAAGTTGGGGATCTTTTGCCTTTTTCGTGGCATTGATGTTGATTGGGTTGTACACACTAAAAGAACCATTGATGGTTAAAGGCTACTATTTAATGGGGTCAGTTGGATTGATATCTTCATCATTTACACTTTCAAAAGTGATCAGAGACAATCAAGAAGATGAAGAACGTTACAATCAAATGTTCCGTGCCAATGATGGTTTAGTAAAAAATGAAGAAACAGATACACATATTTAATGTATGCTAAAGGTCCTGACGAGAGTCAGGGCTTTTTTTTTGAAAGAATTTTTTAATGAGTTCGCTTTTTTTAATGCCTTATCCATAAAAATCACGTATAATAGAAGATAGTGAAATTTCGAGGGAGGGGTAAATTATGGCTTATCAAGCTTTGTATCGAGTCTGGCGTTCACAGCGTTTTGATGATGTTGTTGGACAAAAAGCAATTACGCAGACGTTAAAAAATGCGATCATCCAAAAGAAAACCTCGCATGCCTATTTGTTTACCGGCCCAAGAGGAACCGGAAAAACAAGTGCGGCGAAAATTTTTGCCAAAGCAATCAACTGTAAACATAGCATAGATGGAGAACCTTGTAATGAATGCGAAACTTGCGTTGCGATCACCGAAGGACGTCTGAATGACGTAATCGAGATCGATGCGGCGAGTAATAACGGAGTAGAAGAAATTCGTGATATCCGTGATAAAGCAAAATATGCACCGACACAAGCAGAATATAAAGTCTATATCATCGATGAAGTACATATGTTGTCGACGGGTGCTTTTAACGCATTACTAAAAACCTTAGAAGAACCGCCGCAAAATGTTATTTTTATCTTAGCGACGACAGAACCTCACAAAATTCCGTTGACGATCATTTCTAGAACACAACGTTTTGATTTCAAACGAATCAGTACGCAAGATATTGTTGATCATCTCGGCTTTATTCTAAAACAAATCAATGTTGAGTTTGAAGAGCAGGCTTTATATGTGATTGGACGTGCAGCCGAAGGCGGGATGCGGGATGCTTTAAGTATTCTGGATCAGACGATTTCATTCAGCGATGAAAAAGTTACTTTGACTGACGCAATGCAAGTGACAGGTAGTCTGACCTATGAAATGATGGATCAATATATTTCTAGCTGTGTCTCAGGAGATGTCGAACAAGCGCTGGAAGTATTGGAGAGCATCCTTAGTTCCGGTAAAGAAGCACGACGATTTTTAGAAGATTTACTATTGTATTGTCGGGACTTGCTTATGTTTCAACAAGCACCTAATTTGCTAACTGACAAAGTCGGTAATCTAACAGAAAATTTCAAAGTGTTAGCAGGCCAAACTGCGGCTGAGAAAATTTATCAAATGATCCAAATTTTAAGTGATACGCAAAATGATATCCGTTTTACGAACAATGCGAATATCTACCTTGAAGTAGCTACGGTGAAACTGGCAAAATCTGTAAAAAAAACTGTGGAAGTTTTGGATGGGGCGCAACCAGTCGCAACTGCTGAGATGTCAATGTTACAGCAACAAATCGAACACTTACAAAAAGAACTATCAGAATTGAAGAAAAACGGTGTTGTAGCTAAAGAAGCTGAACCTGTTAAAACAACACGTGCAACGAGCAGTAAAAATACATTGCGGATTCCAACAGAGCTTGTTTACAAAGTATTGAATGAAGCGACTAAAGATCATTTGATGAATGTAAAAAATGTCTGGGATGACTTATTACAAATGATGTCGGTAACACAAAGAGCGATGCTGAAAGCCAGTGAGCCAGTTGCAGCAGGGCCCAATGGTTTAGTGATTGCCTTTGAGTATGAGATCGTTTGTGGTCGAGCGATGGAAGATGAGGAAATGCAGCTAGCGGTTCATAATAATTTAAGCCGTTTGGTGAACAATTACGCGCCTGATATGATTTGTATCACAAAAGAAAGCTGGCCGAAACTACGTCAGTCATTCATCAGCCAAAACAAAGAAACTTCAGGAGAACAATCGAATGAAGATCGACTTGTTAATAATGAAGAAAATCATTTGTTAGCAGAAGAAGAACCAACAGCAGAAGTCAATAACCAAGTAGTAGACGAAGCAATCGCAATGTTTGGCGAAGCGCTCGTTGAAGTAATAAACGATTAAGAGGAGACGATAGTTATGATGCGAGGCATGGGAAATATGCAAGGAATGATGAAACAAGTTCAAAAAATGCAAAAAGATATGGAAAAAGCACAAGCGGAATTAAATGAACGTGAATTTGTGGGAGAAGCTACCAATCAATTGGTGACTGCAACTTTTACTGGCGATCGCAAAATGAAAGATATCGCAATTAAAGAAGAGGTTGTTGATCCAGAAGATGTAGAAATGCTGCAAGATTTAGTCATTATGGCTGTGAATGATGCATTGACTAAAGTAGAAAAAGAAACAGAGGCGACAATGGGTAAATATACTAAAGGAATGCCAGGATTTTAGGATAGAAATTATTTCTATTCAAGTAGTTTTAAAAGGCACGATTTTTGATGATGTATATCAAAAATCGTGCCTTTAATCATTTAAATAAAGAATATTTACCTTTTCTGATAAGCAATCTGTTAATGACAGTCTTCTTTTTTTCTAGATAATTGGAAATCTGTTTTAAAAGAAGTTAAAAAGCTAATTTTTATAAAATCATCTATAAAAAATGGTATAATAAACTTTAGTCTCGTAATGAATACATAGTTTAAAACCAACCAAGAATGGTCTGTGTTTGAAAGGATTTGAAAGCCATGCATTATCCAGAACCCATAGCTAAACTAGTCGAAAGTTATATGAAATTACCAGGTATCGGTCAAAAAACAGCCGTACGCTTGGCTTTTTATACACTTGATATGAAAGAAGAAGATGTTAATGCTTTTGCTAAAGCGTTGATCAGTGTGAAACGTGATCTGCATTTTTGCAGTATTTGCGGTAATATCACAGAAGAAGATCCTTGTGAAATCTGTCAGGATACGACAAGAGATCGTAGTATTATCTTAGTTGTAGAAGAACCAAAAGATGTCATGGCAATGGAGAAGATGCGGGAATATCATGGTCTTTATCATGTACTTCATGGTGTATTATCTCCAATGGAAGGCACAGGTCCAGAAGATATCAATATTGCATCATTGATTCAACGTCTTCATGATGATGAGGTCAAAGAGGTTATTATAGCTACAAATGCCACGACAGAAGGTGAAGCGACTGCGATGTATCTTTCACGTTTGATCAAACCAGCAGGGATTGTAGTAACAAGGCTCGCTCATGGTTTGTCAGTCGGCAGTGATATCGAGTATGCGGATGAGGTCACTCTATTAAAAGCTGTAGAGGGACGTCGGGAACTTTAAATATAAAGAAGATGGCTCAAAAGTTTTTAAACTTTTGAGCCATCTTCTTTTACTATTCTACAATACTGATGGTAAAACCATCATACCCTTTTACTCCAACTGTTTCAATCGCTGTCGAAGTCAGTTTAGATGAAGTAGATAAATCATCTACAAAAGATCGAACTCCTAATACTCTACTGTCAATACTATTCTGGTCAATGACTGCACCATCACGCACCACATTATCCCCAATAATAATGGTTCCAGAGCGAGCTAGTTGTAAGGCGTAGTCTAAATAAACTGAGTTATTTTCTTTATCTGCGTCAATAAAAATCAAATCAAAAGGTGGTGTCTGATCTTTTACCATGCTTTTTAAACTATCGGAAGCAGGACCAATTAAAATCGTTGTTTTAGCAGAAACACCAGCAAGGGCTAAATTTTCCGAAGCAACCTCAGCATGCTTTTTGTCGAATTCAAGAGAGATAACCTGTCCTTCTTTGTCTAGTGCTTTAGCAAACCAAAGAGTGCTATAGCCTCCAAGTGTTCCAATTTCTAGAATTCTTTTGGCACCTTTGATTCGTGCAAGAAGATAAAGAAATTTTCCTTGAGAAGGTGAAACGTCATGGGGAGGCAATTGGTGCTTTTGGTTATTAGCAAGGATTTGATCAAAAATGGGGTCTTTTTCCACTAACTTTTCAATGAAATAATCATCAACTGCTGCAAATAATTTTTCCAAATAACTCACTCCTAGTTTTTTATTGGTACTTCTAAAATAATTATACCTCTTGTTTCACTATAAAGAACATCTATTTGCATTTAATTAAAGGAAGTGTTTCAAAAATGATATTTTCCGGAAAAATAAAGACATTTATTTGAAAAAAATATCATATAATTAGGTGATAAAAAAATGAATTCATAGTAGGAGTGGGGAAAATGCAGAAAAAATTTTATACGTCCATTAAATTACTAGTTTTAAGTATTGCATTTATTTTGGTCGTGTTTGGCTCAATGAAACTATCTACAATGACGACTGAAGCAAAAGAACTTAATGATACAATTCAAAATGTAAAAATCACTAATGAAAAAGGAGAAGACCAAACCTCTTTCAAATCGTGGGACATCATCCAAGTTCATATGGATTGGAGTATTCCAAATGGAAGCGCCAAAAAAGGTGATACGACGTTGATCGACTTACCTGTTGAGTTAGATTTAGTGAATAGTTTGACCTTTGATGTGTTGGATGAAAGTGGATCTGTTGTGGCTATTGCAGTTGCAGATAAGGAATCAAAAACAGTTTTGCTGACGTATACCGAATTTGTAGAAACCCATTCAAATGTAAAAGGTACACTGCAATTTTTAAGTCGATTTGACACACAAATAATTGATGAATATGGCACGATCAAGCTGGTGTTTCCAATCAATAAAACAAACGAAGTTTCAACCGAAGTAGAAGTTGAAAAAGCCACAGATGATCCGAATGAAGTGATCAATAAATGGTCGTGGTTTTCATCAGATTCACGTACCCTTTTTTGGGAAGTACGAGTAAATGCAAGTGGACAGGAGTTTCCTAATGCTGTGGTTACCGATACTTTTCAAACAGATAACTATACATTAGTTCCAGGATCGATCAAAGTGATTTCAGCGGAATTTCCTGATGGGGATAAAGGAATTTTTGATAATCCAATCAATAAAGTTGATATTACCAGTCAAGTGACAGTCGATTATCTTCCAAATGGATTTACAGTAGATTTTGGTGATATGCCTAAAGGAATAGGCTATCTTATTTCTTATGACACGACAATCGATCACCAACCCCAAGATCAAGAAGAATTTTCTAATATTGCTACGTTAGAAAGCAATCAAACAACAATTGCTTCTAAAAAAGTAAATACCCAATACTCCGATGGAAGTGGTACCGGAACAGGGGAAGTATTTTCTATTCAAGTAATGAAAACTTCGGAAGAGGGAAGTGTTTTAGCTGGTGCAGAATTTGATGTTTATAAAGATTCAACGAACGAACGTATCGGTCAAATTAGCACAAATGATCAAGGCTTAGGTGAAATAAATGATTTGCTGCAAGAAGATTATACTTTAATAGAAACAAAAGCACCTGTTGGGTTCATTCTTGATGCTACACCAATAAAAGTATCCCAAAATGATTTTCAAAACAAGATTGCTTTTAAACAAGTGATAAATATAGCTGAACAGACAGTTGGATCAGTTCGGCTGATCAAGGTGGATCAAACAACGAAAGAACGATTGGCAGGTGTCGTATTTGAGCTTCAAGATGATAGGGGCAATCCATTACAGAAGGAGCTTATAACAGACGAAAATGGTCAACTTTTCGTTCAGGGGTTAGCACCAGGCAACTATCAATTTCTAGAAACGAAAGCATTAAACGGATATATACTAAATGAAAAACCAATTTTCTTTGAAATAACGTCGAATCAAACTGAACCAGTAGAAGTCGTTGTTGAAAATCAAAAAGAAGAAAAAACGGAACCATCAAAAAAGAACAGTAATGAAAGCCACGAAAAGAAAAATAATGGGAACCAATCTAATGACAGAATATTACCTAAAACTGGGGAAAACGCAATGAACTACTTATTTTTATTCGGTAGTCTTTGTCTAGGGATCAGTGGTACTATTCTTTTGGATAGAAGTAAGAGAGTTTAAAACGTTTTGAATGAGTAAAATGTAAAAACTGAGGTGAAGTCTGTTAGGCTTTTCATCTCAGTTTTATTTATTCATCAGGAAAATATTAATTATGAGGAATTCAATTAGACTGATTGTGACAGATAAAGTATAATAGATAAAAGGAATCAAAGTAAGTAAGGGGATTAGTAAAGTGCAAGGTATTTTTATAACGATCGAAGGACCAGATGGCGCAGGGAAAACAAGCGTATTGAATGAGTTATACCCAAGATTAGATCTGGCAGCAGAAAGAAGCATTATTAAAACAAGAGAACCTGGCGGTATTCCCATTGCTGAGAAAATTCGTCAAATTATCTTAGATCCGAGAAATCAGGAGATGGATGAGCGGACAGAAGCGTTGCTTTATGCAGCTGCTCGACGTCAGCATTTGATGGAAAAGGTTTTACCTGCATTAGAAGAAGGTAAAATCGTTTTATGTGACCGATTTGTAGACAGCTCATTAGCCTACCAAGGTGCTGGGCGACGTATTGGTGTTGAGGCAATTGCTGCAATCAATGAATTTGCAATTGAAGGGACGGTACCTGATTTTACGATTTATCTTGATGTAGATTCTGATACTGGATTGAATCGTATTAAAAACAATCGCCAACAACAAATCGACCGATTAGATTCAGAAGGGCTTGAGTTTCATCAACGAGTTCGTCATGAATATCTGAAATTGGTAGAAGAAAACCCAGAAAGAATCACGAAAATCGATGCCAGAATGAGTTTGGAAGATGTTGTAGAAGCAACCTTTCAAGCAATCGTAAAACGTTATCCAGAATATTTTAGAAACTAGGAAGGTGACCGAATATGAAAATTATTTTAGCAATTGTCCAAGATAAAGATAGTAACCGTTTAGCCAATGAATTTATTGATGCTAATATTCGTGCAACAAAACTTTCATCAACAGGCGGCTTTTTAAAAGCTGGAAATAGTACATTTATCGTTGGGATCGATGATGATCGTGTAGAAGAAGCATTGGAATTGATCAAAAAAACATGTCAATCTCGTAAACAATATGTGTCAACTCCTGTAACACTAGATATTACGATGGATGGACAAGTGCCTTATCCTGTCGAGGTTGAGGTAGGAGGGGCAACAGTCTTTGTTCTCCCAGTAGAAGGGTTCCATCAATATTAAGATGAATGAAGCACAGGTTTTAAGTGAACAGCAGCCGCTGCTTTACCAGCAACTTCAAAAAAGTTTTGAGCATGGTCGTCTTGCCCATGCTTATCTTTTTGAAGGCGATACAGGAACTGGTAAAAAAGAGTTTGGTTCATGGATGGCAAAACACATTTTCTGTACAAATTTGACTGACAATAATCCCTGCAATCAGTGTAATAATTGCTTGCGGATCAATGAAAATGAACATCCAGATGTATTACAAATCGCACCAGATGGTCAAACAATCAAAGTCGATCAGATTAGAGCTTTGAAAGCAGAGTTTAGTAAAAGCGGCGTGGAAACAGCTCAGAAAGTCTTTTTGATCGAACAAGCGGATAAGATGAGTGTTGGTGCAGCAAATAGCTTGTTAAAATTTTTAGAAGAACCGGAAGGTAAAGTTTTAGCAATTTTAGAGACAACTTCTTTAGCCAAGATTTTACCGACGATTCAATCGCGTTGTCAGGTTCTTCATTTTCAACCTTTAGTTAAGGAAAAATTAGTTCATGCTTTGACAGAAACAGGAATCAATAAAAATACAGCAAATCTTTTGGCAGAGTTGACAAATAGTTTTGACAAAGCAGTTGAAATCTCTCAAGATGAATGGTTTAATGAAGCTAGGGAAATTACTCAACAGTGGTTTGATTACATGATAAAAGATGATTTACAGGCTTTTGTCTATGTTCAAAAAAGGCTGATTAAAGTCTTTAAAGAAAAAGATCAACAAGCGTTGAGTTTTGATTTATTACTTGCTTATTACCGTAAACAACTCACTGAAAGTGTGGCGCAAGAACAGCTTAAACGTGTAATAGAACAACAAGCACAGAGAGTTGAACTGATTTTAAAAGCGCGACAAAAGTGGGAAGCTAATGTTAGTTTTCAAAGTGTTTGCGAACAATTAGTATTACGTATGATTCACCCTAAAACATAAATAGGAGGATGAAAATGGTAGAAGTAGTAGGAGTTCGCTTCCGTGAAGCAGGTCATATCTATTATTTTGCTCCTGGAAAATCAGAGTATTTTTACAATGATAAAGTGCTTGTGGAATCACAGCAATCTAAACAGCTTGCCACAGTTGCGATACCGAAAAAATCTATTGATCCGGAAGACTTACCCGAGGATTTAAAACCCATTTTAAATAAAGCATCAGAAACTGATTTAGAGAAAGAACAAAAAAATGTGGATGATGCAAAAGCTGCACTAAGTGTGGCCAAAGAGAAAATTCGAGCGCATGAATTAGAGATGAAATTGATTCGTGTTGAATATACATTTGACCGCAGCAAAATGGTTTTTTATTTTACAGCAGATGGTCGAATCGACTTCCGTGAACTAGTAAAAGATTTAGCAGCAATTTTTCGTACAAGAATCGAATTACGCCAAATCGGTGTGAGAGATGAAGCGAAGATTTTAGGTGGAATCGGTCCTTGTGGCAGACAATTATGCTGTTCGACTTTTTTAGGTGATTTTATGCCAGTCTCGATCAAAATGGCAAAAGATCAAGGCTTATCATTAAATCCAGTAAAAATTTCTGGTTTATGCGGGCGCTTGATGTGTTGCTTGAAATACGAAAATGATGAATACGAAGCTGCGAAGAAAGAATTACCAGACTATGGTAAAGAAGTGATCACACCAGATGGCAAGGGGCGAGTAGTCGGGTTGAATTTATTGAGCCGTATCGTCAAAGTTCGTTTAGTTGGACGTGAAATTGCAGTAGAATATGATTATGAAGAAATCAAAGAAGCAACAGAAAAAGCTCAAGCCGAAAAAGGTGATCACAATGGATAAACGTTCTTTATATGATGGTCTGAGTTCTTTAGAGACGGATCTACAAGGAACTTTGGGACAATTATCAGAGATTAAAGAAGCACTTCATGAGTTAGTTGAAAAAAATACAACTCTTGAAATCGAAAATCAACGCTTACGTGAACATTTGCAGGAGTTGACTAAATTAGCTAGCGATCCAAATGATCCAGCTAAGCAGGAACTTTCTAAATCTCGTATGAATTTGGAAAAGCTTTATGAAGAAGGATTTCATGTCTGCAATATTTTATATGGTTCACGTCGTGAAAATGATGAAGAATGTGCTTTTTGTTTAGATGTTATTTATGGAGAGAGATACAAATAAAGTTTAATCAAATTGAGAGGCTGTGACAAAATTTGTCTCAGCCTTTTTACAATAATCAATCTTAGCGTTTAGAAGGAGCCGTTATGCAAAAACAAAAAAGTTTTGATTCATCTAATGATGGAAAACTATATTTAGTGCCGACCCCAATCGGAAACTTGGAAGATATGAGCTTTCGTTGTATCAAGATTTTGAAAGAAGCAACGATCATTGCGAGTGAAGATACAAGAAACACACAAAAATTACTGAATCATTTTGAAATAACAACGCCTCAAATTAGTTTTCATGAACATAATTATAAGGAAAGAATACCACAATTTATCGAACGTTTAGAGGCTGGTGAGATAATTGCACAAGTGAGTGATGCTGGAATGCCGTCAATTAGTGACCCAGGTCATGAATTGGTTGAAGCCTGTATCGAAGTTGGAATCAAAGTGATTGCTTTGCCTGGTCCTACTGCGGGGCTGACAGCATTGATTGCTTCGGGTCTTGTTCCACAGCCGTTTACATTTTATGGTTTTTTACCTAGAAAGAAAAAAGAGCAAGTTGAGATTTTAGAACAGCTGAAGACTGCAATCCCGACCCAGATTTTTTATGAATCTCCTCATCGAATTGCTGCGACTGTAAAGCACTTTTCAGAAATTTTTGGTGAAGATCGAAAGGCTGTGATTTGTCGTGAATTGACTAAGCTTCATGAAGAATATCTTAGAGGAACTTTGTCAGAATTAAGTGATTACTTGGCTGAAAACACGCTAAAAGGGGAGTGTTGTCTTTTAGTTGAGGGGGCAGATGGAACAGAATTAGTAGAAAATGCGGATTTAGAACTTCCTATCAAGGAACATATAGCAATATTGATGAATTCAGGTAGTTCTTCAAAAGAAGCAATCAAAGAAGTTGCAAAGCTTCGTGGGTTGAAAAAGCAAGCTGTTTATAAAGAATTTCATGTGGATTGATTAGTGAAAGATAAGCTGATGTTAAAAAGTCAGTTTATTTTTTTGCAATCGGTTTAGTCAATAACAGTCTACAAGGTAATGGAAACGTTCTATTGGTATAGATGTTATTTTTTATAACGTGAATTGTCAGAAAAATGAAATTATTTTACTGAATCAAGGTTTTTTTGTTAGGATAATTCAAAAAACGATGCTAAAATTACCGACAAAGCTAAAATGAAGGTTGGCTTTATTTTTGAATTGGAGGGATTTTATGAAAACAGGAAATATTGCATTTATTATGATTTGTTCTGCAATGGTCTTTTTGATGACACCAGCCTTAGCATTTTTTTACGGAGGGTTGGAGCGCAGAAAAAATATTCTTAACACAATGATGATGGTGATTTGTGTAATGGGATTAGCGTCAGTACTTTGGATCATTCTGGGTTATTCTATGTCCTTTAGTGGAGAAAATTTATTTGTTGGAAATTTTGATAAGCTATTTTTTAATCATGTTTCAATGACAACCGGAGAAACGATTCCAGAAGGATTGTTTGCTGGATTTCAAATGATGTTTGCGCTGATCACCACAGCAATCATCACAGGTGCTGTGGTTGGGCGGATGCGATTTTCCGCGATCTTTTTGTTCATAGCTATTTGGTCAATCGTTGTTTATTATCCGATGGCTCATATGGTGTGGGGCGGAGGTTTTTTAGATAAAATAGGCTCGATCGATTTTGCAGGTGGAAATGTCGTTCATATTAGTTCGGGGATTGCAGGTCTTGTATTGGCGATCGTTTTAGGACAACGTCGTGAATATCGACAAATAGAATACCGACCTCATAATATTCCTTTTGTGGTATTAGGCGCAGGCTTACTCTGGTTCGGCTGGTTTGGGTTTAATGCAGGATCTGCACTGGCGGCTGATGGATTGGCGATCCATGCAATGCTTACGACGAATACGGCTGCAGCAAGCGGTATGCTTTCTTGGATGCTGATTGAAAAGTTAGCGATTGGAAAACCCACAGTTGTTGGTGCTTGTACGGGGGCTGTCGTAGGATTAGTTGCGATCACACCAGGTGCCGGTTTTGTTTCTCTTTGGAGCTCCTTTGTTCTTGGAGCATTAGTAAGCCCGTTTTGTTATTATTTTATTTCGTTCGTTAAGCATAAATTTGGGTATGATGATGCACTAGACGCATTCGGTTGTCATGGTGTCGGGGGAATTTTTGGTGGGATCATGACTGGGATATTTGCAGATCCAGCTGTGGGAGGAAAAACTGGACTGATTTATGGCGGGACTGAATTATTTGTAGCTCAAGTTGCTAGTATTGCTTTTACGATCGTATTTTCTGGAGCAGCTAGTTTTATTATTATCAAAGCAATTCAATTGTTTATGCCAATCCGTGTCTCAGCAAAAGAAGAAGCATTGGGCTTGGATCGCATCGAACATGATGAAACGGCTTATCCAACATTTATGGGGCTAGATTCTTAGGAGGAAGAGAGATGAAAAAAGTAGAGGCAATCATTCAGCAGGAAAAATTAGAAGAATTAAAAGTCAGAATGGACCACAGTTTTGAAGCACTAGGTATGACAGTAAGCCAAGTCTTAGGGTTTGGGAATCAAAAAGGTCTGAAAGAATATGTACGTGGTCAAGAAATCATCACGACATTGTTGCCTAAAGTAAAAGTCAGTTTTGTTGTTTTAGATGAAGAAGTAGAAGAAATTATTTCTTTGATTTTAGCTATTTGCCAAACTGGAGAAGTAGGAGACGGCAAAATATTTGTTTATCATGTTGAAGAAGCGATTCGAATCAGAACCGGTGAAAGAGGAGCAAATGCGATTTAAAGACATGAAAAGAAGTAACCTAGCTAAACTTTAAAAGCTAGGTTACTTCTTTATTTTTTATAAATACAGTTACTCAAATGATGCAGCATCAATTTCTTTAATACGGTCAGACGCTTTGTCTTCAGATATTTTTGTGTACTTTTGAATGACAGTAAAACTTGGTTGTTCATTTGAAGACCCAAAAGCATAGAGATAATCTTGTTCAACAAAATAATTAAAACTATTTTTCATAGTATCACTTTTATCAACAATAGTATCCGGATCAAAAGAAGAAATGTATTTATACGTATCATAAGTCAAACTATAAACACCATTTTTTTCGATATAGTGACCATTCACTTCAACTTTTTTTTCAATATTGCTGACAGCATACATTGAGAAGGTGTTGTCACTATTCATTAAAAGTAATTCAGTAGAGTCTTTTAGCGGCGCCGTATAATTAGCGGAGCTAGCTAGATCTTTCATAGCATCTGTTTCTGTGAAAACATCTGAACGATAATTACCGACGAGAAGCCAGTTATCTGTTGTTATTTTCTCCTCTACAGTTGTACTGCCAGTACTTTCTTTTGTCGTATCTTTCTTATCTGAACAAGCACTCAAAGATAAGAAGCAAATTAAACCCAAAGTAACGAATACCATTTTTTTCATATTGATTTCCCCCTAACAATAATTTTCAACCAACCCTTATGATAACGCATTAAATATCTTTGATCAATGCAAAAAAGATAGCAATTGCAATAGAATGAATTTAGTTGTAAATGAACAAACGTTCGTATATAATATTTATAAAATACTTGATTTTTGAAGGAGAAAAAATGATTGTTCATGATGTTTTATATGGTTCATATGAAGTTGAAGAAGTTCTAGCGACATTGATTTTATCAAAAGAGATGCAGCGTTTAAAGGATGTTCATATGGCAGGACCAGCATTTTTGATAAATTCAACTTGGAATGAAACGCGGTACGAACATTCTATCGGTGTTATGTTGTTAATCAGGAAGCTCGGTGGAACAGTAAAAGAACAGATCGCAGGCTTACTACATGATGTGTCCCACACTGCATTTTCACATGTGATCGATATGGCGTTGTTGAATAAATCAGACGATTATCATGAGCAAATCAAAGCCCAATGGATTGAAGAATCAGCAATTCCAGGTTTATTAAAACAATATGAATTTGATTATCGTCAGATTTTATTTGATGATGAACAATGGGAATTATTAGAGCGAAAAGCGCCATTATTATGTTGTGATCGGATTGATTACACATTGCGAGAAGTTTATCGTTATTTTTCTGTTCCATTACAAGAAATTCAGTGTTTTTTGAAATCAATCAAAATCATTGAGAACCAAATTGTTTTAGAGTCGATTGATCAGGCCAATTGGTTTATAGAACAGTATCGAAAAATAGTAATCGATTTTTTTTATGATCCTCAAAATATTTGCAGCTATGAGTGGATGTCAAAAGCCATCCAAATTGGTCTAGCAAGTAAAGATATTACCCGGGCTGATTTGATGATGACAGATTCAGCATTTCTTAAGAAACTGAAATCAGCAGGTTCGACAGAAATTAGGCAATTACTGATGAAGATGGATCGACCGCCGAAATACAGTATCTGTTCTAGCGAGGAAGATTATGATATCCAGCAAAAGAAGAAAATCAGATTTGTCGACCCCCTGGTAAGATTGTCCGATAAAATCGTTTCAGTATCAACTGTTTCGAAAACTGCTAAAATAAAGATCGATAAACTGCTTGATGATAGCAAAAAGGGAATTTTTCTTAAAGTTGAGTAAGTCTCAAACGACACACCGCACATAGTTGAAAGGAGGAGGGGAATTATGATCAGTGAGTTACGTTTTCCCTTAAAGAAGGATACATCACGTAAGATTATTCATATTGATATGGATGCTTTTTTTGCTTCTGTGGAAGAGCGTGATCATCCTGAACTAGTGGGGCACCCCTTAGTGATTGCTCGTCATCCTAGCGACACAGGTGGTAAAGGTGTTGTGACTACTGCAAATTATGAAGCGCGTAAATTTGGTATTCATTCTGCAATGAGTGCCCAGAAAGCTTATGAATTATGTCCCGATGCGATTTTTAAGCCAGGCAATTACGAAAAATATTCCGAAATTTCTCATCAAATAAGGGAAATTTTCCATCGTTATACAGATATAATAGAACCTGTTTCCATAGATGAAGCTTATTTGGATGTAACGACAAATAAAATAAACAGTAAATCAGCAATCAAGATCGCTAAATTGATACAATACGACATCTGGAATGAACTTCACTTAACTTGTTCAGCAGGTGTTAGTTATAACAAATTTTTGGCAAAATTAGGTTCTGATTTTCAAAAACCTAAAGGCTTAACTGTTGTGATGCCAGATGAAGCTGAAACATTTTTGAAAGCTTTACCTATCGAAAAATTTCACGGAGTAGGGAAAAAGACTGTACCAAAAATGCATGATTTAGGCATTTTTACTGGTGAAGACTTGTATAGTAAAGATGAGATGGAATTGATCCGTAATTTTGGTAAGATGGGCTATTCACTTTATCGAAAAGTACGAGGAATCCATGATTCTCCTGTAAATATAACAAGAGATCGTAAATCTGTGGGAAAAGAACATACATATGGCACGCCGCTGACAACAGAAGCACAAGTAACTGCTCAGCTACGCCAGTTGGCTGAACGCGTAGAAGAATCACTAGAACGAGTCCAAAAACACGGGAAAACAGTTGTTTTAAAAGTCCGATATGCAGATTATACAACTGTAACGAAACGTCAAACACTTCCAGAATATATTTCTAAAAAAGAGGAATTGTATTATCAAGCAAATTTGATATGGGAAGAAATTCTTGGTTTGGAACAAGGGATTCGATTGTTAGGGATTACATTGACGAACCTTGATCCAATGGCTTATGAGAATATGGTTTTACCTTTGTGGGAAAAACAAAAGCCTGAAGAAGGTGAAACATTAAAGAATTAAACGATAGAATTGAAACTAGTTGGTCTAAAAAAACAGCTTTAAATTTTAAGGATAAATTGGTACGCACACTATGACCTATTAATAAATAAGAAAGGAAAAAAGCCAATGAGCAAAACAATTATGTGGTTTCGTAAAGATCTTCGCTTAGACGACAACACCGCTTTTGATAAGATGATAGAAAATAGTGAAGATACAGATGAACTCATCTGCCTTTTTCAATTAAATCCATTACAATTTTTGGAAAACAGTTACAATCAGGATGCTTTTTTCTCTAGTTTATTTACTTTTTATGAGCATGCTAAAAAACATAATATTGCGATTCATTTTTTATATGGAAATATAAAAGAAAATTTTACAGTCCTAAAAAAGACCTTTCAAGATTGGGATACAGTATATTTTAATCAAGATGAACGCGGCTTTGGCAGACAACGAGATCAAGAAATGACTGTTTTTTTTGAAGAGCATCAGATTCAAGTTTATTCTTATCAAGATAGTCATTTGCATGGTGTAGAGGAGATTAAAAAACCGACAGGTGAAAACTATAAAGTATTTACGCCCTATTTTCGTAAATGGCTGACAATGCCTAAGCGACCGTATCAAAGAGCAACAAAGCTTAACAGATCTTTTGCAAAGCTTACACATCCATTATTTAGTGAAGGAGAAAATCAGTTTAAGCAAATCATAAAAAAAATAGACTTGCCCTTTGATTATGAATGTGGTGAGACCGTGGCTGAGGAGTATTTAACAGAATTCATAAAGCATCATCTACATAATTATCAAAAAGGACGAGATTACCCTTTTTCAGACCAAACAAGTAAATTATCAAGATTTTTGAGAACGGGTGAATTATCAATTCGTAAAGTATGGCATGCGCTAAATGCTGAACCTGATTCGGATGGTCGGCAGACATTTATTTCAGAACTTTGCTGGCGTGATTTTTATAATATGATTTATTTTGAAAATCCTAAACAAAAAACACAAGAAATAAAAGACCAGTATCGACAATTACAATGGAGTTATAATCAACCATTCTTTGAGAGATGGAAAAATGGACAAACTGGTTACCCAATTGTTGATGCTGGTATGAGACAACTTAATCAAACGGGATGGATGCATAATCGTTTGCGAATGATCGTCGCTTCTTTTTTGACAAAAGATTTAATGATCGATTGGCGGATGGGGGAGAAATATTTCCAGCAAAAATTGATTGATTATGATGCAGCAAGTAACATTGGCGGATGGCAATGGGCAGCATCTACAGGAACAGACGCCGTACCTTATTTTAGAATTTTTAATCCTACGACACAAGGTGAAAAATTTGATCCTTATGGAGAGTTTATTCGTCAGTTTATTCCGGAATTGAAAAATGTACCAAATAAATATATTCATGAACCCAATAAGATGCCAGTTGACATTCAAAAATCTTCTGGGGTTTCTCTAGGTGACGATTATCCGACTCCTATTGTCGATCATAGTAAAATTCGTTCAGAAATTCTTGCTTTTTTTAAAGAAAGCTCCATTTAGACAAGAATAGAGCAAGACAACACTCGTTTTTTTAGTGTTGTCTTGCTCTATTTTTTAATAATAAAGTAGATATTCTGCTTCGTTCACATAAAAACTTGATTCCAGAAAAAGTAAAGCCGATTAAGAAACTTGATCACTGGTTCTTGCATCATTTCTTAATCAGCATTACATTGATTTTAAATCAACGTTCCTTTTTTTATTTGTTCATACGCTTGTTCGGCATCGTGGCATTTGTCCCAAATCACAGCTTTGCCACAGGCTAGAGATTTTTTGACATCAAGAATTCGTTGATTACTGCTACCTCTGAATTGGAGATTTAAATTTCTTTTTGATAATTCAAATCGTCCATCTACGAGAATATCGATTTTATTTAACAGTTCCAGCTTGTCTTTAGATTCTAATAATAACTCTTCAAATGTGTAGCCAGACCATGACCAGATATCTTTTTTAGAGCCAAATTCCTCATGAACTCGATCTACAACGGTCAAACAAACGGCTGTATTCAAAAAGGGTTCTCCGCCTAATAAAGTCAGTCCCTGAACATAATCATGAGATAGATCTTCGATGATTTTATCTTCTAATTCTTTGGTAAAGGGTTTACCGTAACGGAAATTTTGAACTGCTTGGTTAAAGCAACCTTCACAAGCAAATAAACAGCCACTGACGTATAAGCTATTTCGTACGCCTTCACCATCTACAAAGTTAAACGCTTTATAATCACCAATATAATTTTGACTAAGCTCATCTGCTAACCATTCTTGTGGTTTAGGATTTCTCAATTTTAGTCATCCTTTCAACTAAAAACGATGCCTGCAAGGTGCTGCATTGAGCATCGTTTTCTCGATTCTGTCTCCTGTTTACATGTTACTTCATATGTTTTACACGTGACGAAATTTCTTTGTGTCGACCATGAACCATGGGTCTTGCTTGTGGATTGCCAAGATAGCCACAGGTACGTTTGACAACATCACATGATTTAGGATCGTGATTGCCGCATTGTGGACATTCAAAACCGCGTTCGGTTGGATTGAAATCTCCTTCAAAGTTACATTCATAACAATGATCGATTGGTGTATTGGTTCCTAGATAACCAACCCGATCATAGGCATAATCCCAAACGGATTCTAATGCTTTCGGGTTTTGTTGTAAAACTGGGTATTCGCAGTAATGGATGAAACCACCAGAACAATATTGTGGATAATCTTTTTCGAAATCTAGCTTTTCAAACGGTGTTGGATTTTTACGTACATCATAGTGAAAACTATTTGTATAATATTCTTTATCTGTGATATTTTCAATCACACCAAATTTTTCAGTATCTAAGCGACAGAAGCGATCCGTTAAACTTTCGCTTGGAGTTGAATAAACGCTAAAGTGATAACCGTAATCATTGCCCCATTTATCTGCATGTGCTTTTAAATCTTTCAAAATTGAGATCGTAAAGTCTTTGGCTTTTGGATCGGACTCCCATTCGCCGCCATAAAAAGCAGAAGCGACTTCATATAAGCCGATGTATCCTAACGAAACAGTCGCACGTTTATTTTTAAATAATTCGTTTACAGAGTCTTTTCTAGCTAAACGTTTACCAAATGCTCCATACATATAGAGAATCGGTGCGTTGGCAGGTGTTGCTTCTTTACAGCGTTCAACTCGGTAAACTAACGCATCTTTCATAATTTCTAAGCGTTCAGCAAGAAGTGTCCAGAACTTATCCACATCACCATGAGCTTCCATAGCAATTCTAGGGAGATTTAGAGTAACAACGCCTAAGTTCATACGACCAACATTGATTTCTTCTCCTTGTTCGTCTTTCCATCCTTGTAAGAAAGAACGACATCCCATTGGTACTTTAAAGCTTCCCGTTAAATCAACTAATTTATCATAATTTAAAATATCTGGATACATTCTTTTTGTCGCACATTCCAATGCAAGTTGTTTTACATCGTAGTTTGGATCAGTTTCATTTAAGTTTACACCGCGTTTTAAAGTAAAAATCAATTTAGGAAAAATCGCCGTTCTTTTTTCACTACCTAAACCATTGATTCTAATTTGTAAAATCGCTCGTTGAATCTCGCGTTCAAACCAGCTTAATCCTAATCCGAAACCTAAAGAAGTGAAGGGTGTTTGTCCATTAGATGTGAACAATGTATTGATTTCGTATTCTAAGCTTTGCATGGCGTCATAAATATCTTTTTGTGTTTTTGCTTTGGCATATTCTTCTTGGCGCGCAGAACCATCGATCCATTCTCTGGCATCATCTAAATGTTTTTGATAATTTAATTCAGCAAATGGAGCTAATAATTCATCCACACGGTCAGCAGAACAACCACCATATTGACTAGAAGCTACGTTTGCTATGATTTGAGAAATTTGGGCTGTAGCCGTTTGAATCGACTTAGGTGATTCGACTTCAGCATTGCCGATCTTGAATCCATTATTTAGCATCCCTTTAAAATCAATCAAACAGCAGTTTGTCATTGGGGTATATGGATGATAATCTAAATCATGATAATGGATGTCGCCTTTTTGGTGTGCATTTGCAACATGAGGAGGCAGCATTTTCAAACCAATTGATTTACCTACGATGCCGGCAGTCAAATCACGTTGTGTATTAAAAACATCACTATCTTTATTCGCATTCTCATTTACCACAGACTGGTCTTTGTTGATCAATTTACTAATTGTGAAATTGATGTCAGTGGCTTTACTACGCTCAAAATCACGACGTGTGCGATAGTTGATGTATTCTTCTGCCAGTTCATATTCATTTTTCGTAAGTAATATATGTTCGACGATATTTTGAATTTCATAAATTTTGACATTATCTGAGAAGCGATCTGAAATTTCTTGATCAATTCGTTCGACGATTTCTTGAATGCGCTCATGAGCAAGTGGATCCAAAGAACCTCGGATTTTTTGTTCAGCTTTGATCAAGGCATCATAAATTTTTTGATCATCAAAATCAACCAACCGTCCATCTCTTTTGACGATTTTCATCGTGCTCAAGGTGGAATTAGTAGAACTCACTTCATTATTAGCTTGCTTTATCTCCATCATTTGCTACCCATCTCCTCATAGATTTATTCCTTCCTTATCATAAAACAATTCATTGAATCTTTCAACTATATATAGTGTGAAATTTAATTTATATTCCTGTATAGCAACTACATATAGTGTTTATGAGAAATGAAAATAAAGTGAAAACAACTCCCTAAAAGGTTTGTGGAAATTGTCACAACATTTAACTTAGAAAAATAAGTTATTACTAAAAAAATTTTTATTATTACTTAATTGTAAGAGGAAACGATGTTCAGTTGCACTAAATATTGGTAGAATAAGGACAATGAATAAACTGGAGCGAAATCTATGAAAAAAATTTTAGAAGTGAATCATTTAAGTAAATTGTATGGCTACCGAAGTAATCGAGTACAAGTTTTAAATAATATTTCCTTTTCTGTTGAACAAGGCGAATTTGTTGGTATCATGGGTCCAAGTGGGGCGGGGAAGTCAACATTATTGAGTACAATATCAACCATCGCACTACCAACAACTGGGAGTGTCCAAATCGATGGTCAAGATATTTTGAAAATGCGAGATAATCAAATCAGTGATTTTCGCCGAAAAAAATTAGGGTTTATTTTTCAAAACTTTAATTTAATGGATACACTGACTGTCAAAGATAATATCTTGCTGCCTTTAGCTGTAGATCGGATGCCGTTGGTTGAGATGGAGCAGCGTTTAAGCCATGTTACAAGCGTTTTGGGAATCGATCAATTGTTGAACGCTTATCCAAATATGATTTCAGTTGGTCAAAAACAACGTGTAGCTGCAGCACGAGCATTGATCACCAAACCTAAGATCATTTTTGCAGATGAACCTACTGGATCGTTAGATTCAAAATCAGCGGCTGAGTTGCTTCAATATATGACCAATATGAACTTACAAGATGATGCAACAATCATGATGGTCACCCATGATCCTTATACTGCGAGTTATTGTAATCGTATTTTATTTATCAAAGATGGTGTGATTTTTTCAGAAGTCGTTCGTCAAGGCTCAAGAAAGGAATTCTTTAACCGATTGATCGATATGCAGGCAACGATTGGCGGAGGTGGGCGTGCCAATGATTTTTAACTTGTCTTGGAAAAATTTTAAAGGTCAATTTCTCAACTACTTAGTTTATTTTGTCAGTATGACTTTTGCGGTAGTTGTTTACTACTGTTTTAGTGCAATCACCTACAACAGAACATTAGCTAATAGAGTTGGGCAAGAGGTTCACATCAATGGTGCGATGAATTTGGGTGGCATTTTGGTTGTGATCATGATTTTAGGTTTTATGTTTGCAGCAAATCATTTCTTCTTATTAAAAAGGGGAAAAGAAATTGGTCTGTATCATTTAATTGGTATGCGAAAAGGACAGATATCTTTTTTGTTTTTTGTGGAAACACTGATCTTAGGGGCATTATCGTTAGTTACGGGGATTCTTTTGGGCATTGTTTTTTCTAAATTGTTTTCTATGATTTTAGCAAAAGCAATGTTTTTACAAGTAGAGAGTCTGTTTTTTGTTTCGATTCCATCTATGATCCAAACAAGTCTAGCATTTCTTTTTATGTTGTTAATGGTTTCACTACGAAGCAGTTGGTTAGTATATCGCTATCAAGTGACAAATTTGTTTAAGCCAATTGAGAAAAGTATGGAGAATTCAAAGAAACTACCTATATTGAAGATTTTTTTAGGTATTCTAGGCATTCTATTTATTTTCACAGGGTACTTTTTATCGTATAATGTTATTCGTTTTGGCACTATTTTAATGCATACGAGATTTGGTTTTGCTGGTTTTTTCATTGCGCCACTGGTAATTATGGTTATTTGTATCGTAGGAACATATTTATTTTTTAAATACACGATGTATCTGATTGCCTTTTTATTTGGTAAGAGTAAATTCAATTATTATCGAAATTTAAATATGCTGGCAGTGGGAAATACAAAGCTTCATATAAAAAGAGGTGGAAATACATTATCTGCGGTGACAGTTTTTATTGCGATTGCTTTAGGAATGATCGGTGGTGCAGCTTCTGTCTATACAATCGGTATGAATTCAGTAAATGTAACGACACCAACCGATTTTATGGTAGCTGAGAATGATTTTAAAAAAGTCACGCAAATAATCGAAAAGGAACCGGATACAACAATCGATTCTCTAGTCACATTAAATTATAAGTTGACGGGTAGTCAATTTCATCTTAAAATTGGACAGGAAGAAAATCAAAATACAGTAAGTCCAATAAACCTATTGTCACTTTCAAATTATCAGGAATTTCAAAGAATAAACCCTTATTTAAAAGATATTGAATTGAAAAATGATCAAGATATCGTTGTTTTAGATAGTATTCAAAATATTTTAAGTGGATTTATTCGTTATGGCTCTACTTTCAATTTACCTGATGGAATAAAACTCCATGTATCTGAGATAAGGCCGGATTACTTAGGTCAAGAATTAATGAGATATAGTTTTACAACAGTCGTTGTATCAGACGAACAGTTTGAAGCAGTAAATTCAGGGATAACATATAAACTAATGGCTTTTAACATTAATGCAAAAGATGAAGAAGTACTTGCAAATAGGTTATCTGAGACCGTAAAACCTAAATGGGAGACTCCTGTTTATTACAAGTATCAGTGGAGGAACAATCAATTGATAGGCTATACCGACAAAACTAGCCGGGAGCCTGAGAAAAAAAATGACCATGAATTTTCTGAGGATGATGAACAGGAATATTGGCAGTTAAACTACACTAGTCGTTTTTCGGATTTGAGATATCAGCGAAGAGTGATGGGGTTATTCATTTATGTAGCCATGTTTTTGGGCATCTTAGCTTTGATTATCACGGGTAGTATTTTGATGCTGCAACAATTTTCAGAGGCTGAGCGAGAAAAAGAAAGTTATGATTTATTAAAGAAGATTGGTATTCCTAAGAAGGAAATCACCAAACTTGTTTATCAGCAAAATAGTATCATCTTTTTTCCGCCTATGATCATTGGTGTTTTACATGCCTCTTTTGCAATTTATGTGTTTAGTAAATATATATCAAGTTCTGGTTATTGGTTGGCCTATCTTTCTTGTGGTCTGTTGATTTTGGTTTATCTTGCTTATTATTTCTTAACTTCTGCGATTTATTCGCGTATCATCCACAGAAGAGATCAATAATTGCTTAATTTTTTGTTAAGTGATTGAATACATCTTTCAATCAAAAAAAATGATTTTAAAAAATAGTTTTTCTTGTATTTTTTTACTATAAAAGGGGTGGAACAATCTTTTTCATTTTTTGTCCCGCCTTTTTTTATGCAGAAGTGACAAAATTGTTAGTGGAAAAAAATTTTTTATTTACGAATTAAGTTTCTTTTCCCCGCGCTTTTGATTACAATAGCAGTACGAAAATGTGAATAACTGTAATTTTGGAGGCATAAATTAAAATGAAACAATTTTTTGACAAACCTAATGTACAGTATTGGGGGAAAATCATTGGAAAAACAGTTTTTTATTTTGGAATACTGTTAATGTTGATTTATTTATATCATTATAAAAATATTGATGGCGGCTCATTTATTTATAATGAGTTTTAGGGAGGAACTATTTCATGACGATTTTAAATATTATTGAAGCAATCGATCGTTGGGGGATAAAGGAGCCAAACCGTCCCGTTTATATTGAAAGCAATCGAACATATACTTATGGAGAGTTGAAGAAAGACTCCGACGCAATTGCTGCTTATTTGCAGAAAAACATAGAACGCTCTCGACCAATCGTTGTTTATGGAGAGTTAGAGTTTGAGATGTTGGCTTGTTTTTTAGGTGCCTCAAAAGCTGGACATGCTTATATACCAATTGAAGCACATACTCCGAAAGAAAGAGTTGAAATGATTTTAGCTGTAGCGGATCCAGCAATGATTTTTTCTGTTAAAGAATGGAATGGACTTGAAACAAATGCTGAAATAGTTTCATTAGAAAAAATTCAAGATATTTGTACGAAGGCTGTGAGTTCAGACCTGTCCTTTGAACCAGTTGTTGAATCAGAAACGTACTATGTTATTTTTACCTCAGGCACTACTGGTGTACCTAAAGGTGTTCAAATAAGTCATACAAATCTTTTAAGTTTTGTTAATTGGGAATTGACGGATTTTGGGATCACAGAAGGCATGCGCTTTTTATCTCAAGCCCCATACTCATTTGATTTATCAGTTATGGATGTTTACCCGGCCTTGACTTCTGGTGGTTCTTTAACACCAATGCGCAAGGATGTAATCAATGACTTTAAAACACTATTTACTGTGCTGCCAAGTCTAGAAATAGAAGTTTGGGTTTCAACGCCATCATTTATGGATATTTGTTTGATGGAACCGACATTTGATGGAGAACATGTTGATAGTTTGAAGATTTTTCTATTTTGCGGAGAAGAGCTACCTAAAGCTACAGCGCAGAAATTATTGGAAAGATTCCCAAAAGCACGTATTTTTAATACCTATGGACCAACAGAGGCAACTGTAGCTATTTCTGGTGTAGAAATCACACAAGAGCTTTTAGATGAATATAGCCGCGTTCCAATTGGGTATGTTAAAGAGGACACCGATGTTTATATCATGAACGAAGACTTGGAACTTCAAGAAGATGAAGTTGGTGAAATCGTGATTGCAGGTCCGAGTGTTTCTAAAGGATACCTGCACAATCCTGAAAAAACAGCAGATGCCTTTTTTGAGTATAAAGGACAACCTGCTTATCGTACAGGTGATGCTGGAAAATTAAAAAATGGTATGCTGATTTATGATGGACGAATGGATTTTCAGATAAAACTTCATGGTTACCGAATAGAGCTTGAAGACATCGATCATCATTTAGCGAGTGTTTCTTATGTAAAACAGGCAGCCGTTGTTCCAAAATACCAAAATCATAAGGTTCAGCAACTCGTCGCTTTTGTAGTCGCTCATCCTCATGATTTTGAAAAAGAATTTAAATTAACAAAAGCAATCAAAGAAGAGTTAAGCTCGTCAGTGATGGATTATATGATTCCTCAAAAATTCATTTATGTGGATCAATTGCCCCTGACAGCCAATGGAAAGATCGACCGTAAAGGGTTGATGAATGAGGTGAATGCAACGTGATCGACTTTCCTCATATGATTCCTTATGCGAATCCAATTTACTTTATTTATTTACTAATTGCACTTACGCCAATGATCCTCACACTATTGATCAAAGGAAAGCGTTGGTCGTGGTATCAGGTTTTAGTTACAGTCTTATTCTTGTATATGAGTTTTGGTGGTGAAGACTGGAAACAAGGTGTAGCATTGATCGTTTATGTTATCTGGCAAACGATTTTAGTTTGGTTCTATTTTCATTATCGTCAAAAGAAAAATACAAGTATAATTTTTTACTTAGCTGTATTTTTGGCCATTTTACCGTTGGTTTTAGTGAAGGTTGTGCCTTTTGTTTCAGGACACGCCTCATTGTTAGGATTTCTAGGAATCTCGTATTTAACTTTCAAATCTGTACAAATCATTATGGAAATGCGTGATGGTTCGATCAAAGAATACAATATATTCCGTTATATTGAATTTCTGTTGTTCTTTCCAACGATTTCATCTGGACCGATCGATCGTTATCGCCGTTTTGAAAAAGATGTTGAAAATCCGCCCACACCTGAAAAATACGTTGATTTTTTAGGAAAAGGAATTCATAATTTTTTCCTAGGATTCTTATATAAATTTATTATTGGGTATTATTTTGGACAAGTGTTGATGCCGGTTGTGGCTAAGATGGCTGTTAAAACAGGTGGTTTTTCTTGGGAATTAGTTGCATATATGTATATTTATAGTATGTATTTATTCTTTGATTTTGCTGGTTATAGTTTATTTGCAGTAGGAACTAGCTATTTAATGGGATATGATACACCGATCAACTTTAATAAACCTTTCTTGAGCTGGAATATCAAAGAGTTCTGGAATCGTTGGCATATGACACTATCGTTTTGGTTTCGGGATTATGTTTATATGCGTTTGATGTTTACTTTGATCAAGAAAAAAGTATTTAAGAGTAGAATCGTAGCTTCAAACGTTGGCTATTTTGCCTTGTTCTTATTGATGGGCGTTTGGCATGGATTAACATGGTATTATCTAGCTTACGGATTTTATCATGCAGCATTGATTTGTTTGACAGATGCTTGGTTGCGTTTCAAGAAAAAACATAAAGAGCAAATCCCATCAAATAAATTCACACATGCTTTTGCGATTTTCTTAACTTTTAATGCAGTTTGCTTTAGTTTCTTGATTTTTTCAGGATTTTTGGATACATTATTCTTTAAATAAAAAATAACATACAGCGAAAAACTGTACGAATAGAGGAGAACTACACATGAACATAGAAGAAACAGTTTTAGATATTTTAGAAGAAATTGCTGGGACAGATGAAGTGAAAGAAAATAGAGATGTCGATTTATTTGAAGAAGGCTTGATGGATTCACTAGCAACTGTTCAGCTACTAGTTGAAATCGATGGACAATTAGGTGTACAAGTACCAGTTTCAGAATTTGACCGCGATTTATGGAACACACCAAATAAAGTTATCGAACAAGTGAAAGCATTACAATAATGAGCATGAAGAAAAAGCTCTTTGGGATTTTTGGACCAATCTTGATTTCAGCGGTTCTACTAGTCATTTTTTTCTTTGCACCCTTTAAAATGGATATGGATAGCAAAAATGTTTTAGCAGATGCGTCCACTTCTATGGCAACTAATGTGCTTAGAGGAAATGCCATTAAAAATAAAGCAATTGATTCTAAGGAATACATTCCATTTTTTGGTTCTTCTGAGCTGAGTCGAATCAGTCCGTTTCATCCTTCGGTTTTAGCAGAAAAATACGATCGAAACTATCGTCCCTTCTTATTAGGAGCGCCGGGTACACAGTCCTTAACACAGGCTTTAATGATGCAATCTATGGGAGAAAATCTTTCTCATAAAAAGGTGGTCTTTATTATTTCACCACAGTGGTTTGTGAAAGATGGCGTAACGAATGATTATTTCAATGCCTACTATTCTGAGTTGCAGACTTATCAGTGGGTTAGTGATTTAAAGCAGGTAACAGCAGACGATGTTTATCTAGCGAAACGCTTAATGGACTTTCCAAAAGTAAAAGAAGATAAGCGATTAGACCATGCTTTAAAAGATATTATCTCCGGACAATTACCGAGTGAATCAGATAAGCAGTACATTGATTTGATGATCAATATGTTTTCTCGAGAAGATGAACTATTTAGTAAAATTGGGATGGTAAGCAAAGAAAAAGCAATTGAAAAAGCAAAAAAACCTTTACCAAATCTTTATAATGTGAATAAATTAGATCAACTTGCAGCTGAAATAGGGCAGAAAGCGACTAGTAATAATTCATTTGAGATTTCTAATCAATTTTATGAAAAACGCCTGAAAAAGAAACTAAATCGTTTAGAGAACGCACAAAAACAATTGGATTATCGTTTTTCACCGGAATTTTCTGATTTACAGTTAGTACTAAGTCAATTGGCACAAGACAATGCAGAAGTATTGTTTATTATTCCGCCAGTGAATAAGCATTGGTCAGATTTTACAGGACTTTCCCAAGAGATGTTGCAAGAATTCGCCAAAAAGGTCAAGTATCAATTAACCAGTCAAGGATTTACCAATATTGCAGATTTTACTAAAGATTGTGATACTCAATATTTTATGGCTGATACGATTCATTTAGGCTGGAGAGGTTGGCTTGCTGCTGATCAACGAATTCAGCCATTCCTTGAAAAAGATTCATCCAAAAAAATAACTTATAAACTCGATCCATCATTCTATTCAAAAGAGTGGCAACAGAAAGAACCTACTAATATAAAATAATAAAAAAACATAACTGTTTTAAGCAGTTATGTTTTTTTATTTCTATTTAAATTAAAAAATTTTGTGATTTTAACTATAAATATTTAAAATTTATGGTAAGATAATGATAGTTATATTTTTTTTATTAAATAGAGGAGAGGGCACAAATGAAAAAACAGAAATTTTGGATAATAATGGTATTGTTTTTTATGATTGCAAACTGTTTGATTCCTGTTGTTAGTCTTGCTGAAACTTTGGTACCAGAAGAAACTTCTGAAACTTCGATGAATAATCCAACAAGTGAGACATTGAACAATGAAGCTTCATCAGAAAGCGCAGCTCCAAGTGAAGTTTCAACAGATGCTACAACGGAAAATTCGACTGAATCGAAAGAAATATCTGAAAGCATAGATGTACCAGGAGAATCAGTAGAAAGCTCGTCTGCTGAGGCTCGGATGGAGCCAAGCCAAGCAAAAGTAAAACAAACTGAGAATCTAATCACAAATGTTACCTTGACGGATTCAAAAGGAGCAGAATTCAACACCACGACGAATCGACCTCAAAGACAAGCACCATTGAAGTTAACCTTACAAGTTGGGGCCGAAAATCAAACAATCCAAGCTGGAACATATGAGTATCAATTGCCAGCAGATATTGCGATTTCAAACAACATATCCGGAAAATTAGCAACAGTCGGAAACTGGACTATCGACACAACCGGAAAACTTACCATCGTTTTTAATGAAACAGTAGTTAATGGAAAATATCAAATCGATATTGAAACAAGCTTTATTCCATATAGCGATGATAGTGACTTACTTAAAACGATTGTTTTTCCATTAGCGAACAACCAGGCAAAACAATACGATATTTTATTTAAACTTTCAGGTGAAGGAAGCATTACTCTGAATAAAAATAAAAAATTTAATACAGATATAGTATCGACAGAAATAAAAACCAATATTAATCGAGAAACTATCCAGCCAAATCAAAAAATAGTGGTCAAAAACATGATCAATAAAAACGGTTCGAGTCAGATAGAAGATGCATCTGCTTATATCAATATCAAGAATGTGAAAGTCTTTGAACAAGACGTTTCAATGGGGGGCAAGTTGATTGGCGAACCTGTTTTGTTAGGGAGTGGCGAGTATACACTTCAACAAAACGATGCAAATTTGGAAGTTACCTTAAATAAAGAAACAAATAAAGCGGTAATCCTGACGTATGAATCAGTTATTGAAGAAAATTCGATCGTGAATGAAGAACTATATTATCTGAGAACTCAGGCTACTATTTATGGAACAGCTCTTACAAACTATGTATATTTCCAATATAATCACAATCCTCATATAACCAAAAAAGGTGAGTACAATGTCAAAACAAATACAATCGTTTGGACAATCGATTATAATTTGGACAATACAGAGCTAATGCAAGGAAGCAAGTTTACAGACATCATCAAGGATGAAGTTGCTAATGATTTAACTTTTTCAAACCTAAAAATTTATTATTTATATGTTTATGGTACCAATTCAATCAGCCAAGGTGGTTTTGTTTCATCAAATCTTTGGGATACAAGTGGTTTTGGTCAATATACAACGGATTACACGTATAACAATAACCCAAGCACACCTTCAACTCAGGCGTATCGGTTTGTCTATGAAACAGCGGTTCAAAATCCTAGCCCCCGTGTGATTGAAAATGAAGCTTCAGATACGTTAGGAAGTGACACTGCAAAGATCAATCTAGCCCCATCAAATATTTCTAAAATACTAGAAGAAGATTCTCTAGATATGACAGCTGGTACAGTAGACTGGTCGATCATTGTTAATAATAAACATTGGGGAATGCAGTTCAATAAAATGATTGATGAGTTTGGCGAGCGAGTAAAAGAGCTAGTGGACGGTTCAGCTGATTTTTACTATTATGCTAAAGGGGACGATAAAACAAAGCACCCATTAGTTGCAGGACAAGATTATACGATCCAAAAAACGAATTCTGGTTTTACAGTGGACATGTTGGGTGTTCATAGTGGTGTCACAACAAATAAATATGTTTTGACATATACAAGCAAATTTGACAATACAGATGTTAAAGTAGGCGACGAACTAAGTAATAAGGTCTCTCTGGCAGGTAATGGAAATATTCCGATGGAAGCTTCAGTGACATTTAATATTCCTAACTTTTTAGTTGAGGGTGGTAAGAAAAATGTTACGTATGCGAATACGGCTGGATTATTTACTTGGACGATTGGGATTAATGAAGAGCGTCATAAATATAAAAATCTTATTTTAGATGATGAAATAGAATCGATTCAAAAATTAGATAAGGACTCGATCGAGATTCTCGAACTAGACAAGATTGTCAATGAAGATGGTAAAGAAGTTGTTCTGACAGGAGCAGCAATCCAACCAGGAGATCCCCGTTATCCAACTGTTATGGAAATCAAAGACAATCACATTCATTTAGAATTTTCAGCTATTGGCAACAAAAAAGTAGCAATTCGATATAAAACAGCACCAGCTACAGCACCTGTTTCCGATTACTACACTAAATTTACGAATATCGCTAAAATCAGCGATGAAAATGACTATCAACACGAGCTTAAAGCGGAAGAAACAGTTGCTTTGGGGATCAATACTTATAAGTATGGAAGAATTTCGCTAGCGGATAACAAACTTGCTAATTGGCATATTCAAACGAATACTATGCCGGAAAACCGTCCGTATAAAAATTTAGTTTTAGAAGATAGCTTCACACTAAGTGATTTATCGAAAGCTGAAAATACTAACTTTGTGATAGGGAATGATGCGTTTGTTGTTAGAGATTTAGTCACTAATAAGGTTCTCAGCTTAGGTGAAGACTATGAAATTACCTTCACTTACGATCCGAATCAAAGTGCGGCAGGCGCACTTTTGAAAAATTATGAGACGAATTATTTTAAAATCACTTTTAAAAAAGAAACTCGAGGAGTTTCTGTCGATTATCAAACAGTTACGACAAAATCAGCAAATGTACTTAATACAGCTGTGTTTTCAAATGATAATGCAATCAAAACAGATTGGGCAACAGTAAATCATACGGTCACAAGTGGTTCTGGTTCTGGAAAAGGCGTCGGTCAGATTCCATTGAAAAAAGTTGATGCACGTACACAAGAACCTTTAAAAGGAGCCGTTTTTGAACTGTTTGATAAAGAAAGCAATCAATCATTAGGACTAAAGGTAACGTCTGATCAAGAAGGGAATGCTACCTTTAAATCAGTGGCCGAAGGTGAGTATTTAATCAAAGAAATTACAGCGCCAGATGGGTATAAATTATCTGACGAGTATCAAAAAGGTGTACTTTTATCAACAAAATCTGATGAGGATATTGATGATCCAACTTATATAACTGTTGTTGAAAACCAACCAATCATCACAACAGGAACTCTAGAGTTGAAAAAAGAAGATCCAAAAGGTGATGCGTTACCAGATGCTAAGTTCATTTTATCTCATAGTAATCCAGAAAAAAAATACTACCAGATAGATGAACAAGGACAGCCTAGTTGGACGGAGGATCAAAAATTAGCCCACATATTCAATTCAAATGAACAAGGCTTGGTTACAGTTTCTGACCTGTCAGAGGGTGAATATGCCTTTACAGAAGTAGAAGCACCTAGCGGTTACGAATTAGATAAAGAACCAGTTGCATTAACATTGACGAAAGAGTTGATCGAATCAGAAACAGCGGTCACAGGAACCAAAGTCAACCAACTACTAACTGGAACGGTCCGTGTGAAAAAAATCGATCAAGAAACGAAGCAAGTTCTGAGCGGGGCTGAATTTACGCTGGTTTCTAAAAATGATCCAACAAGGCAACTCAAATTGACAACAGATGAGAATGGTATCGCTGAGGTTGACAAAATCTCTCAAGGTACGTATACACTCACTGAAACAAAAGCGCCAGTTGGTTATCATCTGAAAGATTATAAGGAAGAAATCACGATCGATCCTGAGCACCTAAATCATGAATTAACTATAGAAAACGAGCATATAACAGGAGAAATTCTATTTCAACATGTAGATACAAAAGGAAATAAAATTGATGATGATGATGTATTAACAGGAAAAGTTGGCACAAAACAAACAGTTAAACCAAAAGAAATTGCTGGCTTCCGTTTTAAAGAAGTACAAAAAGCAACGCCTCAATTAAGGAATAAGATGGATCAGTTAGCCAGAATAGATGAAGTGATGTTTACAGAAGCACCACAAAAAATAATCTATGTATACGAAAAAGAATCAGTTCCGCCTATCGTTGATCCGCAAGTACCAAAAGAAAAAACGACAACGCAAGCAAACAAAAATAAGTTACCGAACACAACGACACTTGCCAAGAAAAAGTTACCAAGAACTAATGAACAGGTCGAAAACTGGTATGTTTTATTAGGGAATAGTTTGATTGTCAGCCTACTGGGGTATTATGTTATTTATTACTTTAGAAAAAAAGAAATAGACAACAATTAATTTCATGTAGATGGCAAAGAAAGTGATAGAAAGTGCCTATTTTTAGGGGTACTTCTATCACTTTTTATTTTCTATTTTTAATATACAGTTGATTTTTCAAGAGTGCTAATAAGTGATATAATACGATTAGCGAGAATTGAGTAGCATTAGACATTGCTTCGATCTCATCAACATCTAAGAGCTAAAGTTCTAGAAATTGAAGATTTTGGGAAAAAAGATAAAAATAGCATAGGGCGAAAAGCGTCTCAGTGAATTTTTTCTATTTTCCTATCAAGGCTGAACGAGTTCTTTCAGCTTTTAAATTTAGGAGGGAATATTTTGGATCAAAAAGAAGAACGTTTATTAATAGACTTAACCAATGCTAAAGGAGTACCAGGCAATGAAGGAGAAGTCAGAGAGATATTTAAAAAATATGCAGAACCATTTGCAGATAAAATCATGTATGACGGGTTAGGGAGTATTATTGCCAAGCGTGTTGGTGATAAAGAAGGCCCTAAAGTGTTCTTTTCAGGACACCTAGATGAAGTTGGTTTTATGGTCACTCAAATTACAGAAAAAGGTTTTATCAAATTCCAAACACTTGGGGGTTGGTGGGGACAGGTTATGCTGGCGCAACAAGTGCAAATCAAAACGGGAAAAGGCGACTTGTTTCATGGCGTGATTGGTTCAAAACCACCTCATGTTTTAACGGCAGAAGCTAGAAAACAACCTTATGATGTAGCAGACATGTTTATAGATATCGGTGCTTCTAGTGATAAACAAGTGGCTGAGTGGGGCATTAAACCTGGAGACATGATCACGCCTTACATTGAATATCGCCGAATGAACAATACTAAGTTTATGTTGGCTAAAGCTTGGGATAATCGTATCGGTACAGCCGTTTCTTTAAGAGTTTTGGAAAATTTAGCGACAGAAGGGCATCCTAATATTTTATTTGCTGGAAGCGATGTACAAGAAGAAGTTGGCTTACGTGGTGCTCAAACAAGTACTCATCTAGTTGATCCAGATATTGCTTTTGCATTAGATACTGGAACCGCCGGAGATACTCCAGGAATGACGCCTAAAGAAGCGGACTCTGAATTAGGAAAAGGACCGCAAATCTTGATTTTCGACGCTTCAATGATTCCGCATAAAAAATTGCGTGACTTTGTGATCCAAGTGGCAGAAGAAAATAATATTCCTTTCCAATATACTGTAATCACAGGTGGCGGTACTGATGCCGGCAGAATGCACTTATCTAGAAACGGTGTACCGTCATTGGCAATTACAGTTCCAGTTCGTTATTTACATTCTCATACATCTATGATTCATGAAGATGATTATTTAAATACAGTTAAATTAGTGACAGAAGTCGTTAAACGCTTAGATCAAGAAACGGTAGATAAGCTTCGCAGTTATTAAACCAGAAGGAGATGTTTCAAATGAAAAGTCAGATTACAAATGCAATGCATCGAGAGCAAGCTCGAATATCATTAAAAGATCAGTGGGGAACGATGGCTTGGATTACTTTTTTAGCAGCATTGATTACTATGCTGATCGGTGCAGTGGTATCGATGATTGTAAGAGCACCAGAAGATAGCGCAACAGGTAATGTTATCACATTCTTATTGAATAACTTCATTTTCTTTGCACTTACCTATGCAACATATTATTGTGCCTTGGAAGTATTGAGAGGAAGAAAAGCTGATGCAAGTATGCTTGGGATTATGTTTCAAGGAAAATTTTATATTCCTATGTTATTGATCAATCTTATTCAAGCAATTATTGGTGCAATACTGAATTTAATTATATTATTACCGATCCTTTTAACTTCAGGAGTGGTTTTATACTTTAGTATGATGGTCAATAAAATTCCATTGAAAGAAATTCAAGGAGAAGCAACGGGGGATGTGACTGTTGCATTAATGATTCTTCTATTTACTATATTAGCAGCTTTCATAGGTGTTTTTGTGAGTGGTGTTTTCCAATTTGCTGTTTGGGTAAAAATCGATGATAATAAATTGCCAGTAGGAGATACGATCAAATATGCGTTGTCTTTGATGAAAGGACGTTTTGGACAGTATTTCTTATTACAATTATCTTTCATTGGTTGGTTTTTCATCGGTGTATTAACATTTGGGATTGGTTTGTTATGGGTGATTCCTTATCATAATGTCGCTATCGCAAGTTTTTATGATACAGCTCGTGAAGAAAAAGGTGCACCGATTAGTGTAGAATAATGAATTGAAAAATTTTAATCATATGTAATACACTATATAATAAAATCTCTTTTGTTTGCTCTTCGTTACTAAAAGGTCAAATAAGAGAGATTTTTTGTTGTGTAAAACTATTATATTAAAAAAATTTAAAAACATAAATATAATAGAGATAGAAGAACGCTTTTACTATACATAACGAACGTTTTCGATTAATATGGTTTAACATCAAAATATGATAGGAGAATAGTTGTGAAAAAAACGAGTTTTACATTGCTTTTTATTTTATTAATAAGTATTTGGCAACCTAGCATTATTTTAGCCGAAACAATAGATAGCAGTTCCCCTAAGATTAGTAATGATTCAAAAGAAGCAGTAGAAGTTTCAAGTGAAGAAACCGTTTCTTCAGAATCCAGTGGGACAAGTAATCCAACTGAATTGTCGAATAGTCGGGATACAATTGATTTTACCGTTTCACAAGAAACTAGTGAAAGAGAAGTTTCCACATTTGATGTATCTACGACTGATATTGCGGCAGGTACCTTTGGAACAAGTGATTGGTCTATAGATGACACAGGTGTACTTCATATTCAGCAAGGTGAATTTGATGATACCCCGGAAATTGGTTTTTATCGTCAAAGTCCTTGGTTTGATTATAGAAATTCCATAAATAAGATTGTTTTCGAAGGACCTGTTGTAGCATCAGCCATTATGGAACGCTTGTTTGAAGGCCTATCTAATGTGACTGAAATTGAAAATATTTCCTACCTAGATACTTCAAATACAGTCAATATGCAGCGTACTTTTGCTGATTGTACCAGTCTAGTTTCATTAGACTTAACGAGTTGGGATACATCTAAAGTACAAGATATTTTTTCTCTTTTTTATGGATGTGTGAATATGGAGAATCTAGATATTTCAACATGGAACACACAAAGTATAACTGCAATAACCTATGCATTTGCAAACATGACAAAATTGAAGGCATTAAACTTATCGAATTGGAATCTGTCACCGATGTATTCAGCGCAAGGAGTCTTTATGGGGGATAGTTCATTAGAGTCTTTAGATTTATCTGGATTTGACATGACTAGGTTATCTTCCAATAATGCCTACTCAACATCAAGGTTTTTCCAAAATACTACCGCATTAAAAGAATTAAAGCTTAGTTCAAGTTTTAGATTTATAGGCAGTAATTCAAGTACTAATCCTGAATTACCGCTGGTTCCTATAAATGATATGTATACTGGAATGTGGCAGAACATTGGTGATGGTACAAGTGGTAATCCTAATGGTGCAGATATCTGGACAAGTCGAGAATTGATGAGTGATTTTGATCTTGCTCCAAAAAATGATACGTACGTTTGGCAGCCTGTCACTAGAGTTGCAGCGGATGTCACTGTAACATATGTAGATGAAACAGGAGCAGAAATCCACACCGCTCAATCAATTAGTGGAAATATTGGCGAAACCTATGATGCGACAAGTGCTGAGTATAAGCTTACACTCGACGGCTACACACTAGATGAAAGCAACCTGCCAGAAAATGCCAAAGGAACATTAAGTGAAACAGCCCAAACCGTTGTGTACAACTATACAAAAAATCCAGTAAAAGCAGCGGATGTAACGGTAACATATGTAGATGAAACAGGAGCAGAAATCCACACCGCTCAATCAATTAGTGGAAGTATTGGCGAAACCTATGATGCGACAAGTGCCGAGTATAAGCTTACACTCGACGGTTATACACTAGATGAAAGCAACCTGCCAGAAAATGCCAAAGGAACATTAAGTGAAACAGCCCAAACCGTTGTGTACAATTATACAAAAAATCCAGTAAAAGCAGCGGATGTCACTGTAACGTATGTAGATGAAACAGGAGCAGAAATCCGCACCGCTCAATCAATTAGTGGAAATATTGGCGAAACCTATGATGCGAGAAGTGCTGAGTATAAGCTTACACTAGACGGCTACACACTAGATGAAAGCAACTTGCCAGAAAATGCCAAAGGAACATTAAGTGAAACAGCCCAAACCGTTGTGTACAACTATACAAAAAATCCAGTAAAAGCAGCGGATGTCACTGTAACGTATGTAGATGAAACAGGAGCAGAAATCCGCACCGCTCAATCAATTAGTGGAAATATTGGCGAAATCTATGATGCGACAAGTGCCGAGTATAAGCTTACACTAGACGGCTACACACTAGATGAAAGCAAGTTACCTGAACATATGACAGGAGTATTGAGTGATAAGCCAATAACAGTAGAGTATGTTTATAAAAAAAATCCAGCAAAAATAGGGACGATCACGATAAACTACGTAGATGAAGCTGGTAAAAAAATCCATGATTCTAAAACGATTAGTGGTAATATCGGTACATCATATGATGTTTCCATAGCAAATTATAAACCTATAATAGATGGTTATACACTAAATGAAAACAAATTACCTAAAAATGCAAAAGGTATAGTTGAAAAACAAAACCATACAGTAACATATGTTTATAGCCAGAATAAAGAAATGAAAAATAACCAAAAGAATACGCAGATTAAAGAACAATTGCCTTTAGCGGGAGAGAGTAACAAAAAATCTCTGATGCTCATGGGTGGAGGAATTATAGTTTTGTGTGGTGTTCTATATCTTTTGAAAAAAAGAAAATAAAAGATAGCTGATTCAACGCCGCTGATTGAAATCATGTTATGGAAATTTATAGACTAAAAAATGACTGTTTAAGTTATTTTTAGTCTTTTTTTGTTCAATCATGTCTGTTTTTATCAATGATTTCCTTTTTTGTGGTACCATTAAGTGAAAACTAATCAAGGAGGTCGATGAAGTTGAAGATAACCGTTTTAGGCTGTTTAGGTGCTTATCCTTATAAAGGAGAAGGAACCAGTTCTTACTTGCTAGAATCAGATGGTTTTAAGCTATTACTAGATGCTGGGAGTACAACCTTAATTAATTTAGAAGAGCATATTGATCCATTAACCTTAGATGCTGTGATATTGTCACACTACCATTATGATCATATTGCTGATCTGGGAGTGTTACAATATTATCGTCAGCTATACCCAGTGATGGAACCAACGCCTATATTACCTATTTACGGACATACAGATGATCCTGTTCATTTTGAGTCTTTAAATATGCCAAACGTGTCAAAAGCAGTTCCCTATTTTGAAGCAGAAGAATTAAAATTAGGGCCTTTTCTTGTGACGTTTATGAAAACAATTCATCCTGTTCCATGTTATGCAATGCGTTTTGTAGAAGAAAAAACAGGGAAGGTATTCGTTTTCACAGGTGATTCAGGTTATTTGGAAAGCTTTGTTGATTTTGCCAAAGATGCGGATGTCTTTTTAGCTGATACTTATCTATTTGAAGGAAATGAACAGCATCATGCCCATTTTACTTCAAAAGAATCAGGCGAAATCGCTAAAGCGGCTCATGTCAAAAAACTGATCCTGACTCATTTACCCCAACATGGTTCATTAGCAGAATTGAAAAAACAAGCTGAAAATGCTGCTGGTAGTCAAGTGTCCGTTAGTTTAGCAGAGAAAAATTTAGTGATTGAAATTTAAGGAGTGGTGAACTGTGATTTTTGTACCAAATGAAAACAATGACCCAAGAGTCAACTTAGCGATCGAGACGTATTTATTAAAAGAAAAACCTTTAGATGAGCCGATTTTATTATTTTATATTAATGATCCCTCGATTATTATTGGTCGTAACCAAAATACGATTGAAGAAATCAACAAAGAATATGTGGATGAACATGGAATTCATGTGGTTCGTCGTTTAAGCGGTGGAGGTGCTGTTTATCATGATCATGGGAACTTGAATTTCAGTTTTATCATGCCAGATGATGGTAATTCTTTTCGTGATTTTGCGAAAGTAACACAACCAATTATTCAAGCGTTGCATGAACTAGGTGTTTCTGGTGCTGAATTAAAAGGGCGCAACGATTTAGTGATCGATGGTATGAAATTTTCTGGAAATGCGATGTATGCAACAGCAGGAAGAATGTTTGCTCATGGCACGTTGATGTTTGATAGTAATATTGATGAAGTAGTAAACACCTTAAAAGTTCGCAAAGATAAAATCGAATCTAAAGGAATCAAATCCGTTCGTTCTCGGGTAACGAATATCAAACCATTTCTACCAGCAGACAAACAAGATATGACGACAGAAGAATTTCGTGAAGATATCTTATTGAAAATCTTTGGTGTTGACTCTGTCGATCAAGTGAAAACATATGAGTTAACGGATGAAGATTGGGAAAAAATCAACAAGATTTCAGACGAATATTATCGTAACTGGGATTGGAATTATGGGAAATCACCAGCCTTCAACTTAGAACGTCATCAACGCTTCCCAATTGGTTCCATTGATGCGCAAATGAATGTAGAAGATGGAGAAATCAAAGAAATCAAAATCTTTGGCGATTTCTTTGGATTAGGTGAAATCAAGGATGTTGAAGAGATATTGACAGGCACAAAATATGAAAAATCAGCAATTGAAGCGGCTGTCGATCAGATTGATCTTAAAAAATATTTTGGTAATATTGAAAAAGATGATTTGGTTGGTTTGCTTTATTAAGAAATAGAAAATAAGGTACTTGTAGTAAAACTAGAGAATAGTTTTACTACAAGTGCTTTTCTTATAGTCAACTACTTAGTAAAACAAAGTAGTTGACAAACATCCTACTAAGTTATACTATATACCTGTACTTAGCACTACTTAGTAGTTTAAGGATAAAAGAACCTAAAGTATCAAAAGAAAGAACGGGTGATGAACATTATGAACGGGATAACAGAAATGCTCAAAGGTGTCTTAGAGGGTGTCATTTTGGAAATTATCAATCGGCATGAAACGTATGGTTATGAAATAACCAATAATTTACAAGAATATGGGTTTGAAGATATTGTTGAAGGAACGGTTTATACGATTCTTTTACGCTTGGAAAAAAAGAATTTAGTCACAGTTACAAAGAAAAAATCAACGGTTGGACCGATGCGCAAATTTTATTCTTTAAATGATGCAGGTCAGAAAGAACTCGCATTATTTTGGCAACGCTGGACCTTTATTTCAGGTCAAATCGAACGATTAAAGGAGGGAACAGATGATGAAAAATAAAAACGTCATCAATTATTTCAAACAAGTTCATGCGGATAAGGTAGAATACAACAGGCAAATGGCACGCCTAAAGGAGCTTCCTTCTGATTATCAAATTGTTTATAAAGAAGTTCAAAAATTTTTATGGGAATTTACCGCAGGTGATGGGATGGACATGCTTCCGCCAATGCTGGAATTACTAGACTTTTTTGAAGAAGGCGCTGCAAATAATATACCTGTTTTACAATTAGTTGGAGAAGATGTTGGATCTTTTGCTGAAAATACACTTCATGAAATGCAGGCTAAAACACGGATCAATGAACTAAAAAGAAAAATGAATGAACGAATCGCTAAAAAAATCAGTAAAGAATAGAACAGTATAAGTGAAACAGATGAAAATTATTTTTTGACATCATATCCTTCAATTCGTATAATAAAGAAGCGAAAAGGAGCGATAGTATGCGAAATGAAATGATGCATCGACCAGTTGTAAAAAAAGAACTCGTTGATTTTATGCGTAATAAACAAAAAAAGATCCAAGGTGAACTTGGCGTTATCGAAGAGGAAGCCCACGCGGCAGGGGTGCCGATCATCCCTCATGAAACCGTTGTGTTTCTACAATTTTTCTTAGATCAAATCAAACCCAAGAATATTTTAGAAATTGGAACAGCAATCGGTTTTTCTTCTAGTTTAATGGCACAATACGTCGGAGATGACGGACATGTGACAACAATCGATCGATTTGATGTAATGATCAAAAAAGCGAAAGTAACCTATGAACGCCTAGGATTGACAGATAAAGTAACTTTATTAGAAGGTCAAGCGGCAGAAGTTTTACCGACATTAACGGGTCCTTATGACTTTATTTTTATGGACAGTGCGAAATCCAAATATATTGAATTTTTACCAGAATGTTTACGTTTGCTACGCGTTGGTGGTGTTCTAATGGTGGATGATGTTTTCCAAGCAGGAACAATTTTAGATCCAATTGAGGAAATTCCACGTAGCCAAAGAACGATCCATAGAAAGTTGAATCAATTTTTAGATACTGTGATGACCCATCCAGATTTGACTTCGACGTTACTACCATTAGGCGATGGTGTAATCATGATCACAAAAGAAAAAGAAATAACCGAATAACCATTATACGGCTTGGGTCAGGATGTAATTATTTTGACCTAAGTTTTTTTACATAGCCATAGAGGAGGGGAAAAAATGAAAACAGATAGAGACAAGCTTCAAGTGCTAAATAACTTAGTTGAACATTATGGGTTTCAGTATTGGTGGGAAGATGAGAATCGTTTATCTGATTGGGTATCGATGATCTTGATTCAGCAAACGACAGAAAAAAATGCCCACAAAGCATTAGGAAATTTGGGGCCATATTTAACTGTAGAAAGTCTTCTGGAAATTGAATTGGAGACTTTGCAAGAACTAATTCGGCCAGCAGGATTTTTTAAACAAAAAAGTAGCTATATTAAAGCATTGATCGATTGGTTTATTTCTCATGATAGTGATTTTGATAAATTCCGTACATATTCGACAGATGCGCTTAGAAAAGAACTTTTAACGATTAAAGGTGTAGGTTCAGAAACAGCAGATGCGATGCTGCTTTATATTTTTGAGCGAAATGTGTTTATCGCGGATCAATATGCGATTCGTTTATTTAACCGTTTAGGTTTTGGACCATATAAAACCTATGAAGAAATGCGCAAAGATTTTATGCATTTGACGGAATCAATCCCTCATGATTTATGTAAAGAATGGCATGCAGCAATTGACGTTCATGGAAAGCATTTTAATAAAGACAAAAATATGGATGAAACATTTTTATGTTCTTAACCGAGCGTTTATTTTATGTTTAATTTTCATTTAAGTTTCAAGGCGTAGACTCTCTCTCTATTGGAGGAGAACGCCATGAAGAACAATAACAGGATAAAAAGAAAGTGTCACAAAATATTTTTGATAGTAGGTGTTGTTATAATGCTCTTTCTATTATTTCAAAAAAGCTTTACTGCATTTGCAGAAAAATTTACACAAACGAGTGAACCTGTGGAAATTAACATTCCAACGATTTTGGTTCCTGGAACAAATGGAACTGTAAATCGCTTCAATGGGTTGATCAAAATGATAGAGCCTAAAGCTGATGTGTTGAAAGTTACTGTAGCGACAGATGGTACTGTATCTTCTAAAGGCAAGCTGAAAAATTCAACAAAACATCCTATCATTGTGATTGCGTTTCAAGATAGCAGTGATGAAACCTTAGCGATCCAAGGAAAATGGTATCAACTAGCACTGAGTTATATTCAAAAAAAATACTCATTCGAAACGTACAACTATCTAGGTCATTCTAATGGCGGACTAGTGATCACGTCTTACCTTGAAGAATTTCAGCAAGCGTCAGATCCTAAATTAGCTAAACTAATAACCTTAGGCACACCCTACAATGATACATCAAAAAAATACAATGATGCAGTGACTTCATTTACACAAGTAAAGGAAACGAGTGATTTACTAAAAGGTTATTTAGCGAAGCAAGAAAATATTCCCGATACGATCAAGATGTTGAATATTGCTGGAGAAGTTGAAGAGACAGCATCTGACAACACAGTACCTGTGCAAAGTGTTTTTTCTGGAAGGTACATTTACTACGATCAAGTAGCTGAGTATCAAGAAGTATTGATTAAAGGTGTAAATACAAGTCACAGTGAACTAGTGGAAAACCAGGAAGTCATTCAATTGTTGAAGAAATTTTTTGGGTAAAATAAAGTAAAGAAATAATAGGATAGAGGCTGCTGTCTGTGTCCTGTTTTTATTTTATTGTGTGATTATGATCAGACAAACAATAAACGTTGATTTTTTATGTTATTGAGAATGAAAGAGCTATTTTCTCAAATAAAAGACAAAAATACCAAAAATAAAATAACTTAACTATAATAATTCTATTGACATAATAATTTTAAATTGATACGCTAAGAGTGTAGAAAAATATTTAGCTACATGGGCTAGTCTTTCCGAAAAAAGATAAAATAGGATTGAGATAGAAAACATCTCATTCATATTTTCCTGCTTCTCAGTTTAGACTAAGTGAGCTCATTACGCTTTTAAATTTTAGGAGGAATAATTAAATGAACTTAATCAACACGAAACTATTAGACTTTGAATGTGATGCATACCAAGATGGTGAGTTTATCAAAGTATCAACGGCAGACGTATTAGGTAAATGGAGTATTTTCTTCTTCTATCCAGCTGACTTTTCATTTGTTTGTCCAACAGAATTAGGGGACATGCAAGATCACTACGATCACTTAAAAGAGCTGAATTGTGAAGTTTATTCTGTATCTGAAGATAGCCACTTTGTTCATAAAGCATGGGCGGATGCGACGGATACGATCGGTAAAATCAAATACCCAATGTTAGCTGATCCGAATGGTAAAATTGCTCGTTTCTTCGGTGTTTTAAATGAAGACTTAGGTCAAGCATACCGTGGAACATTTATTGTGAGCCCAGAAGGCGAAATCAAATCATATGAAATCAACGATATGGGAATCGGCCGTAATGCAGAAGAGCTAGTTCGTAAATTAGAAGCTTCTCAATTTGTAGCTGAACATGGCGATAAAGTTTGTCCAGCTAACTGGAAACCAGGTGAAGAAACAATTGCACCAAGTTTAGACTTAGTTGGTAAAATCTAAACATTTTAATAGACAACGATGAGACTTCCTTATTTGGGGAGTCTTTCTTAAAATTTTCAGACTGAAAACAATGAATTTTATAAAAGGAGAACAGATATGAGTCAAGAAATTTATGATTTGATCGTGATCGGCGGCGGTTCAGCAGCTTTATCAGCTGGTATTTATGCTGGACGTGCAATGTTAGACACATTAATTATTGAAAAAGATAAGATTGGTGGGCAAGTTACGACAACTTCTGAAATCGTGAATTATCCAGCGATTCGAGCAACAACTGGGCCTGAACTGATGGAAGATATGCGTTTACAGGCACTAGATTTCGGTGTTGAATTTACGACAGATGAAATCATTGATGTTGATTTAAGCCAAACTGTCAAAACAGTGAAATCGGCAACTAAAACCTATCAAGCTTACGCTGTGATCATCGCAACAGGCGCTTCAGCACGTAAAATCGGTTTCCCAGGTGAAGTTGAATTTACTGGTCGTGGGATTGCGTATTGTTCAACATGTGATGGTGAATTTTTCCAAGGATTAGATATTTTCGTACTGGGTGGCGGATATGCCGCGGCAGAAGAAGCGGTTTACTTAACTCGTTACGGTAAATCAGTGACGATGATCATTCGTGAACCTGATTTTACTTGTGCAAAACTAACAGCAGAAGCAGCTAAACAACACCCAAATATCAAAATTGTTTACAATACAGAAGTCAAAGAAATCACTGGCGATGACTTTGTTCGTAAAGCTGTTTTTGTTAATAATGAAACGGGTGAAGAAACAACATATGAAGCGCCAGCAGATAGTACATTTGGTATGTTTGTTTTTGCAGGGAACAAACCAAGTACAGAGATTTTTGAAGGGAAAGTCGAATTAGATCGCGGCTATGTTCCAACAAATGAAAATATGGAAACCAATGTACCGGGTGTCTATGCAGCTGGAGATTTACGTATCAAAGAATTACGTCAAATCGTTACTGCTGTTGCAGATGGTGCAATCGCTGCAACAAATGCACAAAAATATATCACAGAAGAAAAAACAAAAGCTGGTTTGCCGATCGTCAATGAACGTATGGAAAAACGTTTAGCGAAGCAACATGCTGAAAATAAAGAAACCCAACCAAAAGCAGAGAAGAAACCAGCTAAAGCAACAAGTGGTAATAACACATGGTTCCCTGATGCAATGAGAGAGCAATTGGGCGGTATTTTCGGTAAATTGACGAAGAATGTAACCTTGTTACAAGTTATGGACAGCAGTGAAGAAAAATCACTTGAATTAAATTCATTCCTAACAGAATTTGCCTCATTAAGCGACAAAATCTTGCTGGAAACTGTTCAAAAAGGTGCTGATTCTGATATAGAAGCGAAATACGGCATTGATAAATTACCGAGTGTAGTTGTTTTAAATGACCAAGGTGAATACACGGGTATCAAGTTTAGTGGTATTCCAAGTGGACATGAAGTCAACTCGATCGTGTTAGCTGTTTATAATGTCGGAAGCGCTGGTCAGCCAATAGAAGAGCCGGTCGTTAATAAAATCAAAGAACTACCTAAGAAGAAAGTACAGATTTTCGTTTCATTGACTTGTCATTATTGTCCAGATGTGGTCGCTGCTTGTCAGCGAATTGCTTCAATCAACCATAATGTTGAAGCTGAAATGATCGATATCGGTGTTTTCCCAGAGTTGAAGACAGAGAAAAAAATCATGAGTGTTCCAGCAATGATCATTGATGATAAAGAAATTGTTTTTGGTTCTAAAAATATGGATGAGATCGTTGAGATTTTAGAAAAATAAAGAAAAGCCGGATCAAAAGAACAGCTTGTTCTTGATTCGGCTTTTCTTTATTTTATTGTAACTAATTTTTTCAAAGGCTCGACACCAAAATGTTTCTCCTGATACAATAGAATTTCAGCACAGGCTCGGCTATCTTCTAAAGCATCGTGGTGATTATTCAATTGAATATCTAGATTCTCACAAACGGTGTTTAATTTATGATTTGGCATTTCTGGAAATAACTTACGACTGGTTTTCACAGTACATAGCGAAAGGTAATTTGGCTGATCGATGCCATAATAATCTAAACATCCAGCTAAAACACCACAGTCAAAAGGAGCATTATGAGCAACTACTAAGCTATTGGCTTTAAAGCAGCCTTGAATTTGTTTCCAAACTTCTGGAAATTTAGGTGCATCAGCTACATCTTCTGGTTTGATCCCGTGAACTTGAATATTTTTCCAAAAAAAATCTGTTTCTGGTTTAATCAAGGAATAATATTCATCAACGATTTTGTTGTTTTCTACTTTTACTAATGCGACAGAACAGGCACTATGCTTAGCATAACTAGCTGTTTCAAAGTCTATGGAATAAAAATTCATGTTCATTATCCCTTTCAGTTCAAAATTAATTCATACATGTAGTATAACAAAATGAGTAACGTATAGTAACCCTAATTGAAAAATATTAACAGAAACTAAATAAAAAGAGGTTGGGACAGAAGTGTTTGATCCTGATAACCAAGTAGGTACTGTGCAAAATCAGCTTATTTCCGATAAGATTGCTTCTGCTCCCACCGTTTATCTGGATTCCACGTGATTGGGATATGACTCGAAGAGTTATGTCACAATCACTAAGCAATAGTCAAGTCAACTTCAACTGGACAATGATCACTTCCAGTAATTTCTGTGTGGATCTTCGCACTCGTCAAAGCGTCTTTCAAGTCATCTGAAACGACAAAATAATCGATTCTCCACCCAGCGTTATTTTTCCGAGCATTAAAACGATAGCTCCACCAAGAATAAACGCCTTCTTGATCAGGATAGAAATGGCGATAGGTATCTATAAAGCCACTATCGAGTAAATCAGTGAATTTTGCCCGCTCTTCTGGTGTAAAGCCAGCATTTTTTTGATTGGTTTTCCAATTTTTTAAATCGATATTTTGATGTGCAACATTTAAATCGCCACAAAGGATAACTGGTTTTTCTTTACTTAGTTCATTCAAATATTCACGAAAAGCATCTTCCCACGTCATTCGGTAATCTAATCGCTTCAACTCATTTTGTGAATTTGGTGTGTAACAAGTAATCATGAAAAAGTTTGGATATTCCAAAGTGATCAAACGACCTTCTTGGTCATGTTCTTCAAGTCCCATGCCATAACGAACGCTTAAAGCTTCTTCTTTGGCAAAAATCGCAGTACCAGAATAGCCTTTTTTCTCAGCGTAATTCCAGTATTGGTAGTAGCCAGGTAAGTCTAAATCGATTTGCCCTTCTTGCAGTTTTGTTTCTTGTAAGCAGAAAAAATCGGCATCTAATTCATTGAAAACTTCCATAAAGTTCTTTTTAACAACAGCACGCAGACCGTTGACATTCCATGAAATACATTTCATTTTGAGGACCTCTTTCAAAATTGATATCATTTATTGATTCTTGTAAGCAAGACTTTAGAATAGTTTAACATACATAATCTGAATTTTGGTATTATGTGTCAATTTTTTGATTCAAATTTAGGCGTATCATTTTTGTATCCAGGTATTTGGATTTGTGATAAAGTTATAGGCGAAGTAGTGGACAACTATCTAATTATTCTGAACTGAAAGGATCTATCAAATTGAATACAAAAGAGATAGGGTTATTAATTTATGGGATTATACTAAGTAGCGTTATCGGTGTTATATCTTTTATATTTTTAAGACTAGAAGGAATAGGTTCCGAATTACTTTGGAATTTAGTTTCACCTGGCAACCGCTGGCGAGTGTTATATATTTTAGGCATTACTTTAACTGGTGGGATCTTACTGGGATTTTTTCGAGCAAGGTGGGGGAATTTACCTCATACAGTTCATGATTCAGTGACAGAATTAAAGCAAACAAAAACATTAGATCATAGTAGTGTTTTCCGTAGTTTGTTGATTGCGCTGATCGTATTGATCTTTGGTGCAGGTGTGGGACCTGAAGCAGGACTGCTAAGTGCCGTTATTTATTTATCCGTTTGGCAGGCAGATAAACTACGTTATTATTATTTTAACTATAAAGAGTTGAGAGGTTTATCAATACAAGAGCGTTCCGCACGTTTGTTAAACCCTAAAAGCTATTTGTTGACGTATGATGAAAATAAAGCTGTGAAAGGACACCAGAAGTCGAGAAAAAAGTTTTTTTATCTACTGTTTATTATTAACGGTTTAATCACTTTTGTTCTATTGATGAAACTGACAGGACAACCATCTTTTGTTTCTAAAATGGGTGAATCTAATTGGATATGGAGAGATCTGTGGATAGCTCTGCCACTGATTATATTCGGGGCAATAGTTGGAAAATGTTATAGTCTTTTTACTAAATTTTTAGAGAAACGACTAGATGTTTGGCAAGAATTTCCCACTCGTAAAGCGTTGATAGGATCTATCGCAATCTTTTTGATAGGTATTTTTTTGCCTAACTTACTTTTTTCAGGACAGTTATCCCTTTCACTTGCTCCATTTGTTGGAAGCCAAGCTTCATTTTTAGTATTGACGATGATTGCCTTGATCAAATTATTGTTTTTACAAATTTGTTTGAACACAGGATGGGTTGGTGGTGATATCTTTCCGATTGTATTTTCTGCGATCATTCAAGGATTTGCTGTATCACAATTATTTCCTCAAACGGATCGCTTATTGATTGTTGCAATCGTGAGTACGAGTATTGCAATTGCAATCATAAAGTCGCCATTTGCAGTTGGAGTGTTTATGATGTTGTTTTTCCCACTAAATTTAAGCCCAATCATTTTAGCAGTAGCAGCTATTTTATTTTTGGTCAAAAAGATATCAAACCAATTAATCCAAAAGAAGATAGTCGGTAAAAAAAATGGATAAAATATTATATATCGAACTAGGAGGATTTTTATGAAAATCGGAATCATCGGTTTAGGCAATATCGCACAAAAAGCGTATCTACCTGTATACTCTCAACTAAGAGACCAGGCAACTTTTGTATTATCCACTAGAAATGAACAAACTCGAAAAGAAATCAGTGAAAAATATGGCTTCAACGAAATGGTTACCTCTACAGAGGAGTTGATTGAAACTGGCATATCTGCCTGTTTCGTCCATGCTGCAACCAACGTTCATGGTCAACTTGTAAAACAACTATTAGAAGCAGGCATCCACGTTTTCGTCGACAAACCTTTAAGCGAAAATCTATCAGAAGTTAAAGAAATCCAAACGCTAGCAGCTGAAAAAAATCTTCTGTTGATGGTAGGCTTTAACCGTCGCTTTGCCCCCTTTGTAGAAGAATTAAAAGCAGTTGAAAATAAAAATATGCTGTTGATCCAAAAAAATCGAGTGGCTTCAGAGTCTACCGCTAATTTTGTAATCTACGATTTATTTTTACATGTAGCAGACATACTTGTTTACCTGCTTGATGATGACATTCGACAAGTTCAAACAAAAATCATCGAGGAAAACAATCTCCTGAAAAGAGCAATTCTTCAAGTAGAGACGGAAACCACAACAGCAATCGCTTCAATGAATCTTTACGCTGGGGCAAATACTGAAACGTATCAGCTGACTAGTCCAGAGGGAACTTTGGTTTTAGAGAATCTAACGGACTTAACAATCAAAAGTCAACAATCAACTCAGCAAAAAAGCTTTGGTGATTGGTCAACAACTTTAGAAAAACGCGGCTTCCAGCAAATGGTAGAAACATTTATTAAAGCCGTTCAGACAAATGACGGTACGCATTTAAAACAAGAAAAAGTTTTCACTAGTCATGAATTATGTGCACAGATGTTACATAAACATCAAGAACATATTTTATAGACTCAGACTAGAAAGTTTCCCCTAGGCATGCTAGAATAAATAGGATGTTTGAAAGAAAGGAACGACTTTCGATGAATAAAATTGAAATGATGAATGAATTAACGGATATAACTTTGCTTTTTGATGAACCTTTGATGAATTTTACTTTTACTAAAACGGGCGGACCTGTAGATGTTTTGGCTTTTCCAAAATCTAAAGCTGAAGTGGTTACTTTAGTGGAATACTGCAGAAATCATGAAATCCCTTGGCTTGTTTTAGGCAATGCCAGTAATTTAATTGTACGAGATGGCGGTATTCGAGGAATGGTGATCATGTTGGAAAATATGAAGCAAATCACGGTTTCTAAAAATCAGATCATTGTGGAGGCAGGCGCAAAATTGATCGATACAACCTACGTTGCCTTAGAGCATGATTTAACAGGTTTTGAATTTGCGTGCGGTATTCCAGGCAGCATCGGTGGAGCTGTTTATATGAATGCGGGTGCTTACGGTGGCGAGATCAAAGATGTTTTCACCAGTGCTGATGTATTGTTGGATGATGGAACGATCCAGACCTTTACAAATGAAGAGATGGATTTTTCTTATCGTCACAGCGGGATTCAAGAGAGGCATTGTATTGTGTTAGAAGCAACATTTTCTTTAGAAAAAGGAGAAAATAGCGTAATCAAGAGTCAAATGGCTGAGTTAACTGAACTTAGAGAGTCAAAACAACCATTAGAATATCCATCTTGTGGTAGCGTCTTTAAACGACCAGAAGGACATTTTACTGGCAAACTGATTCAAGATGCTGGCTTGCAAGGATTGAAATGGGGCGGCGCTCAAATTTCAGAAAAACATGCTGGTTTTATCGTGAATATCGATCAGGCTACAGCGACAGATTATGTAGAATTGATTGCTCATATCCAGCAAGTGATCAAAGAAAAATTTGATGTTGTATTGGAGACAGAAGTCCGGATTATTGGTGAAGAGCGTTAAAAAAAGAAGCCTTTCAATTGAAGGGCTTCTTTTTTTAATATTTTATTCAGCATTCGCTTGTAAATCTTCGATCTCAACGACTTTAAGATTTTTACGCTCTAAATTCTCAACAATCACTGCACAAGTTTCTTCAGTTGTTTCAGCAGGTAAAGTGATTAAGGTACGACGGATAAATTCATCTTCACCGATATCCAGCGTAATGCAGCTGGCAATACTGCTATGTTTAGCAATAATCTTCGTCATAGCGGCTAGATCTCCTTGTTTACCCGTTGTAGCAATTGTCAAAACATAACTACCACGTTGAATATTCCAAGACTGAGCAAGGATATTCAATAACGTACTATGCGTTAAAATGCCATAAAAATAGTTATTCTCATCCAACACTGCGATGTAAGGCAATTCTTTGATCGTAAAGAATACTTTGAAGAATGATGTGTTGACGAAAATAAATTTTGTCGCGTTTTTTAATAAATAAGTAACTGGTAAATTCATGTCTCCACCATTTGCTTTGTGGCGGTAGATGTGCATTTTATAAATATTTCCTCTAAAAATCTTTTCCGACTCATCTAAGATCGGTACACAACGATAACCTGAATCTTCAAGGATTTTCAAAGCCTCTTCTAAAGTGCAAGATTCATTGACTGTTGTAAGATTTTTCTTTTTGATAACAACGGATTTTAATAACATATTTTGACCCCCCGTAGGTTAAATTCATCTGACAAGCTAATGATAACATAATTTGAAAGAAAACCATAGTTTATTGAGTATCCATTGACATTTTGCTGAAAGAATGATAATGTTATTGAGTAAATTTGTGAATAGAGGAGGTTGAACAATGGCAACAAAAAAATCAGCACTTGCTTGTTCAGATTGTGGCTCCAGAAACTATTCTAAAGCCGTCAGTGAAGGAAAACGTGGAGAGCGGTTAGAAATCAAAAAATTCTGTAAATACTGTCAAAAATACACGTTACATAAAGAGACGAAATAGAAAATGGAGGAGTTCAAATGAAATTTTTACGTAGTGTTAAAGATGAGATGAAGCAAGTTACTTGGCCATCAAAAAAACAATTACGAAAAGATACGTTGGTTGTTATCGAAACATCAATTATTTTTGCGGCGTTATTCTTTGTAATGGATACAGTGATCCAAAAAGCTTTTGCGTTGATTCTTAAATAATTCAAACTAGTATTTCAGCACAAATAGTGCTATAATAGCAAGTGAGGAAAAACTTCGGGGAACTGAGGTTTTTTTATTTTCACATGAAAAAAAGAAGATGAGTTACAAGAAATTGCTTGTTACTTTTAATTTATTGTTCTACCAACTATTAAACCAAAAGGAGCCGAATCAGAAATGGAATCATTTGAAAAGAATTGGTATGTATTACATACATACTCAGGTTACGAAAACAAAGTAAAAGCAAACATTGAATCACGTGCACAAAGCATGGGCATGGGAGATTTCATTTTCCGTGTAGTTGTTCCAGAAGAAACAGAAACAGAAGTAAAAAATGGCAAATCAAAAGAGATCGTTCATAAAACATTCCCTGGATATGTCTTAGTGGAAATGACAATGACAGATGATTCTTGGTATGTCGTACGTAATACACCAGGCGTTACTGGATTTGTTGGTTCACATGGTGCCGGAAGCAAGCCAGCGCCATTATTACAAGAAGAAATCAATCACATTTTGCGTTCAATTGGCATGAGCACACGTCAATCTGATTTAGATGTTGCATTAGGCGATACTGTTCGTATCATCGAAGGTGCTTTTTCTGGTCTTGAAGGTGAAGTTACAGAAGTTGATGAAGAACGTCAAAAACTAAAAGTGAATATCGACATGTTTGGTCGTGAAACAAGTACTGAGCTAGACTTTGAACAAGTAGATTCAATTTAAATAACTAAAGAGCTGAGACATATTTGTTTTGGCATAGAGAGAGTGGAGCAAAACTAAGTATAGTTTTGTCCTGCTCTCTTCTTACTATAGTCATAACTGAAAAGGTGATAAAATGAAAAAGAAGAAGTATTATTTATTAGTAGCTAGCTGTCTTTTACTACTTTTTACTGGCTGCATCAGTAAGAAAACAGCTAAAGACGAAAATCAACCAGTTACCAAAAATTCGGCGACGAGTGAAACAACCCAAAAATCAACAATTCCTACATTGTTCATTCATGGATATAGCGGAGGTAGTGGGTCTTTTGGAAGAATGATCAAACGAATGGAAGCAAGCGATCAGACCAAGAAAGAGTTGATTTTAACCGTTAGCCCTGAAGGAGAAGTACAAGCAAAAGGCAATTTGTCCGGGAAGAAAAATAATCCTAGTATCCAAGTTCTTTTTAAAGATAACAAAAATAATGAATGGAATCAGGCAGAGTGGATCAAAAATTGTTTGACCTATATACAGGAGCATTATAGTGTTACAGAAGTAAATCTAGTAGGGCATTCCATGGGCGGTGCTAGTTCTTTACGTTATTTAACGACTTATGGCGATAATGAAAATTTACCTAAGGTCAAAAAATTTATTGGTATAGCAGCACCATTCAATAATTTTGTGGAATTGTCTAACGGCGAAACACTAGAGGATGTTATCAACAATGGACCCACAATTCAAAGTGAACGTTATGCTGATTATGTCAATGGAATTGAAAGAGTACCTAAAGATTTGAACGTGATGATCATCGCAGGAGATGTGAAAGACGGTAGCTTAAGTGATGAAGCCGTTCCTGTCGCTGATGCATTAAGTGTTGTTTCATTGCTTAATAAACACGGAAATAATGTAAAAGAGCAAGTCTTTTACGGGAAATCAGCCCAACACAGCCAGCTACACGAAAATACAGAAGTAGATCAACTTGTTGCAGATTTTTTATGGAAACAATAAAAAACAATTGTATCAATAAAGGAGAAAGCCATGAAAATCAGAATGAAAGATATTGCAAAAATGGCCAATGTATCTGAAGCTGCGGTTTCTTTAGTTTTAAATGATAAACCTTCCAGAATCTCCGAAAAAAAGAAACAAGAAATAAAAACCATCGCAAAAGAGTTAAATTACATTCCCAATATCGCAGCTCAAAGCCTCGCCAAAAAAGCTTCTCAAACAATTGGCGTTGTCATTCCTGATATTGAGAATCCGTTCTTTTCAAAACTCTGTAAACAATTAGAAGAGCGTTTTAGAGCAATGGGCTATTTGACAATTATCGTCAATTCCAATGATGATTTTACCGTGGAAAAAAATCTGATTCAAATGCTGTTGAATCGAGGTGTTGATGGGTTGATCATTGCGTTGTCGAATGAGTCTTTTTCGTGCAAAAAAGAACAAGAAGATTTTTTGAAAGAAATCGATGCACCGTTTGTTTTAGTGGATAGACAGGTTTCCATAAAAGACGTCAATCAAGTCTATTTTGACAGTCAAGAAGGCGGTAAGCTTTCAACAGAATATCTTCTGGAAAATGGTCATCGAAATATTGCTTTCATGACAGGAGATTTTAAGGTGCCAAGTACACTTGAGCGAATCAAGGGATACAGAAAAGCCTTGCAAAGCTATGATATAAACGTAAAAGAAGACTACATCATTGAAACGGGTTATCGCTTTAATTGTGGAATCGAAAAAGCAAATGAACTGTTCAAATTAACAGATGTCACAGCCGTGATAACCTCTAATGATATGGTAGCTTTTGGTGTTTTAAAGCAAGCTTTAAACAGTGGAAAGAAGATTCCAGAAGAGCTTTCGGTCATTGGCTACGACCGTTTAGAAATAGCAGATATTCTAGGGACTTCCTTAGCAACAGTAGAACAAAACATTTCTTCCTTAACAGAACAAGCAGTCTCCCTTTTAAAAAAGAAACTTACAAAGAAACAACTGAAAGCCACGACGATTATTTTGCAGCCAAGCTTATTTAAAGGGAAAAGTGTCAAAAAAATAAAATAGTTATTGACTAACCAAAAATAAAACGCTATCATAAGAACCAGATAGATTAAGCGGTTAATCTAAAAAATGCTTTTTTGATTATTCAAAAGGTATTTTTTTATACCATTTAGGTAATGCGCTTAACCTAAGAAGGAGGAAGGATTTATGATAAAAGAAAAAAGACCGATCATCATTGACACAGACCCAGGAATTGACGACGCAGTAGCTTTATCGATCGCCCTTAATCATCCAGAATTAGATGTCAAACTATTAACAACTGTTGCTGGAAATGTAAACGTACACAAAACGACTGAAAACACATTAAAACTAGTATCGTTTTTCGAAAAACAAGTCCCTGTTGCGAAAGGCTGTGATAAACCATTGTTGATCCAGCTAGAAGATTCGGCAGAAATTCACGGAGAAAGTGGAATGGATGGATATGATTTTCCTAAAGCCACGGCCAAAGCTCTGGATATTCATGCTGTAGAAGCAATGAAAGACTGCATCCTTTCCAGCTCAGAACCAATCACGTTAGTTCCAATTGCAGCTTTAACAAATATTGCGTTGCTTTTAAGTATGTATCCAGAAACAAAACAAAATATCAAAGAAATCGTGATGATGGGTGGTTCGCTATCAAGAGGAAATACCAATACGAGTGCAGAATTCAACACCTATGTTGATCCGCATGCCGCACAAATCGTTTTCCAATCAGGTATTCCCATCGTAATGGTTGGTTTAGATGTAACTAGTACAGCTGTATTGACAAAAAATGAAACAGAAAAAATCAAAGCTTTTGGGAAAGTGGGCAATATGTTTTACTCATTATTCCAACATTATCGTGGTGGTAGTTTACAGACGGGATTAAAAATGCACGATGTTTGTGCCATTGCCTACTTAACTGATCCAGATCTGTTCACAGTTCAAGAAACCTTTATTGAAATCGCTTTAGACGGTCCAGCCGCAGGGGCAACAGTGGCAGATTTAAAAATGAAGTACCATGATTCAACGAATGCAACGGCGTGTTTAGATATCGATATTCCAGCATTCCAAAAATGGGTAGTATCAAATTTAGAAAAAATAAATTAAAAAAGGAGTCATACTATGATTGAGTCATTGTTAGTGTTAGTTGTTTTAGCTCTTGTTGCTTATTTGATCATTAAGAATTATCATCCTGCTCTAAGTTTGATCAGTGGGGCATTGATTTTGTTATTGTTCGCTGTTTTATTGGGGCATCCACTGTATCCAGCTGATGAAGGAACAGGTTTAGCATTCTTTGATATTTTCTTGAAATTTAAAGATACGATCATCGCCCAAGTTAGTTCAGCGGGAATCGTGATCATGATTTTATTTGGTTATTCAGGCTATATGAACGTAATTGGAGCTAATCAAGTAGCCGTGAATATTTTAGTGAAACCGCTACAAAAAATAAAATCAAAAGCATTATTCGTGCCACTTGTTTTCTTAGTTGGTAATTTAATGTCTTTGGTTGTGCCAAGTGCTTCTAGTTTAGCAATTATTTTGATGGCGATTTTATATCCGATGTTAGCAAGTATGGGCATTTCTTCTTTGACTGCAGCAGGTGTAATCGCTATGACTGCGACAATTATGCCAACACCACTCGGAGCTGATAATGTTATTGCAGCTCAAACATTAGATTATGATTTGCTGACGTATGTTGCATGGAATGCTAAAATTTCAATTCCTACTTTGCTGATTATGGCGGTTGTACATTATTTTTGGCAAAAATATTGTGATAAAAAAGAAGGCGCTGCTGCTTTTGTTGCAATCGAAAATGATGGACTCGCGAAGCAAGAAGAGTTTGATACACCGAAAATTTATGCGCTGTTACCATTATTACCGTTGATTTTGATTTTAGTCGTTGGAATCACAAGTATGTTTGTAAAAGGGATTCAAATGGATATATTTGTTTTGACATTCATTTCATTTTTTATAGCTGTAGCGTTTGAAACAATCAGACATAGATCGTATAAAAAAATTCAAGATTCTGCAGCAGAAATGTTTAAAGGGATGGGCCAAGGATTTAGCCAAGTTGTCATGCTGGTTGTTGGGGGTTCTTTGTTTACGACGGCAGTTCAATCGCTAGGAATTATTGATAATTTAATGGCATCTGTTGAATCTTCGGCATCAGCTGGATTAGTTACAACATTGATTTTCAGTGGTGCTACTACTTTATTTGGTATTCTAAGTGGTGGTGGGTTGGCTATGTTTTATGCAGTGATCGAATTGATTCCAGATATTGCCTCTAAAGCTGGAATTGATGGCATTTTGATTTCATTACCAATGCAAATGATTGCAAACTTAGCAAGAACGATTTCACCAGTAGCCGCAGTTGTGATGATCGTTGCATCAACTGTTGGTGTAAGCCCAGTTCGTATTTTAAAACGGACAAGTGTTCCGACGATTGTAGGGATTATTTGCGTCGTTGTATTATCGATTCTTTTACTTCCTTATTAATCTAAGGAGCTGACCTTTTGCGGAGATGAGTATAAATGGAAATAACGTTAGCAGAACTAAAAGACTTCAAAGAAATCAACGATTTGTTTGAATCAGCAAAAAAATATATGGATCAAACGAATGTGCATCAATGGACCAAGTTTTATCCGAATGAACACATCGTTCAGCATGATATTTATGAGCGATCTTTATACAAATTAGTTGAAGAGCATCACATTGTTGCGGTAGCTACTGTAGATAAGTTAGATCAAAATATCTATAGTTTAAGACGTATCGCAACGAATCCAGATTATATATCTAATGGTTATGCATCGAGTTTACTAAATGATATAATAAATAGAGTAAAAGAAAAAAATGGAAAGCATATTTATTCAAGTACAAATCATTCCAATCGCAGCATGCAGCATTTTTTTAAGAAGCATGGTTTTGAAAAAATTTCAGAGTACACTGAAATTGAAAGAGAGCATCTGGGTTCTTTCTATAAGTATTTGAAGAAAATATAAGTAAGGAGAGTCCGCGATGAACAAAGTAATAGTTTTAGGAAGTATCAATATGGATATGGTCATGGAAACAGACCGACTACCCAAAATTGGAGAAACACTATTAGGAGAGACGATTGATTATTACGTTGGGGGTAAAGGCGCTAATCAAGCTGTTGCTGCTTCCAGAGTGGGTGCTGAGGTTTCTTTAATTGGAAAAATCGGCGATGATACATTCGGTTCTAAGGTTTATAAGCACTTAGAAAATGAACACATCGATGTGAGTGCTGTCATATCTGAAAAAAATATTTTTACAGGTGTTGCGTCTATTTTTAAACTAAAAGAAGATAATGCAATCGTAGTTTTACCTGGTGCAAACATGTTGTTGACGAATATCGATAGTGAATTAAACGAAAGAATAACGGCCAAAGATGTTCTTTTGACACAGTTAGAGATACCAGTTGATACTGTGAAAAAAGGGTTGCAACTTGCTAAGAGCAAAGGTGCTATCACTATTTTAAATCCAGCGCCGTATAACGATCAGGTCACAGATATGCTGCCGTTTGTGGATATCATTACGCCAAATGAAACAGAATTTGAAGGTCTATTAGGACACAGAATTCCAGATGCGGATCAATTTGAACAAGAGATGTTGACTTGGTCAAAAGCCAATGATACTCAGCTGATCGTGACTAGAGGAGGGGAAGGCATTTCTTATACAACTAAAAATGAGGTTGTGACTGTCCCTGCTGAAAAAGTGACGATTGTGGACACAACGGGTGCGGGGGATACGTTTAATGGGATTTTAGCTGCTTGTTTGGCTAAAGGAATGTCGACCTCAGAAGCAATCAAGCTTTCTGGAAAAGGAGCTACACTATCCATTACCAAACTCGGGGCGCAGACAGGCATGCCGACTTTGGCTGAGATAGAGGCGTTTTAATTATTGAAATAAAATGGACACTGTTATTCATTATATCAAATGAATAACAGTGTTTTTTGACGAAAACAAAGTCTAAAAATCGTTTCGGCATTGTATCAGACTGTAATAGCAATTATAATGAGTTTTTAATGGGCTGTGTTAGTAAGTGATGAGTAGAAATGAGGATAAATCATGGAAGAAGCTATTTTAATTTTTAACAACTTTAAATCGTTATTATACTCGATTGCATATAGAATCTGTCATTCACGAGAAGAAGCAGAAGATATTTTACAAGAGGTTCAGTTGAAATGGTTAGAGCAACCAATTGATTCAATCGATAATCCCAAAGCCTTTTTATCAAAGCTTGTTGTGAATCGTTCGATCAACTATTTGAATTCTGCACGAGTTCAACGTGTAGACTATTATGGACCATGGATTCCAGAGCCAGAAATAGAGTATGTTGAAGAGCCAATAATTGGAAAAGAAAAAATTACATATGCTTTACTAGTCGTTATGGAATCCTTAAATCCGCAAGAACGCGTTGTTTTTTTGCTGAAAGATATTTTTGATTATTCTCACCAAGAAATCAGTCAGTTACTGGATATAAGCCCTGAAAATTCTCGGAAATTATTGAGTCGATCAAAAAAAACGATTAAAGAAGCCAATATTTCGGTTGATAGATCTAGTAATTCAGAAAATCAACGATTTATCGATTTGTTTAATGCAAGTATAGAAAAAGGGGATCTAACTCCATTACTAAGTTATCTAACGACCGAAGCAAAAATGTCGATCGATGGAGGGCAAAAACGTCGTGCACCACTTAGAACACTGGTGAAATCAACTCGGATTTTTACTTTTTTAAAAGGAGTTATGCCACACGACTTTTTTGGAGATGAACGTTTTGTAACTGAAATTTATCAGCAACCGTGCTTGGTTATTAAAGAGAAAAATCAACTGAAAAGTATTTTATTTTTAGGACTAAATCTAGAAAAAAACAAGGTTCAACATATTTTTATGATTAATAATCCAGATAAATTAAAAAATATTTCTTAAAAGCTGTCACGTTTTATTAGGTTCGCTGGTCTTAATAAGTGTAACAACAAATAATAATCAAAGGGGATATTATAATGACTAGCACAAGATTCTTATTACCAAAAGAAAACAAGACAGCATATCAAAAAATTGCAGAACTGGATCAAATCGGCAAATCCAGTAGTATTAATGAAAAAGTACAAGAATTGATCAAAATCTATGCTTCTCAATTAAATGGCTGTGTCTTTTGTATCGATAAGCACTCAAAAGATGCTTTAGCTAAAGGTGAAAAACTACAAAGAATCATTGGATTAACTGCCTGGGAAGAAGCATCTTTTTATACGCTAGAAGAACGTGCAGTACTCGCATTTACAAAGGAAGTCACGTTGATCCAACAAGGTGGAGTAAGTGATGAAACCTATCATGAATTGCAAAAACATTACAGTGAAAAGGAAATCGGAGAGTTACTTGTATTAGTGGGAACGATCAACATTTATAATCGTATTGGTGTGACGACACGATTACAACCAAAAATGGATTAATAAAAAAGGTAGTAGTCAAACTCAACTTGTTTTGACTGCTACCTTTTATTTAACCGTTATTTGGTTTATCTGTTTGGTTATCCAGAATTTCTTTTGCTAAGCGTTGGGCAGTTGGTGTTACTGCAAGCCCACCTTCAGCAGTTTCTTTAAATATCTGTGGCATTTGCCGACCAACTTGATACATCGCGGCAACTACTTCATCTGGCGGAATTACGCTGCGAATGCCAGCTAAGGCCATATCAGCAGATATAAAAGCTTGGGAAGAACCTAGAGCGTTACGTTTCACGCAAGGTACTTCTACCAGACCTGCGACAGGATCACAAATCAAGCCCATCATATTTTTTAAAGTAATGGCAATTGCTTGTGCGGCTTGATCAGCTGAGCCGCCAGCGGCACATACTAAAGCGGCACTGGCCATTGCGCTCGCTGAACCAACTTCGGCCTGACAACCACCTTCAGCACCACTGATCGATGAATTATTAGCGATTACTAAACCAAAAGCACCAGCAGTAAATAAGAAATCTAACTGTTGTTCATGCGACAACTGTAATTTTTCGATGGCAGCCATTAAAACACCAGGTACAACACCAGCACTTCCGGCAGTTGGTGTAGCACAAATCAAGCCCATATTCGCGTTGACTTCATTGACTGCAACAGCATTTCTGACTGCTGTTAAAATGGTTTCACCACTTAAAAAATTTCCAGATTGAATATATTCGTTTAGGCGAGTTGCATCACCACCAGTAATTCCAGTTACTGATGTTACACCATCCACACCTTCTTCGATAGATTGTTTCATCACAGCAAGATTACGTTCCATTGTTTCAATGATTCGTTCACGGCTATGACCGTGGTTCTCTATCTCCGTTGCAATCATCAATTCAGCAACGGATGGGAAATCTGCAGCCTGATTCACTAATTCTTCTATAGATAGAAACATAAAAAGTTTGCTCCTTTAATTTAAATTAATCAAAATAATTTACACTATAAATGTGCGGGATTTGAACTAACTTCATCGTAATATCCCCAATGTCAGCATGATCGATTTCAATGATCATAATGGCTTTTTCGTCTTTTGATTCACGTGTGACCGTCATTGTTCCAATGTTGATATTTGTATCAGACAGTAGATTAGTTACTTGAGCAATCATACCAGGCACATCTTGATGGACAATAATAAACGTTGGTGTCCCCATTGTTAGAGAAATTTTAAAGCCATTAAGTTCTGAAATTTGAATATTACCGCCGCCAATCGAGATTCCTGTGACAGAAAGTTTTCGATCACCTTTAGAGACAAGTAATTTGACGGAATTCGGGTGTTCAGCTTTTTCTTTTAACGGAACGAATAAAACTTCCATTTCCCGCTCATGCGCAATTTTTAAAGAATCAGCAAGACGCTCGTCATCAGGTTCCATATTCAATAATCCACCGACTAACGCAATATCTGTTCCGTGCCCACGATACGTTTTTGCAAATGATTCGTATAAGTAAATATCTACAGTATCTGGCTGTTCACCAAAAATACTCCGAACGATTTTCCCAATTCGAGCAGCGCCAGCAGTATGGGAACTACTAGGTCCGATCATGACTGGGCCAATGATGTCAAAAACACTTTTATAACGTAAATTTTCCATTATTTTATTTCACCTATCTTCTTATTTGAAACTAACAAAAGTCTATCACAATTAAATACAAGAAACTACAGAAAAGTCCATCAGCATGATTAATCTTAAAAATATTTTTTTGTGAAATCATAATAAAAGATATAACAGGTGATTAGATGGAATAAATTGATTAATCATTTACAATATGTTAGAATAAAATAATCAAAAATAAGAAGGAGACTTTATTATGAAAAAAATAATTGGAACATTATTTGTAGGAGCTACATTAGTAAGCTTATATGGATTACCAAAAACAGCACAGGCAGCGAGTAAATGGAATATCATTGATCTAGAAGGATCAATCGAAATTCCTGGTTGGGCAAGCGGCAACAAAGAACCGGAATTTGTGATTCATGAAACGAAAACGAGTGGGGTTCCACCTCTGATTATTCGTCATACTAAAGGCGGAAAGACAGGATTTCTCACTAGAAAAGAATACTATAAATTACCTAATTCTATTGAATGGTACGCAAAATATAGTGGTCATATTCAATAAATGTCATCAATAAACAAAGCCCAGAGGAGGTACATCTCTCTGGGCTTTGTTTATTAAAGTCAGGATCTAACTAGCTTTTTAGAGAATGAGCTACTATTTCTTATCAGAGTACTTGAAAAAATGATAAAGAGAGAGTATACTAATTAAGTGTGCATTTTTGCATACAGGTTTTCTTTGATTCGTCAAAGAATGACGTGGGAGGAGAAATCTTCATCTCCAATTAACCACATCACGGACTCAAGGAGGTATGTCTCGTGGCAAAAAAAGTAGAAAAATTAGTTAAATTGCAAATTCCTGCAGGTAAAGCAACACCAGCTCCACCAGTAGGTCCAGCATTAGGTCAAGCGGGTATCAACATTATGGGATTCACAAAAGAATTCAACGCTCGTACAGCTGATCAAGCTGGTTTGATTATTCCAGTTGTAATTTCTGTATATGAAGACCGTTCATTTACATTTATTACAAAAACACCACCAGCTGCAGTATTACTTAAAAAAGCTGCAAAAATCGAAAAAGGTTCTGGTGAGCCAAACAAAAATAAAGTAGCGAATGTTACTAAAGATCAAGTGAAAGAAATCGCTGAACTTAAAATGGCAGACCTAAACGCAGCAGACGTTGAAGCGGCTATGCGCATGGTTGAAGGAACTGCAAGAAGCATGGGAATCACTGTAGGATAATTTTTTTATTCTAAGTCTCTCAAAGAAGTAGCTTCTCAGTTTATTTCATATTCAAAGATATGAACTACGTGGGAGGTTCGACCGTTATAACCACAATCAAGGAGGAAACAAAATGGCTAAAAAAAGCAAAAAAATGCAAGATGCATTAAAAAAAGTTGAAGCAACAAAAGTTTACCCTGTAGCAGAAGCAATCGCTTTGGCTAAAGATACAAATATCGCAAAATTCGACGCAACTGTTGAAGTTGCTTACCGTTTAAATGTAGATCCTAAAAAAGCAGACCAACAAATCCGTGGTGCGGTAGTATTACCTAACGGAACTGGTAAAACACAAAGCGTTTTAGTTTTTGCTAAAGGCGACAAAGCAAAAGAAGCTGAAGCAGCTGGTGCTGATTACGTAGGTGACGCTGACATGGTTCAAAAAATCCAAGGTGGATGGTTTGACTTTGACGTAGTAGTAGCAACTCCAGACATGATGGCTGAAGTTGGTAAATTAGGTCGTGTCTTAGGTCCTAAAGGTCTTATGCCTAACCCTAAAACTGGTACTGTAACAATGGACGTAACAAAAGCTGTTAACGAAGTAAAAGCTGGTAAAGTAACTTACCGTGTTGACAAAGCTGGAAACATCCACGTACCAATCGGTAAAGTTTCATTTGATAATGAAAAATTACTAGAAAACTTCAATACAATCAACGATGTATTGTTGAAAGCTAAACCATCAGCAGCAAAAGGTCAATATATCAAAAACATTTCAGTAACAACTACATTTGGACCTGGAATCCACGTTGACCAAGCTTCATTTTAATTAGAAAAACTAATTTATGAAGATAGAGAATTAGAATTTATACTTGACTCAACTACCTTTCCCATGGTAAGGTAGTTGAGGTTAATAATTAACTGTACCGAAGACAGTAGGTGACGCAAGTCTTAATTTCCTACCGAGGACAATTGTTGATACATACAATTACGTCCCTCTATGTCAACGGTGGCATGGAGTTTTGTTGTTTTACACGCCTTTTTGAAAAAAAAACGATGTAAAACAATACTTGGCGAACAAAGTGAGCGAAGTTTCATTCTGTAAACCAATCTAAACTTCTCCATCAATAATCAGGAGGTGAAAATAAATGAGTGAAGCAGCAATCGCTAAAAAAGAAACCCTAGTCGAAGAAGCAACAGCTAAGTTTCAAGCAGCAGCTTCTGTAGTCATTGTTGACTACCGTGGTTTAACTGTAGAAGAAGTGACTAACTTACGTAAACAATTGCGTGATGCAAATGTTGAAATGAAAGTTATCAAAAACTCTATCCTTTCACGTGCAGCTAAAAAAGCTGGACTAGAAGGCTTGGACGAAGTATTTACAGGACCTACAGCAATCGCTTTTAGTAACGAAGATGTAGTAGCACCTGCTAAAATCATCGACGAATTCGCAAGTACTGCCAAAGCATTGGAAATCAAAGGTGGCGTTATTGAAGGTAAAGTATCTTCAGTAGAAGAAATGACATCTTTAGCAAAACTTCCAAGTCGCGATGGACTACTTTCTATGCTATTATCTGTATTACAAGCGCCAGTCAGACAAGTGGCTTACGCTGTCAAAGCAGTGGCAGAAAAAGAAGACGAAGTTGCATAATTGCAGCCTAGTAACAAACTAAACTAAAAAATAATGAATTATTAAAACGGAGGAAACCATAATGGCATTGAACATTGAAAACATTGTTGCAGAATTAGAAGGCGCAACTATTTTAGAATTAAACGATTTAGTAAAAGCTATTGAAGAAAAATTTGACGTATCTGCAGCAGCTCCAGTAGCAGCAGCAGCAGGACCAGCAGCTGCTGGCGAAGAACAAACTGAATTCACTGTAGAATTAACTTCTGCAGGCGATCAAAAAGTTAAAGTTATCAAAGCAGTTCGTGAAGCAACTGGTCTTGGCTTGAAAGAAGCTAAAGCTGTAGTTGATGGCGCTCCTGCACCAGTTAAAGAAGGCGTTTCTAAAGATGAAGCAGAAGCTTTAAAAGCTGCTTTAGAAGAAGTTGGCGCTGCAGTAACAGTAAAATAATCTTTTTCAGATTAAATTTTAAGCTAGAATCCTTTTGGGTTCTAGCTTTTTTTTTGATTAAGTCAGATAAAAAGCATATCAATCGAAATTTTGATTAGAGCCGTTTAAAATTATACATATACTAATTAGAAGAACAAGGGGGAGAGCTTCCAATGGAAAGAGAAATCACTGTTGAAGTAACATGTAAAAATTGTCAAAAACAAATGACTGGGAAATTTTTATTAAATACTAGAACGGATAAACAAGATCATCAAAGAGTAAATATCCCTTTGGGGGAATTGACCCTTTCGGAAAACGAACTTGAATTAACTTGTAATGATAATTTAGCGGATGATGAAATAAATCTATACTACTACTGTAAAAATTGTAAGACTAAAAATCATGTGACCGTCTACTTAACAGATGAGATGAGATGAAATGAAAATGATAAATAAATGATATAAAATAAAATTTAAGTGTATTTCTTTCGCAAGAAATGAAATAATCTGTTAGCATAATAAAGTAATCATTTTTAACATTTATTCTATTTGTAAAGGAGGTCACATGTATGCATTGGTTATGGGTTTTAATCGTAGGTGGTGTTATCGGAGCAATTGCCGGAGCAATCACAAGTAAAGGAAAGTCAATGGGCTGGATCTTCAACATCATTGCAGGTCTTGTCGGTTCATCGATCGGTCAAGCACTTCTAGGAAGTTGGGGACCTCAAGTTGCGGGAATGGCATTGATTCCTTCAATTATCGGCGCTGTGATTTTAGTAGCTGTGGTATCCTTTTTTGTAGGTAAAAATTAGACAGATTCATAGAAAAGGATGGGACAGAAGCTTAATTCTGAACCCATCGTTTTTCTGGATTTTAAGTGAGTAGGCTATGACTCGAAGAGTTATCGTCTACTCACTTTTTTTATATTCTGATTTTATGTTTTTATTCAAATAATCCATCAATAAATTCTTCATAATTTTTCATATCTAACAGTTTATTCAACTTTTTTTGATTTGAAAATGTATCGATCATAAAATCGAATAATTGCCTAAACTTCTTCATATCATCTTGATTCATAACGATCATAATGATTACTTGAACATAATGATTTCCCCATTTTACAGGCCGGTCGTTCAAAATAATAGAGATTCCAGTTTTTTTTGCGCTCATCTCAATTGCATGTGGTAAGGCGACGGAATTATTGAATGACGTGGCGGACATTTTTTCCCTCTCTTTGATCAAGTCAATAAAGTGAGGATTGATATATTTTTTTTTGACTAATTGCTCACCTAGATGCTCAATATACAAATTGGGTGATTTTAAATAAACGTTTCGTTCAAACCGTTCTGGTGTGAGGTAAGTTTGAACGCTTTCTTTTAGTGTATTCAATAATTTCTCCTGTTTCACAAGCTGAATCCTTTGCAGGATTTTTTCGCTATCTTTTCCTGATAAAAACGGAGAAATCTGAACCAGACCCGTCAACTCTTTTATTTCGATTGTAGATACAACTAGATCCGCATTCTTCATTTTAGTTAAACTTTCATAGTCTAGTCGGTAAAAAGTTCCTAAAATATTTAAACTAGATTTGAATGTATCGCCAATTTTATAGACTAAACGTTTATGCATATCATAATATTCTGGAGTATAGATCACACAACTTAATTTATTCTCTGTCTCAAATTTTTCTTCAAAGTATGAGCCGATATGAAGAGCGATAAACGTAATTTCATCATCTGAAATAGGAATATTGATTTGTTCTTGAATTTGTTTGGCAATAAAAACAGCGACTTCGTAAATAAAAGCGTATGACTGTTTGATTTCTTCTGATAACGGATTGTAGACTTGTTTTCCGCTTTTGGCTCGTGAAATCAAATTAGAAACATGTAAGGCTAGATTCAATATGAGTTTATCAGAAATATGGCTGATAAAATATTTTTCAGCGACTGTTTCCATCATGTTTGAGATAAATGTATAAACAGAGGTTTCCATATAATCTTTTAAAAAAGCATCGTTTGAGGGTGAGATTTTAGTCATTAATAAAAGGGTCAGATTGTTGATTTCATAAAGGTCCATTTCAACAGCAAAAGCTTGATCGATATCTTTTCCAATCGCAATAGCAAGCTGATATTCAATTTGATCTTTAGAGAAAAGTTCGGGAATAAGGTCCATATCAGAGCGCTGATGATGAAAAAGCCGATTGATGGCGATAGCGATATGTAGCAATAAACTGTTAATAGCGTAACCATTTATATAGAGATGCTGATTGCTTAAACGATCGATCACGATTTTTTGAATCATCTCGATTGAAATATCCGGGAAGATCGTCTGAAGATGATCGACAGATTGAAAATTTTTTAGTGCTTCATCTTGCAACATATCACTAGCAAGTTTTCTAAAGTTTGACTCATCCCCTTCCAGACTTAAACAATGCCCATGTTTAACAATTTTTAAATGGTATTTATTCAATTTTTTTCGAAGTCGAAGGGTGTCTTTTTCGAGTGTTGGAATACTGACAAATAATGATTCTGCTACATCAAAGTAGTCGACATTTTTATGTTTTATCAATAAATTCATCAAGTAATTCATACGGTCGATAGGTGTATTCAATTCTTGTTTATCTTTAGAAATGAAATCTTCGATCCGAAAGCCTCTATCGATCTTATACCCTTGTTTAGACGATTGAATCATTTCCAAAGGAGTACGTTGATTGATTCGAGCTACGTAATTGCGGATCGTTCTTGTTGACGTAGATAACGCTCCAGCCAGAAAAGATGCAGATAACCAGTTATGATGTTGGAGCAATAATTTTACCAGTGCTGCTTCTTTTTTATTTAAGGACACAATATATCCGCTCCTCTACTTTTTTATATTTCTTATTATTCGTTCTTTTAAGTAGCAAATCAAGTACAGTTGTTTCCGCCATAGTGGTAGGATTAGGAAAAAATCATATTTGATAAAGGGTTTCAAAATGTAGATGATAGGAGTGTAGAAAGCAGGCAAACTTACTACACTTTTAAAATTTGGAGGAGATAAAAATGAGTGAATTAAATGTATTACTAGTTTGCGGATCGGGAGCCAGTAGCGGTTTTATGGCAGCGAATATGCGTAAGGCAGCCAAAACAAAAAAATTAGACATGAGTATTGTAGCAAGAAGCGAATCTGAAATTGAGAATTATATTGAAGAAATCGATGCGTTGATGGTTGGACCTCATCTTGAATATATCATTGACGAAATTGATGAGATCATTCATGGTTTTCCGGTAAAAGTTATTCTAATGAAAAAAGAGTATTACGCAACACTGGATGGAGACGCTGCTATTGAGCATTTGTTAAGTTCGCTAAAAGAAAATGAATAGCTTAAAAAGGAGACGAAAATATGAATAAATTGATTTTTTGGTTGGAAAATAGTTTCTCGCCTAAAATGAACAAGGTGAATAATAATCCTTGGATCGTTAGTATCAAAGATTCGATCATGCAGACATTGCCATTTATTTTCTTAGGATCGATTTTCTCGATGCTAGCGATTTTAAATGAATATTTTCCAGCCTTGCCAAGCTTTTGGATACCATTCGGCTGGACGATGGGGAAAATTTCCTTATTTGTAGCATTTTTGATTCCGTTTAACTTGATGGAAAAAAAGAGACTGCGCAAGCAAAGAATCGTTGCAGGGATGAGTGGGTTAGTTTTATTTTTGATGATCATTTCACCACAAATCGAAAAAGATGGTGTTGTTGGCTTTGGACATGATGCATTAGGTGCAGGCGGAATGTTTGTTGCAATCGTTGCCGGATTGATTGCTGGTTTTGTATTAGTTACATTAGGAAAGTTCACGTTCTTCAAAGAAGAATCAGTGATTCCTGATTTTGTCAGAGCTTGGTTTGATTCTATGCTGCCGATTGGAATCATTGTTATCTTTGGCTGGGTCGTGGTTTTGATCATGAAAGTGGATTTATATAATATTGTTTTAAGTATATTTATGCCTTTATCTAGCTTTATGGAATCTCCTGGTGGTTTTGTGGGCATGATGTTTTTGATTTGCTTCCTTTATTCGATGGGGATTTCCACTTGGGTTTTAACACCCGTGGTTCAACCAGTCTTATTGAAAGCTATTGCTGAAAATATCGCACTTGTTCAAAATGGCACGGCTTCTGTTGAAACGTTGAATTTAGTTACAAGCAGTACTCTATATTCAGCTTATCTTTGGATCGGTGGAATTGGCTGTACAATGCCTTTGGTTTTGATGATGATGCGGGCTCGATCAAAAAAAATCAGTGCCTTAGGGAAAGCGTGTATCGTCCCTTCGATTTTTAATATCAATGAACCAGTGATTTTTGGAGCTGTCGCTTGGAATCCTTTGTTGATGATTCCGATGTGGCTGCAGGGAATTATTTTACCAATCGTGATTTATATTTTTACGAAAGTAATTCCGTTTGCACCAATTCCTAAAGTTCAATTTGAACTCTGGTATTGTCCGTTTCCATTTGCTACTTGGTTTACGACAGGAACGATCACAGGTCTTATCTTGATGCTTGTCATATTTGTATTATCTACAGCTATTTGGTATCCATTCTTTAAAGCGTATGACGACCAAGAAACGAAAGCAGAAAATCAATTGTTGAAGGAGGCTTAATAGATGGACGATATACTGTCACAGCAAGCTATGAAAATTATTTTATTCGCCGGAGATGCTAGAGTCAATTGTAAAAATGCTCTTATTGCAGTTGAAAAAAATGACTTTGAAGTAGCTAAAACAGAAATGAAAGTTGCTAAAACCAATATTACTGAAGCTCATAAAATACAAACTAAAGCAATACAAAGTGAAATGGGAGAAGAAAGAAACTCACCTGATCATTCATTGTTATTCACACATGCTCAAGATACATTGATGACGATCTACAGCGAAATCAATTTGGCTAATCATTTAATTAAAATAGCTGAAGGAATCGATGAACGTCTAACATTGCTTGAAAAATAATAAAAGAAAAGAGGTCAAACACATGCATCAAGTACCAACTGGATTTCCAAAAGATTTTTTATGGGGGGGAGCTGTTGCTGCCAATCAATGTGAGGGGGCTTTTGACTATCAAGGCAAAGGTACAAGTGTAGCAGATATCAACGAGTTTAGAGCAGATCTCCCTTTAGAAAAAAGATCGAACGCTGAAATTTCTACTACTTATATCGAAGAAGCGCTAAAAAATAAAACAGGCGTTTTTCCAAAAAGATGGGGCATCAATTTTAAAGAAACGTATCCTGATGATTTAAAATTATTAGGAGATCTGGGACTCAATTTGTTTAGAACATCGATCGATTGGTCTAGGATTTTTCCAAATGGTGATGATCTTGAGCCAAATGAAGCTGGTTTACTTTTTTATGATAAGCTGATTGATGAAATTATCGCTAATGGGATGGAGCCTATGATTACATTGTCCCATTATGAAATGCCTCTAAACCTTACATTGAACTATAAAGGGTGGTATTCAAGAGAAGTTGTAGATTTCTTTGTTCGTTACTGTAAGGTTGTTTTTGACCGATATCAAGGAAAAGTAAAATATTGGATCGTGATCAATCAGATCAATTTGATCGGTCATGAATCATTTAACCATTTAGGAATTGCAGAAGATAAAGTAGACAATCTGCTGGAAGCTAAATATCAAGGGGTACATCATATGATGGTTGCTTCTGCTTTAGCTACGGAATATGCGCATCAAGTTGATGAAAATTATGAAGTTGGGATGATGCTTTGTGGCGGTCCGGAATATGCGGCTACTTGCGAGCCGGAAGATGTCCTAGCAACGTTGAGAATCAATCAAATGCAGTATTTCTTTGCGGATGTGTTAATAAGAGGTTACTATCCAGGCTATGCGTTTCGATATTTTGAAGAACATGATATTAATCTGGAATTTGCTGAAAAGGATGAAGAGATTCTGAAAAATACAGCTGATTACCTCTCGTTTTCTTATTACTATACACAAATTTGTGATGCGAAACATATTGAACCATATCGAAATAAAGCATTACCGGCAAATCCATGGGGCTGGACAATTGATCCTATTGGACTTAGAACATTACTGAATTCTTTTTATGATCGTTATCAATGTCCGATTTACATCACAGAGAATGGTATCGGCTGTTATGATCAGTTAGAAAAAAATGGTAGTGTTCATGATGACTATCGTATTGATTATTACAAAGCTCATATTGAGCAAATGAAAGAAGCAATTAAGGATGGTGTGGATCTCAGAGGCTATTGTGCTTGGGGACCGATCGATATTATTAGTTGTTCTTCTTCTGAAATGAGTAAAAGATATGGATTCATTTATGTGGATCAAGATGATTATGGGAAAGGAAGCCAAAAACGTTATTTGAAAGATAGTTACCACTGGATGAAACAGGTAATTACTAGTAATGGCGAAAAACTATAATATCAGTTTTATTGGTATACATGAATAGCGCTTTCGATTATATACAAGTGTTTAGTACAATTATCATTAAAAAAATCCCTGCATTACGCGGGGATTTTTTTCTATTACATTCACTTTAAAGATTAGACTAAATTGAATGACCAACTAATACCAAATTGATCTGTTAATTGACCGAATAAATCTGACCAATCCGTTTTTTGTAAAGGCATCACATGGGTAGCGCCAATTGATAGCTTTGTGAAATAATTTGTCAATTTCTCAGGATCAGTTATTTCTATGACTAGGCCAACATTTCTACCATAAGGAATTTTATTCATAAAACTAGGTGTGTCTGAGAACATAATGGTATGCCCTTCAATTTTAAGGCTAGCATTCATGACTAATGTTTGGCTTTTCTCGTCTAAATCAGGCATTCCTAAAGTAGCATAAGTGACTAAATCAAGGCAATTTGTTTCAAAGACTTGTTCATAAAATGCGATAGCATCTTTCGACTGATCTTCAAATGTAATATAAGTTGCAATTGGCATTACAAATCCTCCGTTCTATTTGTCTTAGATTTTATCGTTTAGTCAACTTCACGACAACTTCGCATCGTGCTGTTTGTGGAAACATATCCACTGACTGTAAATATTTTACATCAAAAACTTTAGCTAGATCGACTAAATCTTTAGCCAGTGTGGAGACATTACAAGAGATATAGACCATCTTTTTAGGAGGTTGCTTTAAAATGGCTCTCAGCAGTTTTTGATCCAACCCGGTTCTAGGTGGGTCAACAATGATTGCATCGGGTTTAAAACCGCTCTGAAGCCATTTAGGGAGCAATTCTTCTGCTGTTCCTACTTCATAATGAGTATTCGTAACGCCTAAGCGCTCAGCATTCATCTTAGCATCTTCGATGGCTGCTGGAATAATATCCATTCCTCGAACTTCTTTTGCTTGTTTAGCGATACTTAAACCAATAGTTCCGACACCACAATAAGCATCAACGACTGTTTCATTGGGCTGTAAATCTAAAGCTTTCAATGCTTCATCGTACAAAACTTCGGTTTGTTCTGGGTTTAGCTGGAAAAAAGCTCTAGGTGACAAATCAAAGGTGACTTCATTGATTTGTTCTTCAATACTTTCTTTGCCCCAGACGTGAATCGTTTCATCACCCATAACGATTGAGGTTCTTTTGTTTTGAACGTTTTGCATGATAGAAACAACTTCAGGAAGCTGCTGGGTGATTTCTTCGATCAACGCTTTTTTCTGCGGAAATTTTACGGATTGCGTAATAAAAACAACTTGAACTTCATTCGTTTTAACTCCGACACGAACCATTAATGTTCGGAAGATGCCGCTGTTTTTTCGTTCATTATAAATCGGTAATTGATATTTGTTTAATAATTCCACTAAAACATTCATTACTTTGGTTGTAGCTGGTTGCTGAACGAGACAATCAGAGATTGGAACTAAGCGATGAGAATCAGCTTGGTAAAGTCCCGCTTCGATTTCACCATCAATCTTACGTAACTGAAATTGCGCTTTATTACGATAATTCCATGGATTTTTCATGCCGATAGTTTTAGGTAGTTGATAATTGTCAAAGTTTCTCGGTCTAAATTTATTGAGCGACTGTTTTAATAAATCTTTTTTAAAGTGCAGTTGAGCAGGATAAGCTAAGTGCTGCAGCTGACAGCCGCCACATGCTTCATAAACAGGACAAGGCGGCACGACTCTTTCAGGTGCTGCTTTCACAATTTTTTTCAGTTGTCCTTCCACAAAACGTGGAGCTATGTTTGTGATTTCTACAGAGACATCCTCTTTAGGTAAAGCACCAGGTACGAAAACGATTGTCTTTTTGTAATAGCCAATTCCCTCGCCATTGATGCCTAAACGTTTTATTTTTAAAGGAATCGTTTGTCCTTCTTTTAATAGTTGTGTGGTCATAATTCCATCCTTTTGATCCGTAGATCGGTTAATCAAGTACATCGATAGTTCTTATTTTAGCACAATTTAGCTAGTTTAGCTTCTGCCAAATGTATGTTATAGTAGAATATATGTTCTCACTAGAAAGGCGGAGAAAGATGGAAACAATCACGAAAATTACAAAAGACAAAGGTCAATTTTATCTTATCTGGCTGTCTTCTGGAGAAAAATTACGTGTCTCTGAGGATACTCTGGTCCGACAACGTTTATTAAAAGGACAAGAATTATCAGATGAAATGGTCGAAAAAATAAAAAAAGCTGGGTCTTATGATGTAGGCTTGCAGATGTCTTTAAATTATCTAAGTTATCAGTTACGTTCAAAAAAAGAAATTTTAGATTATTTGAAAGAAAAGGAAATTTTACCGGAAGATCGAAAAAGCATCGTGATCCGCTTAGAAGAAATGAACCTTTTAGACGACAAAATATTTAGTGAAAGTTATGTCCGTACTTTAATGCGAACAAGTGATAAAGGACCCAAAATGATCGAACAACAACTAAAACGAAAAGGCTTGAATGACGAAGACATTCAACATGGGTTAACTTTTTATACAATGGATGAACAGGTAGAAGTAGCAAAAGCGACTGCTGAAAAAGCGATGAGACGTTACCGGACAAAAAGCTTTAAAGATGCACTCCAAAAAGTCCAAATGCATTTGATGCAAAAAGGCTTTAATCGAGAAGTCATTGATTTGGCTCTTGAAGAACTTTCTTTTGAAAAGGACGAAGACCAAGAGTTAGATGTAATCAGAAAAGAAGGCGACAAATTATGGGAAAAACATCGCAAATTAGATCCTTATAAACGCCTGATGAAAGTTAAACAAGGACTGTTTCAAAAACGTTTTGATTCAGACTTGATTCAGCAATATTTTGATGAAAAGGAATTAGAGAATGAAGAATGAGAAATATTGGGAAACTTGGAGCGCAGAAAAACTTGAGTCATTTCAAGAAGAGTTTATTGATTGGTATGAAAAGGAAAAACGAAATTTACCTTGGCGAGTTAATTTAGATCCATATCGTATTTGGATCTCAGAGATTATGTTGCAGCAAACGCGCGTTGATACGGTAATCGATTATTATTACCGTTTTATGGAATGGTTTCCGACAATCAAAGATTTAGCCGAAGCACCAGATGATAAGCTACTAAAAGCATGGGAAGGCTTAGGCTATTATTCGAGAGCTCGAAATTTAAAAGTTGCAGCCCAACAAATCATGACAGAATTTAATAGTCAGATGCCTGAAACGATTGAAGAAATTCGACAATTAAAAGGGATTGGACCTTATACAGCTGGAGCAATTGGAAGTATTGCTTTCAAGATTCCAGAACCTGCAATCGATGGTAATGTGATGCGGGTAGTCAGCCGCTTGTTTGAGATCAGTGATGATATTGCCAAACCTAGTAGTCGCAAAGTTTTTGAAGAAGCGATGTCTAAAATCATCGACCAACAACGCCCTGGTGATTTTAATCAAGCAATGATGGATCTAGGTTCTGGGACTTGTACACCAACATCGCCGAAGTGTGAAGAGTGTCCGATTCAATCGTATTGTTTAAGCTATGAACATAATACAATGACGAATTTTCCAGTTAAGTCTAAAAAGCAGAAACCAAAAGATGTTTATTATATTGGCGGAATTATTGAAAATAATCAACAAGAATTCTTATTAGAGCAACGAGATGCTAAGGGCTTACTGGCAAATATGTGGCTGTTTCCAATAGAAGAAGTCAGTAAAGAACGTTTTGAATTTCTACAAAAAATGTGGGTGAAAGAGGATCAGCAGTTATCCTTTGATTTTGAAGAACCATTATTAGTTGCGGAAGAAAAACCAGAAATTTTTGAAAAATACTCTCATGTAGTTTGGCAAAAGCGAACTTTAGGAGAGGTAACCCATATTTTCAGCCATCTAAAATGGCATATTCTTGTGTTTTATGGCCGACAAACAGGCGTAACGGCTCTGGATGAAAATCAAGAGTGGGCAATAAAAGACGAATTTTCCAGCTATGTGTTTCCAAAACCTCAACAAAAAATGTTGGAACTGTATAAAAAAGAATTTAAAATAGAAGAATAATTTTTGGTGCGAACCCTCAGTGCACATAAAATCACTAAGAGATCCGCACCAAAATTTTGCTGAAATTAGCAGAGGAATAACTCTTTTTCTCATTTTAATTTAATGTTATATTAGTTTTAGTGTTGAAATGGCGAAGATAGGTTGTGTATTTTTGCCAATTTCACAGTCTAGCTCTGTTTAGAGCTAGTGGATTGAAATCTTCTCCTTCAGTTCGTGTAGGAGACTGTTTGCTGCGTCTAGCTCTGTTTAGAGCTAGTGGATTGAAATAGCACGTCTAGGATTTCGTCCTCTAGTCGCTTCTACGTCTAGCTCTGTTTAGAGCTAGTGGATTGAAATTTAAGATTGCATTTTGTACTTTAGCTGATGTTAAAGTCTAGCTCTGTTTAGAGCTAGTGGATTGAAATTTTCTTCGGACTGGCGAAAGATAAAGGGTATATCTGTCTAGCTCTGTTTAGAGCTAGTGGATTGAAATTATAACAATTACTTAGGAGTGTTTTAATGAAAAAGTCTAGCTCTGTTTAGAGCTAGTGGATTGAAATGCTTTTAGGAAATAATATTGATATTACAGGGATTAGTCTAGCTCTGTTTAGAGCTAGTGGATTGAAATAGCGAACGCTACAGGGGCATCAATGCAGCTAAGGTCTAGCTCTGTTTAGAGCTAGTGGATTGAAATTTTTTTTACCAACACCATTAGAGTTCCAGCCAAGTCTAGCTCTGTTTAGAGCTAGTGGATTGAAATAATCTGTGCTTCGTTTGCCTCCATCTTAGTCGAGGTCTAGCTCTGTTTAGAGCTAGTGGATTGAAATTGTTGTACTAAATAGACAAGCTCATCTAGTTCATCGTCTAGCTCTGTTTAGAGCTAGTGGATTGAAATATCAAACGAGTAAATGGGGAACTAACTGCTTATAAGTCTAGCTCTGTTTAGAGCTAGTGGATTGAAATATTTACTGCTTTACAGGAAGCTTTGACAAAAACGTCTAGCTCTGTTTAGAGCTAGACATTGCTTCAAAAATATCCAAACTTTGACATCAAAAAAACTAAAATCAATCTATTTATTTTAATAGATAATTCTCATTCCTATAAGAAACCAAACTCCTTAGTATGCAAAGCTGAAAATTATGATATAATTGTATTGATATCGGTGTAATGAACACCCAAACGAAGAGCAATCAGCTTTTAGAAGTGATTTTTCGTACTAGGGAAAGTTGGGGGACTATGGCAATTCCAAAAGAAGGTGAATTTGTAACGATCCAAAGTTACAAACACGATGGGCATTTGCATCGAACATGGCGAGATACTATGGTATTAAAAACAAGCGAGTATTCTTTGATCGGTGTCAACGATCATACTTTGGTAACAGAGTCTGATGGGCGTCGTTGGGTTACTCGGGAACCAGCTATCGTTTATTTCCATAAAAAATACTGGTTCAACATAATAGCGATGATTAGAGAGAAGGGAGTTTCTTATTACTGCAATTTGGCGTCACCGTATCTTTTAGATGATGAAGCGTTGAAGTATATCGATTATGATTTGGATATCAAAGTTTTTCCTGACGGAGAAAAACGTTTATTAGATGTGGATGAATATGAATTCCACAGTAAAATTATGGATTATCCAGAAGATATTGATTTTATTCTAAAAGAGAATGTTAAGACGTTGGTAGATTGGATTAATAACGAAAAAGGCCCTTTCTCAGAAGCTTATGTAGATATTTGGTATCAACGTTACCAAGAGTTATCAAAGAAATAGCCATTGTAAGATGTTAAGTGAAAAAGAAACTGATACAAAGCTTAATCAAGTTTTGTATCAGTTTCTTTTTAATTATCAAAAAAATTAGAATCTTTTTTTCATTTGATAATGCTCAATATTTGCATCCAAGAACATTTCGCCTTCTTTGACATAACCCATTCTTTCATAAAAACCAAGAGCTGTGATTTGGGCGCCTAAAGTCATGGTATTATATCCTTGTTCTTTAGAAAATTGCTCAGCACTTTCTACGATCAACCGACCGTAATCTTTACCTCGATACTCTTTTTGCACAGCCATACGCTGTAATTTCATTAGGCCATCTTCAAGCGGTAATAAACGGCAAGTTGCAATGGCTTCGTTCTCATCAGCATATAAAACAAAATGAATACAAGCCGCTTCGTATTTATCAATTTCAATTTCGCTAGGAACTCCTTGTTCTAGCATAAAAACTTGCTGACGAATTTTAACAGCATCTAAGTAAATATCACTCATAGTATCTTTTGTGTGTGCTATTTTCATTTTACACCTCTGTTATAGTTATTTTTTCCTATTATACCTCAAAAAATGGAACAGTAGAACTTTGGTATGATTCGGTGTATATCTTTTGTAAAAAAAGTACAAGCAGTGTACATTATAAATAACAAAAAACGAAAGGTTGGGTGCAGAATGAATACAGATGAAATTGTACAAAAAGTCAAAGACTTGATTGGCGAAGGGAACTTTGAAAAAGCTAAACAGTTTCTTGAAGAACACAAAGATGAGATTGGCGAACAATATGAGAAATTAAAAGGGATGATTCCTGACATTGATGCTGGTGGATTAGCGGATAAGGTGAAAGGTTTCTTCAAAAAATAAGTCTATCAATGACAACTTCGAAATAGATGTGTTTGTTAGAAAACGAAAGCTTTATTTACTCCGTTTATTCGGATATAGAGTGTGGAGCAGAACTGATTTTAGTCTTGTCCATGCTCTTTTTGTATTGATTAAAGAGAAAAGTAGAAATAAAAATAAATAGAAAGAAATATTGCTATCTTATTTAAGGCAGGTTATGCTAAAATCTATTAACGAACAATTATTGTTATTAGCGATGAAGGAGGATTATCTTTGTTTGAAAAATTAAGACAATCAAAATTATTTTTTTGGTCAGCGGAATTATTAGTTATTGCAACTTTGATTTTTGTGTCAACGAAAATCAATTTTCTGTTTACACCTATTGGCACATTTTTCTCGACGTTATTTGCACCTGTTTTAGTGGCTGGATTTCTTTATTATATTTTAAATCCAATCGTCAACCTACTAATGAAAACTAAAATGAAACGGATCTATGCGGTACTATTGGTTCTACTGATTTTAGTAGTTGCTATTGTTTTAATCCTTGTTAGTGTTATTCCTAAATTAGCTTCTCAGTTAGCCAGTTTAGCGTCAAATATGCCAACCGTGTTCAGTAACATAGAAGCATGGGTTTATAGAATGGCTGAACTGCCTTTGTTTAAAGAAGTTGATTTAACAAGTTATATAGAGAAATTAGATATTTCCTATGGAATGATTATTCAGCAATTTTTAAGTGGTCTATCCAATAGCTTAGGTTCAGTTGTGTCGACAGTTGCTTCGACTACGATCGTTATTTTTACAGCACCGTTTATCTTATTTTACATGTTAAAAGATGGAGATCGATTAGTTCCAGCAATCGAACGTTTTTTACCAGAAAAACGACAAGCCAGCATTGCTGAATTATTGAACAAGATCAACAAAACTCTAGCTAATTATATAAGTGGCCAAGCGATCGAGTGCTTGTTTGTCGGCACGTTTACAGCAATCGGTTACTCGTTGATAGGTGTCCGCTACGCCTTTTTGTTCGGTGTAATCGCAGGTTTTACTAATTTGATTCCTTATCTTGGACCCTACCTAGGTTTGGCTCCTGCTGTTTTTGTTACGGTTTTTGATGAACCAATCAAAGCTGTATTCTGCTGTATTGTTGTTTTAGTAGTACAGCAAATCGACGGAAATATCATTTATCCAAATGTAATTGGAAAATCACTACAGATCCATCCGTTGACAATTATTATTGTTTTACTCGTAGCCGGAAATATTGCTGGATTATTAGGTATTTTCCTAGGTGTTCCATTTTATGCGATCGTTAAAACGATTGTCATTCATGTGATAGGAATGATTCGGGAAAGCAGAAGTGAAAAAATTGTATTGACTAGTGAGGGAAATGAGACGTTGATGAAAGAAAAATGACATCGATTATTGAAATTAATGGCTGTTTGTGATAGGATTTTAACGTGACTACTATAAGTAGTCACGTTTTTTATCAAATAAACTAGTAAACAGTTTGTTACTAAATGGAATTGGAAAACGAATTACAACGTTTTTCGAATAACTTTTAAGAGGAGAGAGTGCACATTATGAATGCTGACCCCGAGAGTCAGTCGCTTATCGCGCAAATTTTATTATTGATCGTTTTAACATTGATCAATGCGTTTCTTGCTGCAGCGGAGATAGCAGTTGTTTCAGTAAATAAGAATCGTATCGAACAAAAAGCAGAAGAAGGAGACGCAAAAGCTAAAAAGCTACTAAAGATTCTAAAAGATCCGACAAGCTTTTTATCAACGATCCAAGTTGGTATTACTTTAGTTAATATCTTGTCTGGGGCTTCACTAGCTGATACTTTATCAGCAAGATTAGCACCTGTTCTTGGTGGCGGAGCCGCTGCAAAAAGTATTGCTAATATTATTATTTTAGCAATGTTGACTTACGTTTCTATTGTTTTTGGGGAGTTATATCCTAAACGAATCGCAATGAACAAATCAGAAGAGGTAGCCCAAGCAACGTCTGGATTTGTGCGTATACTAGGTGTGATTGCTAGACCATTTGTGTGGTTATTATCTGCTTCAACAGACTTACTTTCAAAACTTACACCTATGAAATTTGATGATGCTGATTCCAAAATGACACGTGATGAAATGCGTTATATGTTAGAATCAGAAGGTGTTTTAGATAACGATGAATTGGAAATGCTTCAAGGCGTTTTTTCTTTAGATACAAAAGTTGCCCGTGAAGTAATGGTTCCACGAACGGACGCTTTTATGATCGATATCGAAGATGATATTCAAAAAAATATTGATGCAGTTTTATCTGAAAACTATTCAAGAATTCCCGTTTATAACGAAGATAAAGATAAAATCATTGGAGTTCTTCACACTAAAAATTTATTAAAAGCAGCTCATAAACTGGGCTTTGACAAAATTCAATTAAAAAATATCATACAAGAACCACTATTCGTTCCAGAAACGATTTTTATTGACGATTTATTATATGAGCTAAAAAGAACTCAGAACCAGATGGCTATTTTATTAGATGAATATGGTGGCGTGGTTGGTTTAGCTACATTAGAAGATTTATTAGAGGAAATCGTTGGTGAAATAGACGATGAGACGGATGAAGTAGAAAATTTATATGCCAAGATCAATGATCATGAGTATCTGGTTCAAGGCAGAATGCTGATCGATGAATTCAATGAAGCATTTGGAACAGATTTGCATATGAGTGATGTTGACACAATGGCAGGGTACTTGATCACCGCATTGGGGACGATTCCTGATGAAGGAGAGAAATTGTCATTTGATGTTGGCAATCTCACACTAACTTCTGAAGAGATGGAAGGAACACGGGTTTTAGCATTAAAAGTTGTTTTCCATGACGAAGAAACGGTTGATGAAGAACCAGAAGAAAATCGCCGCTTTTTCCGTAAAGAATTGGAAGATGACGAACCTAGAAGATAAAAAATCAAAGAGGACAGCCTAAAACTATTTTTTAGTTGGGTTGTCCTCTTTACATTATCCTAGATTAATCCCTTTTTTATTATGAACAGCTTTGATTGCTTGGTAAAGACCGATATATTGCTCGTCATTATCGGCAGAAAAACGAAAAACAAATGATGGCAGGTGGCTTTCTTCAGGAATTAAATAAGAGGAAGTAGCCACAATAAAATCAAAAGAAGTAAACTGTCCATATTTATAAGCTACTAATTGAACAAAAGGTAATTCTTCAATAAATTTTGTGAGAGGTTGGACAAGTAAATAATTAGATTCTGCAATTAAGGCAATACGAATAATATTATCGGTTTGGAAAGATTCATAAAGAGGAACTAGTAAAGCTGCCAATGTATCAGATAATTGTTCGATGTTACCTTTGAGCCAGTCAAAATTCTTTCTTTTAGAAATTTTTTGAAATAATGCTTTAAAATGGGTAAACAATTGGTAGTAGTATTCATTTTTTGAGTAAAGAGAATGATTGATCAAATGAAATAGTGTAGGAAAAGGTTTTTCAATAATTGTTGTAGAGAAAATAATATTAGCTACATTTCCAAACAAAATAGGTTCATTATCCCAAGAAAAGCCTTCGGGAGCGAATTCTTCACTAAATAACCCACAAACTTCTTCCAATAACTTAGTTGCTGAATTTGTCTGATCCTCTAAATAGGTTTTCAACAAAGATAATCGATGGTCATTATTTCTGAAAAAATTTGGAGTAGAAATCAATAAATAAGCTGCAAATTGTGCTTCTGCTTCCCAAATTGTTGTTTCTTTGATCAAATTTCCAAAGAAGGTTTCTGCGTGCGTTTTGCTTGTGGGAATATAGGGATCGATCACTGTTTGTTCTGTCAATACATCACCAGATCTTACTCGTAGATAAACGATGTCCAATATTAAGGCGATTTGTTTATGAGCAGAATAACTGTAACTATCAGGGAAATATGGACTGATTATTTTAGTAACCGTCTCATAATCGATTGGATTATTCTTGATTTCGGGTAAGTTTGTACCTTGGGAAGCTAGCCAAATCAGAGTGTACAACGTTATTCGAATGACACGCTCATCACCATAGAGCTTTAATTGAGAAGTATTCATTTTGATGTGGAATTGTTTAAAGTAGTTGCTTAATAATTTGGATTTTCGTACAACGGTGGTTCTGCTATGGTAATTTTTCTCACAAAATTCAGCCAGACTATCTTCTGGATAAAAGAGAATCGAGATCAATAGTTGGTAGGGAACACTTTGAGTAATTAAAAACTGATAGTACATATCATATGAAACATATTGCTCATATTGAACACCATTTTCTTGCAGAATTTCTGCTGACTCGCCAGTCATTTTAGTGAGATCTTGTTGGATTAGTTCAAGCAGATAAACGACGCGACTATAAGAATAATCTAGCCTATTTTCAAAAAAATTGATGCTATGTTTCTTAGTAGAAAATGTAACTAATAATTTAAATAGAGTCAATTTTCGTTTAGCAGTGTCTTCCAACATCATTGCTTCTAACATGTTCTTCCTCCTATAACGTAAATTTGCCAATAAAGTAAAAAGTATGGTCTTAATTTGAATAATTCGAAAAATAATCGATTATTTAATAATATCAATTAACAATAAAAAAGTTTTTATATAGGTATTATTTCTTTTATAAATAACAGTATAAAGGTATTTGATTCTGCTTTAGTTGTAAATTTTAGACATTTGCACTATTAAGCAGCTGACTTTATACTTGATTTAGTTAAGTGTAAAACAAATCTTAGTAATAATGCTAGTTTTTTGACAAATTAATTATTAAGATCTATTTCTTCCCCAATTAATAGAGATCAAGACAAAATTCATTGAGTTTTGTTTTGGTCTCTTCGATTTTTTTTGAAACTTAACTAAAGGCTTTGAAAACTAGGGTAATTCCATGATATACTACACTAGTTGAAGAATAAAGAGTAGGAGACCTTTCCGATGTAAAAATATCCTTTAAATAAATAGAGCCTTTTTCAAGAAAAAAAGATAGATTGGAGTAACGAATGAATAATCCACATTTAAAAGAACAAGTAGATAGCCGCCGTACGTTTGCAATTATTTCCCATCCAGATGCTGGGAAAACAACGATTACAGAACAACTTTTATTATTTGGTGGAGCAATCCGCCAAGCTGGAACAGTTAAAGGAAAGAAAACAGGAAACTTTGCAAAATCTGACTGGATGGAAATCGAAAAGCAAAGAGGGATCTCTGTAACGAGTTCAGTGATGCAATTTGATTACGATGGAAAACGTGTCAATATTTTGGATACACCTGGACATGAGGACTTTTCTGAAGATACGTATCGGACGTTGATGGCCGTAGATAGTGCTGTCATGGTGATTGACAGTGCCAAAGGGATCGAAGCGCAAACAAAGAAATTATTCCAAGTTGTTAAGAAACGTGGCATCCCGATTTTTACGTTTATCAATAAATTAGATCGAGATGGTCGTGAACCTCTAGAGTTATTAGAAGAGCTAGAAGACTTACTTGATATCGAATCATACCCGATGAACTGGCCGATCGGTATGGGAAAAGGTTTGGAAGGCTTATATGATATCTACAACAAGCGTGTAGAATTATACCGTCCAGAAAAAAATAATGGCGAACGTTTCATTCCATTGGTGGATGGCGATATTCCAAGCGATTTGCCGTTGCACAAAGATAGTGTTTACCAACAAGTATTGGAAGAAGTTGAATTATTAGTTGAAGCAGGCGACGAGTTTGACACAGAGAAAATTGCTCGAGGGGATCAAACACCTGTCTTCTTTGGTTCAGCATTAACAAACTTTGGTGTGCAGACGATGTTAGAAACCTTCTTACAATTTGCGCCATCACCTTATGGTCATAAGACAGAAGAGGGACAAGAAGTTAGTCCTTATGAAGAAGAGTTTTCTGGTTTTGTCTTTAAAATCCAAGCGAATATGAATCCAGCTCATCGAGATCGTATTGCTTTCGTCCGTATTTGTTCAGGAACATTTGAGCGCGGTATGGATGTGACTCTTGGAAGAACAGGTAAGAAAATCAAGTTAAGTAATGTGACCCAATTTATGGCTGATTCACGTGAGAATGTGGAAGAAGCGGTAGCGGGAGATATCATCGGGATTTATGATACAGGAAACTATCAAATCGGTGATACGTTGTTTGAAGGGAAACTAAAAATTCAATATGAAGAATTACCTTCATTCACACCAGAACTATTTATGAAAGTCAGTGCTAAAAATGTTATGAAACAAAAATCATTCCATAAAGGCATTTATCAGTTAGTTCAAGAAGGTGCGATCCAACTATACAAAACGTATCTAACAGAAGAATATATTATTGGAGCTGTAGGACAGCTGCAATTTGAAGTGTTCCAGCATCGTATGCTCAATGAATATAATGCCGAAGTGGTCATGACTCCAATGGGTTCAAAAATTGCTCGTTGGATCGATCCAGCTGATTTAGATGAACGAATGAGTTCTAGCCGTAATATTTTAGCTCGTGACCGTTTTGATCAACCATTATTCTTATTTGAAAATCAATTCGCAATGCGTTGGTTTGCAGATAAATATCCTGATGTTGAATTGAAGAGCTTGATGTAAGATTTTTTCTGAATAAGTGAATAATCAGCCATTTTTATCGACTTCAAGTTGATAAAAATGGTTTTTTCATTAGTTGACATTAAAGAAATATGTACGTATAATCAAAAACATTATTGGAGTGATAAGTATGAGTCGGCGTTTAAGACGATTAAAAAATGTTTCAGTGGTAGCACGCTTCTAAGTCATAAAAAGTAAACTAACTTAGAAGCGAGGAAAAATAATGAAAAACAATAATAATTTTGAAAAATGGTCCGATACAGTCTACTTAAAAGAGTTGGTGACAAATCCGTTGATAGAGGTTGGTGAGTACTCTTATTATTCTGGTTACTATGGCAATCAGAATTTTGAGGATGGTTGTGTTCGCTATTTATGGGGCGATCCACTGACAAAGTCAGCTTTTAACCCTGTAGAAGATATGGGCTGGCATCTAGATAAATTGATTATTGGAAATTATGTTTGTATTGCAGGTGGTGCTACGATTTTAATGGGCGGTAATCACAATCACCATCCGGACTGGATCACTGTCTATCCATTTGCTAGTCACGTACAGAAATCTTACGAACCAAAAGGCGATACAGTTATCAAAAGTGATGCTTGGATCGGGATGAATGCGATGATCATGCCAGGAGTTACAATTGGTGAGGGAGCTGTAGTTGCAGCAGGTTCAATGGTTGTAAAAGATGTTCCGCCATATACGATTGTTGGTGGGAATCCTGCCAGAGTGATCAAACAGAGATTTTCAGATGAGGAAATTAAATTACTTTTAGAACTGAGATGGTTTGATTGGACGGCAAAGCAGGTGGAATCAGTGAAAGATATTTTGATGAGTGACTCTATCAAAGAGCTTTATGCGTATTATAAAAAGTATATTTTAAAATAGAGATCGAAAAAAAGTGTTTATCGCAATTTCAGTTTATTTCCGAAGCGTTCAAAACGTAGTGCTTTAGCACTTAGAATTTGATGTGATCGAAGTGTAACGTAGTAGTTGCGTTTACTTTTATCTTTTACTTGAATATAAAGAGTTTAAGGAATAACCCTATAAGGTATTTCTTAAACTCTTTTTATATATACATATTAATTTTAATTATAGTATTCTCAGTCTAAGATAGGGCGATAGTCCGAGTGAATACAAGACTTTAGCCCGAGTATTGTATAAAGTCAGAATGGTAAACTTAGGTATCAAAGTATTTTAGCCTTGATAAAATAAGATATGGGGAGAAAAAATGATGGGGAAAGTGAATAAAAATATTTTATATTTGGTATTAGGACAGGTAATATCAGTTTTTGGTGGAGCGATTTTAAGATTTGCTTTATCGCTTTATGTATTGGACAAAACGGGACGGGCGGATATATTTGCAACGATTCTAGCCATTTCAAGTATTCCTGTCTTATTTGCTCCAATTGGTGGGGCAATTGCAGATCGATTTGATCGGCGTTTGTTAATGGTTTTAATGGATATTATGAATGCAGCTTTAGCGATAGTATTATTTTTTATATTAGGTTTTACTGATTCAATTGTTATGATTGGTTTACTATTATTTTTACTATCAATTGTTGGTAGCTTTGATACACCTGTAGTTACTGCGAGTATCCCTCTATTAGTAAAAAAAGATCAATTAGAACAAATAAATGGTTTAGTTAATGGGGTTCTATCCATGTCAAATGTAGTTGCGCCTATTATTGGAGGCATTCTATATAGTATATTAGGTGCTCAAAAACTGATTATAGGGAGTGCAGTATTTTTTATTCTGGCGGCAATTATAGAAACCTTTTTACGGATTCCTTTTGAAAGACGTCCAATGGAATCTGGTATTTTAGTCACGTTGACAGGTGATTTAAAGGATGGTTTTAAAGAGGTCCGTAACAATCGTATTATTTTCAATGCTATTTTGATTGCAGCACTTATCAACTTTACGTTATCGGCATTTTTTATTGTAGGAGTTCCTATTGTATTAAGAGTTGTTTTGCAGGCAAGTGATGCAGTTTATGGTATCGGCTTGTCGGTGATTAGTTTGTCCACAATTCTTGGAGCGATATTTACCGGCTTTTTTACAAAGAGATTACGAATAAACAATCTCTATAAGATATTTACTTTGTCCGGTCTGTTATTGATTCTAATGAATATTGGCTTAATGTTTGCAGGAAATCCATTAGGAAATACAATTGGTTTTACAGCATTTTTGATAACGGGAATTCCAATTGGAATGATGATGAGTATGATCTCCATTTACTTAATTTCGATGGTGCAAAGAATAACCCCAAAAGAAAATCTTGGCAAAGTAATGGCCACGATTATGGCTGTTTCTCAATGTGCAGTTCCAATCGGTCAAATCATAATTGGCTTGTTATTTAAAACAACCACAACGAATGTATTCTTTCAGGTGATGATTGTTTCTGTATCAGTGTTGTTAGTCTCAGGACTTTGCTGGTACCTATTTAGAAATTCAACGGATACTGAAATTGGTGAGGTAAGTGGTAGTTAAGAATAAAAAAGAGGATAAGGAAGTCTGACTCTGTATTCAAAACTACTAATTAAAGAAAGTCATGCATTTAAAGAGCTGAGCAAAATGAACGTTCATTTTGCTCAGCTCTTTTTTTATTAAATTTATTCAACTTTCCACTAGACTAGAAGTCATAGGAATCGAAATTTCTATAACATCTTTTAATTCAATGATCGAAATCTGATCTCGGTCATACTTTTCTTTTGGAATACGTTTCAAGACATAGGCTAGAATCTCGTTGATTTCAGTTTTTCGAACAGCACGTTTTTTATTGACGATCAATATTTCAACATGTTGAGCAGCTTCTGTATAAACAACGGTCGTGTTACCCGCTGAATAAACTTTGACAAAGTATGCATCGGTATTTTCTAGTTGTTTATTGACTAACTGTTTGTAGCTGTTGGTTACATTGACTAATTTCATTTTTTTCACCTCAATTTAATGCTTAATTTTTTGACGTTGATAATAAAAAACAGAGTATCCACAGATTTGAAGAAAGCTGGAATAGTCTTCTCTAAAATTGATATAAAATCTATACAGCTTAATTATAATTTTTTTTGACTTAAATAAAAAGAAATTTGTCTCAAAAAACACAAAAAAGTCAATCAGGCAAACTGATTGACTTCTTTTTTTATTCTTCTGAAGTGTCTGTACTTATATCCGTAGGTTCTATAGCTGTTTCCCCTGTAACGATAATTTTTCCATCTTCATCTAGTTTGGCAATCAATTCATGTTCTTCTGGATGATCTAAGAAGAACTCAGCAATGCCATCTTCTATTTGTTCTTGGATTGTCCGACGTAATGGACGGGCGCCCATCGAAGGATCATAGCCCAAATCGACTAATTTTTCTTTGACATCCGTTGATACTTCAATATGGATTTTTTGATGAGCGAGTAAGCCATTAACTTCGTCTAACATCAAACTAACGATGTTCATCAAGTTTTCTTTACTTAACGCTTTGAATTCAATGATACCATCAAAACGGTTCAAGAATTCAGGAGTGAAGAAATTATTTAATTGTCCTAAAACAGACTTAGTCACACCATCACGCGCAGCACCGAAGCCTACGTTTGCTTCTACATTACCTGTTCCAGCATTACTTGTCATGATAATGATCGTATCTTTGAAGCTGACTGTTCTACCTTGGGCATCTGTTAGACGTCCATCATCTAAAATTTGTAGGAACATATGCAATACATCTGGATGGGCTTTTTCGATTTCATCTAATAAAATCAAGCTGTATGGATTACGACGAACTTTTTCAGTTAGTTGTCCTGCTTCATCATAACCAACATAGCCAGGAGGTGAGCCAATCAATTTAGATACGCTGTGTTTTTCCATATACTCACTCATGTCGAAGCGAATCATAGAATCTTCTGAACCAAATAATTCATAAGCTAATTGCTTCGCTAATTCTGTTTTACCTACACCAGTTGGTCCAACAAATAAGAAGGAGCCGATTGGGCGATTTTGTTTGCCTAAACCTACACGGTTACGACGGATTGCTTTTGAAACTTTATCGACAGCATCGTCTTGACCTACAACGTGAGCTTTTAAATCAACTGCTAAGTTTTTCAACTGCGTTTGTTCTTTTTCTTTTAAATCACCAACGGGGATACCCGTTTTTTGTTCGACGATGGCTTCAATATTATTTTCATCGATCAAAGGTGTTTCTTCATCGCTGATTTGTTTGTCTTTCATTGTTTGTAATTTGTTGATTTGATCACGGTAGTACGCTGCTTTTTCAAAATCTTCTTCTGCAGAAGCTTGTTGTTTTTGTTGTTCAGCATCTGCCAGTTTCTTTTCAATCGTTTTAGGATCGACGATTTGAATCGTCAAATTCATTTTAGAACCAGATTCATCTAATAAATCGATTGCTTTATCTGGTAAGAAACGGTCTTGGATGTAGCGATTTGATAAAGTTGCAGCCGCTTTGATTGCTTCATTAGTGTATTTTACATGATGATAATCTTCATATCGTTTTTGCAAGCCTTTCAAAATCGCAATGGTTTCATCAACGGTTGGTTCGTCTACACGAACTGGTTGCATCCGACGTTCTAAAGCGGCATCTTTTTCAATGATGCGGTATTCATTTAATGTTGTTGCGCCAACCATTTGCAACTCACCACGAGCAAGCGCTGGTTTTAAAATATTACCTGCATCCATGTTGCCGTCACCAGCAGCACCTGCACCAACGATTTCATGAACTTCGTCGATGAATAAGATGATATTTTCCGCTTGTTTGATTTCATCGATCAATTTTTGCATACGCTCCTCAAATTGACCGCGGATACCTGTGCCTTGAACGAGTGAAACAACATCTAAACGGATAACCTCTTTATCCAATAATTTTTGTGGTACATCGCCATCGACGATTTTTTGTGCCAGTCCTTCAACAACTGCTGTTTTACCAACACCAGGTTCACCGATCAGAACTGGATTATTTTTAGTCCGGCGATTTAGAATTTCAATCACGCGTTTGATTTCGTCATCACGACCGACAACGGGATCAACATCGCCATTTCTTGCGGCTTGTGTAATATTGATGCCGTACTCACCTAGTAAGCCGTTAGCTTGATTTGCGTTTCCTCTAGGTGGTTGGCCTCCATTAAAGCCATTTCCGTCCCCAAATTGAGTTGGGGGTGTTTGACCATTAGGATTCCCTTGTTGTTCTTGCATTTGTCGAGACAAGGAGCGATATAAATCATCTAAACTTCCAAAACCAAATGGATCTTGTTGAGACATTGTTGGTTGATTATCATTTGCTTGTGCTTTTAATTTTTGATAGCAACTTTGGCAATAGTCTAATTGTTTTCTTTGACCATTAACATTCGCATATAAGTGGATCGTTGCTGGATTTTGTTGACAATTTTGACAGATCATAGGATAAAACACGTCCTTTCGTAATAAGACTAATCATGTATCAAAGTCATTGTGATAAAGTCAAATAGTCTGCTGACCATTTTTGACCTTTGAGAATATTATAGCATCTTTTTAGCAAGAATCAAGCAATTGAACTTTGTATTAGCCTGATAGATATGGGATAAAAACTTAGCGATAAATTATTTATTTTATTGAGTTAGTAGAATTTATTCTATTTTTATAAACTTATTAAGATTTGTTTATATGAATTGTAGGGATAATTTAGACAAATATCTATTTTTGTCATACAATATCTTCAGTCTAAAAATAAAAGTGAAAGCTGTGATCAATCAATGTATGAAAATCCCTTTGAAGAACAAATCAATGCCTTAAAAGAAGGAACCATTTCCGAACTTATCATAGAACCAAAAGACTTTACAGCCTTTAGAGAGGTTTGGAAAAATTTGCCAGATAGAATGTCAATTGTTGGGGAAGCTGGATTAAATGGACGAATTATATATCATTATATGAAAGAAGAAAAATAATTGATCATTTTGATTGATAAAAAAAAGGTGAAAAGTGTTGTAACTACTCACAAAAAATGGTAATCTTAAAAATTGAAAGGGTATTATCCAGATTCTAGTTTCACTTGAAACGTACAGGGAAAGGAAAACCCTAACATAAAAAATTATTTTACTTACGAAGGAGACCGATTTATATGGAAAAGAAAGAATTTCACATCGTAGCAGAAACAGGGATTCACGCTCGTCCAGCTACATTATTAGTACAAACTGCAAGTAAATTTAACTCAGATATTAACTTAGAATACAAAGGTAAATCTGTTAACCTTAAATCAATCATGGGCGTTATGTCTTTAGGCGTTGGCCAAGGTTCAGACGTAACTATCTCTGTTGATGGTGTAGACGAAGCTGATGCATTAGCAGCAATCGTAGACACTATGAAAAAAGAAGGATTGTCAGAATAATGTCTGAAATGCTAAAAGGAATTGCCGCAAGTGATGGTGTTGCTATCGCTAAAGCTTACCTGTTAGTTCAACCTGATTTGTCTTTCGATAAAAAATCTGTAGATGATACATCTGCTGAAGAAAGTCGTTTAGATGATGCTTTAGCAAAATCTACGACTGAATTGCAAGCAATCAGAGAAAAAGCAGCGCAAAGCCTTGGTGAAGAAGAAGCTCAAGTATTTGATGCTCATTTGATGGTTTTATCAGATCCGGAAATGATCGGTCAAATCAAACAAAACATTCAAGATAACAAAGTAAATGCTGAATCTGCGTTAAAAGAAGTAACAGATATGTATATCGGTATGTTCGAAGCAATGGATGATAATGCATACATGCAAGAACGCGCTGCTGATATTCGCGACGTTGCAAAACGTATTTTGGCTCATTTATTAGGTGTTACTCTTCCAAATCCTTCAATGATCAACGAAGAGGTAGTTGTGGTTGCCCATGACTTAACACCAAGTGATACCGCTCAATTAGACCGTACGTATGTAAAGGCATTCGTAACAGATATTGGCGGACGTACGTCTCATTCAGCGATTATGGCTCGTTCTCTAGAAATTCCTGCAATTGTAGGAACAAAAGAAATCACTGCCAAAGTCAAAGAAGGCGATATTTTAGCTGTTAACGGAATCGATGGCGATGTTATCGTTCACCCAACAGACGCTGAAAAAGCTGATTTTGAAGCAAAAGGCAAAGAATACGCTGACCTTAAAGTTGAGTGGGAAAAATTAAAACATGCTGAAACAGTGACTGCTGATGGTAAACACATCGAGTTAGCTGCTAACATTGGTACACCTAAAGATTTAGAAGGCGTACACAACAATGGTGCTGAAGCTGTTGGTTTATATCGTACAGAATTCCTTTACATGGATTCTCCTGATTTCCCAACAGAAGATGAACAATATACAGCTTATACTGCAGTACTTGAAGGCATGAACGGTAAACCTGTCGTGGTTCGTACAATGGATATCGGTGGAGATAAAGAATTACCTTATCTTCAATTACCGCATGAAATGAACCCATTCTTAGGGTATCGTGCATTACGTATCAGCTTATCTGAACGTGGCGACGAAATGTTCCGTACACAAATGCGCGCATTATTACGTGCTTCTGTTCACGGTAACTTACGTATCATGTTCCCGATGGTTGCAACGTTAAAAGAATTTAGAGCAGCGAAGAAAATCTTTGAAGAAGAAAAAGCAAAATTAGTTTCTGAAGGAACTAAAGTTTCTGATACGATTCAAGTCGGTATCATGATCGAAATTCCTGCAGCAGCTGTAATTGCTGATAAATTCGCCAAAGAAGTTGATTTCTTCAGTATTGGAACAAATGACTTGATTCAATACACAATGGCAGCAGACCGTATGAACGAACGTGTTTCTTACTTGTACCAACCATATAACCCATCAATTTTACGTTTGATCAAAAACGTGATTGACGCATCTCATGCTGAGGGTAAATGGACTGGTATGTGTGGAGAAATGGGTGGCGATCAAATGGCTGTACCATTATTGGTAGGAATGGGCTTAGATGAGTTCTCAATGAGTGCGACATCTATTCTTCAAACGCGTAGCTTGATGAAACGTCTAGACACTAAGAAAATGGCTGAACTTGCGGATCGTGCGTTGAATGACTGCGATACAATGGAAGAAGTTATTGACTTGGTTAAGGATTATACGAAATAAAACAATAAGCAAAAGCGTTCACTAATCAGAATATTTTCTGACTAGTGAACGCTTTTTTTGTTAGTAGTTAAATTCAATAAAATTTTCTTAAAACTGAGCGTACTTAAGGAATAAAAAAGAGTATTATTGTATAGTAATGGACAAGTAACTATTTAGGAGGCTTCTATGAAAAACAAACAAAAAAAACTCGCTGTAGCGATGACAGTATTGTTGATCTCTACAGGTTTATACACTGGAAAAACAGCATTGGCAACACAAGGTAGTACAGCAGAAAGTACTTCAATAAGTTCTAGTAATGCAGAAACAACTCAAAGTTCTGTGAAGAATCTACAAATCAACGCAGTTGCCTTAGGTAACGCACTGACCCAAGAACAAAAGGACTTTACCTTAAAAGAGTTAGGAATCAAAGGTGAAACACCTCAATATACAACAACTGGAAAAGACCTCATGAGTTTTATTCCTGATGGTGGCTTCACACCAGAATGGGCCGTTTACAGCTCTGTTCGGATGGAGACACAGAAAAAAGGTGCAGGAATCTCTGTAGATATCGCAACGCCTAAAAATATTACGAAAATCACAGAAGCTCAGTATCAAAATGCGGCATTGACTGCGGGTATTACAGATGCCAAGTTAACTGTTGCATCAGCTGTCCCGATCGATGGTTCCGGCGCTTTAGCAGGTGTTTATAAAATCGTGGAAGAATCTGGCGGAATCATCAATAGAGATCGTGTAGGCGTAGCACAAGATGAAATGGATGTACTCTCAAAAATCACAGAAGAAAATAAAGACAAAAAGGGTTATTCCGACGAAGCCTTAAATGCGGCTCAAGAACAAGCGAAAAAAGAACTCGCTGCAAAAACTGCCGATGGCAAAAACTTAACTCAAGCAGATATCCAAAAAACTGTTGAAAGTGCGTTACAGAGTCAAGGAATCAAGGATGTAATGTCAACAGATCAGGTCAAAGAATTAACGACGTTGATGAGCGATATGAAAGATAAAAATATTTTTCAAGATTTTGTAAATCAATTAGATTTGTCTAAAACGAAAGAACAAATTCAAGAAAAATCTAAAGGACTATGGGAGAATATTAAAGGATTCTTTAGTGGACTTTGGGATTCGATTACTGGGAAATAAGTTGATTGATTCAAAAAGATAGATAAGTTTTGATTAGATGTATATGAAAAAGTAGAAGAGCTAAAACCAGTTATTAGTTTTAGCTCTTCTACTTTTTTGTGATTAATTGTCAAACTATCGAATTAATCATGCCTATTAGAATGATAGAAGAGAGAAAAATAGTAAAGTCATTAAAATTAGAAAAATACTTTTCTTCCTAAGCTCAATGACTTTAATTTAAAAGTTGATTATTAAACAGTGCTTAGTTTATTCATTAATAGAATTGTATCAAATTATGTGAAGTTTTTTATTGTAATACTAATTTTTTGTTTTTCAGTACATATTTTCCAGCACAAACATCGGCTACAGCATCACTGTGAGTGACGATGATCAGTCTTGTTCCAAAACGTTGAATTTCCTCAAATAAATTCAATATATCCAACTCGGTTTTTTCATCTAATGCTCCTGTAGGTTCGTCCGCTAATAAAATTTTAGGTTTTTTGATAAGAGCTCTAGCTATAACGACTCTTTGAGCTTCTCCGCCAGAGATTTCTGCTATTTTTTTAGCACCATAACCTGAAAGTCCTACCAGACTTAAGATGTCTTCAATTTCTTCTTTTTGATTCTTAGACTTTTCTTTTAATCCAAGTTGAATATTGGCTTGAACAGTTCTGTCATCCAGTAAATTGTAGTTTTGCGTGATAATGCCAATATTATCTTTTCTAAACTTTATATTTTTTTTAGTATCTTTACTGACCGTTTTACCATTAAATTCATAAATGCCGTTATATCGGGTATCGAAGCCAGCTAATATTTTTAATAAAGTTGTTTTTCCAGAACCACTTCTTCCTTGAATAGCAACGGATTGATGATTGTTTAAAGCAAAGCTCAAATTGTCAAAAAGCATTGTATTTGTTTTTGGTATTTTCTTTTGAATATCATATAAATGAATCAAATAAATCAACTCCTATCAATAGAAATCATTAAAGCTAGAGTGTATATCTTTATTTAGGAAACGTTTCATTAAAGCAATGTCCAACAGTGAAAATAGGAGTATACCTAAAACTGTATTAAGCAGAAATAAGTTATTTTGAATAGGAAACAGTAAGTAAAAAAGAACGAAGAAAATCAGCAGTAAAGCATTTCCAATAGATAGATCAGTAATTATTAAAGTATTTAATTGTTTAATCGAATCACCGTTAAAATAGGATAGATAGTATCTACTTCTTCTGTTCAGATATAACTTGTAGTTTAGAAAACTGACGATTGCCAAAAGACAAATAGTGATACATAGAAATATTGAAATCAATAATGTTTTATTATAATTGATTAACTCATACATTCTACTGTATTGCAGAGTGAATGTAGGAACACCTAGCAGAGTGTAATCATAAAATCCTGTCTCTTTTGCGGCATTAGAGAGTTGTTTGCTTAAGTAGTCTAAGCCCTTGTTTTGCTCTATAATAACATCGCCATTTAACATAGCAAAATATAGCATTCCAACAAATTCCTGATTCTCATTAGATACATTACTTAGCTTTTCAGGATAAGGAACAATAATATAGTCATCTAAGTATTTGTTCAGGTCATTTTTGTAAAATACGGAGGTATTTTCTTTTAAGAAACCGATTATTTTAAAATCAAAGGACTTCAAATAGAAACTGCCTTTAATGGTTTCCCCTAAACTGTAACTGTTTTTATAATTTGAACCTAACAATATCGGTAATGTATGATTCTCTATATTTATGTCATCCCAAGGAAATAAAGCATTATTGTCCGTTTCAAGCTTATAGTAATCAAAAAAATTTTTACTGACTTGAAAGCATTTGGCGTCAAAAACCTCTTTTTTAGTCATCGGATCAATATAATTACCAATGACTTCCATATCAGTCCCGTATGCTTCATTGAATTCCATTTTTCCTTTAAAGTTTTCAATTTGTAGAGGCTGATCAAAGGAGGAAACAAAATTTATGTTTTCATTTGTATTTAACTTTTCATAGAATGATTTCACAGTAGTTAACAATTTTTTTGATTGCCTAAAGTTATAAAAAGCATCAGGTTCTGTCAGTGTATCGGTTAATGTAAATAGTTCTTTATTGGAAGCCTCATTAAGGTTGCTGTTTAGCTCTATATTCATGTTTACAGCAAACAATAAAAATAAATAGATGAGAACGAAAAAGACAGCAAGAATAGTGCTTTTTAATAAAATAAGGAAACCGTTTTTTTTAAGGTTATAGAATAACTCCATGTAAATTGCTCCTTTCTTCTTTAATAAAGAAGCCTGTGAAGCTAAAACACATTAGTAAAAGTTGAATTAAAAAAAGTTTGAAAATAAAGAAATAATGAATGGAAATGATTTTAAACAAAGGTAAAATAAGTAAACAAAAAAGTACAGGAATGATGCAAGTAGACAGTAAATAAAACAGGTTCGATTTATATTTTGTGAATGTAGATGTACCCAGGATATACTTGATACAGTTTTCCTTTTTTAAATCAGTAAAAATAAGATACGCAATCAAAACTGTGCACATAATTGCTATAAATAGTGTCAGTGCGTAAATAAGAGGAGAAAAATAATCGCTATTTACTTTTCTATCTAATCCCATATTATTTTGGTAGGAATTGTTTTTACCGAATCTATTTTGGTAAACAGTATTAATTTTTTTCCCATCAATCGTTAAGTAAGTTGTTGGTATGTTGAAAAGAGAGGAATCGTTAATCAATACAGAATCATCTAAAAAACTAGGATTCGTAATTCCTAAATAGCCAATAACTTTATATTTTTCGTTGTTGTACTCATAATATGTGCAATCATTTTCCGAAACAGTATCAACATCTTTTCCAACTAAAGCTTCTTTAGAATTAGAGTTGGAAAAAAAAGAGCCGTTTTTTATTGGAAAATGAGCATCAGAATAATTTTTTGAAAAGTACCCTCGTATTTCGTCGTTATTTTTACTTTCTAGAGGAATAAACACACTAAGATCAGCTGAGGTTTTGAATTTATCTTTAACTATTGTTTGGAATGTCTCTTGTACGAATAGATGATCTGTTGAATACAAATCATTGCTCTCAAAAAATAATTTATCCTGTTGTCTCTGATATTCGCTGACAAATATAAGCAATAAATAAATACAAAGGATTAATAAATTTGAGACTAAGAATCTTTGCTTTTTCATTTGCCACCTCACTCGTGCTAGTTAATAATAATTATGGTAAAAGCTATTGTGTTAGGGAAAATAACTACCCTAACATCAATAGCTCTTTTGAAGATATCTAAATGATAGTGATAAGAATTTTACCTTCCATAGTAAGTTCTTGCAGCAGCTGTATCTTCACCATTTGAAATTCTGTACCAAGGTGAAGCAGCTTCAGTTCCATTCCAACCGTATTTTCGATTTGAAGTTGTTAAAACAGTCCCACCACGGTGTTTTTCCATTCGAGCAGTAGTATAGTGGTAAACCCCTTTCCAGGTTGTCCAGCCATGAGCTCTGTACGCAGTGTTTCCAGATATGACTTTAGATTCTCTTTTGCCTCTGTGATTAACAGCGGCACGAGGTAGAATGACATTAGGATTTAAATAGTTACCATCTTCTTCTGACCAACCACCAACTTCTTCAGCATTTGCCGATATGGGAATAAAAGTAAGGCCAATGGAAGCAACAACAACAAACGATAAAATAAACTTTTTCACGAGAAAACATGCTTTCTTATTTTATATAAGAATAATATAACAAAAAGGTTTTAATGTCAATTTTGTTTGAATATTCTGACTTTTTATCGATATATAATTAACCAATTCGTTATGCCATTGTTGGCTTTATCTAGAATTCACGTAAATATTTTTATACTATGTAAGAAGTAGGAGGAAAATTTTAAATGGGCAAACTTACAAGAATTCTTTTAGAAGCTGATTTTAATTATTTTAGGTACAGTGCTGTGAAAATGACGGTCATTGTTTTTTTCCTAGTCAGTTACTTCATGTTAATCATTATTACAGCAAATCGTGTTTTAGATACAGAATACGAACCATTTGAGTTTGTAATAAGCTTTATAATAAGTTGGTTTGTTTTTAGTTATTTATTTGAAACGCTGTATAAAAAACTATTTTCTAATAAAGGTAGAATTTTATCTGGTCAGGGTTTCATAAAACTTTGGATAAATAAAGAAGAAATACTTATTAATAAAGGGCAAATTACAAATATAAAAGCACAAGTTAGCTCGCATAGATCAAGATATGGTGGACGGTCAACTAGCACAAAATTGATTATTTATACAATGATGGGGAAGTTTCATTTACGAATGATCAAGCAATTTATGAGGTAGATAAGGTTTTGAAAGTTGTATCTTCAATCAAAAGAAAATGAGCGTATAATAAAATGTGTTTATTTAGGAGATAGATGATTTTAACCATCAAAGGCAAGGTAGGGGGATTAAAAAACTTAATCAAGATCATTACTGCAGAAAGCTTTACATTAAATCATGATAAAGTACAAATTCTAATCACTTTGCATTCTTTACCCAACTATTTACCGACTGAAAACCAAGAGGTCACTTTTTCGGAAACAGAATCACTTCTAAAAACCTATGACCAAAGTAGTTTGGAGTATTTACTGGAAAAAAGTGAACCAGAGCAAAAAAGAATTTATTCAAAGTTATGAAAAAATTCTGCTGCTGTATGTTAATAACCACTCAGAAATCAAGGTTTTGGTAGGCTTGATTTCAAAGGAAATTGATTATCTGTTTGCCTATTTATTATTTGAGACGAAAAAAGACTAATAGCTGATTTGTTATACGATTAAATGTGAATAAAGCACCGTTTTAAAGTGCGTTAATGTGCTAAAGCTAACTTTAAAGCGATACTTTATTCTTCTTTTCATTTATTCTATAGTTATTTTCCCAAATTTATTTTTTTGATAATCCCAACTATAAGGTTTAGGAATCCCCATTTTAGTAGGCTCGATATACAGTGTCAACCAAATTTCGTAAGCATCATTCGTTAAACTATACTGAAAGTTTTGCGCGATTAAATTTGACGAATGATGTGGGGTATCTTCATGACTAGCAGTATATCCTTTGTATGAATAATATTCTGGAACCAATAAAGAAAAATTGATTTCATTACCAGAAAGAACATGATTGAAATCTATCGTACGGGTTACATAGGCTGGATTATTTTTTTCAATGTCTGAAGTAGATGTTACATTGACTTCATGAGTTTTTCCATACATCAACCTTAAATAGCCCTTGTTCGGGATAGGAAGATCTTCAGATTCGTTAAGAACAACTTGCTTTGTGTGTAGTAGTAACTCTGCATAAAGTGTTACATCAGGTGTAGCAAATGACTCCCCTTTATCCCAAGTGTAAGAGATTTCAGGATTCACAATACTTGGTTTTTGTGCATCTGTGATTACGCTCAAATTTTTAATAGTAAGACCTTCAGTCTTGCTGCTATCTGCAATTGTCGGTAATGGCGAGACTGTTTCGTGGCTATTATCATAATAGTCATAGACTTTTATATTGGCATGCTCATATACAGTACTCATGCTTTCGTTTTTCGCTGATTGTAATGGTAATTTGTAATCATCTGCATAAATTACAATCCCTGTTGCTGTATCCACTACGGTATTTTTTGTTGTTACAAATACCCATACTCGATTAGTGACTTTGGTTGGTTCATTTCCCAATCCAACCCAGTTACCTCCACCAATCCCACTACCACCAGGATCTAAGTCGTCATCATCATTTTCTCCTGGCTTAGAACCGTTAGGCCCACCTGTAGAACCAGAATTTGATACAATTTCGATTGTAACATCAACAGGATATGGTTTTGCTTCTGTTGCTTCTTGTAAAGTCTTTAGTTGTTCTGGATTTACAGTGACTTTTTCTGAGAACTTTTTGTTTTTTCCATCTTCATAAATTTCATGTGTGACTTGATTCCAAATCTTAGTTTGAGCCAGCTCTTTGAAGATATTTTCAGAAGGGATGTCATTTTTGACACTTTTCAAAGGGATACTGAAATTTTGTGCATCTAGATAAATTTCATTGTCTTTAATAGTTTGGTCAGTAATAGCATCAACCCATCGAGAAGCTGAGCTTAACTGCTTTTGACTGTCTCCAATAAAATAAGTTACTGATTGTGGTCCTGCGTTAACCAAGTCAACACCTAGAGCTGACCAGTCAATTGGTAAATCCAAGTTCTCAAAGTTTTTGTTGATTCGTTTATTCAACCAGACCTGTCGTTCTTGGACTGTCTCTCCTAAAATCGGATTTTTTAAATCGGTAGTATCTGTTACTTTTATAGCTTGTGGATCTGAAATATTTCCATTTTTTGAACCTGTTAATAGCCAATTATCAAGAACTTTCTGGTCGCTTAAATCTGGGACGTCAATATTCAGAGTAACGTTTCCTTTGGCAAAGATAGCAGGTGAAAAATCTTCTTTATGAATAACACTGCCGTATAGACCCATAAAATAGGGACTGTAACTAGGATTAGATGGTAGTGTAGGTATACCAAAATTAGTTGCTGTTGTAGAACCAGATATAAAATATTTATCCCGATCTACTCGATCAACGTAATTAATCAATACATTTTTATTGACTGGATTTGGTGTTAAATTTTCAATTTTGAAACTTTCTTCTGAGTTTATTCCTTTCATTACGCCGAACACAATGAAATTACCTGATACATCATAAAAACCTTTAAAATCATCTTCTAATAATGATGATGCGTATCCATAGAAACTAACTGAATTATCATCATTGACAGCTATCTTCAAATAAGTTTCTTTTGGAAAAGTTCTAATTGTTTTAGTTGTTTCAGTGTCAAAATTATATTGTTTTATATAACTTTTTGCGCCATCTTTTATAAAATAATAAACAAAAGAATCTTCCACTTTAATGACATACCCTTCATCATATCCAGTTGAGTTTCCTTTGGCAATTTGATCAGGTAATATCGTTTTTTTTCTGGCCCCGGAAGCATCAAATATTTGAATAGTACTGACTAATGAAGTATCAATGTTAACAAAATGATCGTAGTAATTGATGATTGAAAAATAATCTCCGTTGGCTAATTTTATAATATCCATCGGGATGATGTGGGATAAGTTAGTTAGTGATCTTCCTTTTTCTTTATAATAATCCATGATTTCATTTGGAGTATTATTATCTAAAGAAAGATCGTACGTTGCTATTCTGCTTTCAATATTAAATGTACCTACTGGTATTTTAAAGGGTGAAAGAGTACCAGGTTTTGTATCACTGACAAAGCCCCCAATGAAAATATCCCCATTATGACTATCTTTACCAAAGAATCTAATTTCATGTGGTGTACCAAATTCTTTTACGAGTTGAGTAGCTGGATGACTGGTCACGGATAACTGTCCGTTAGCAGTTTTTGTTAAGTCTATTTCAAAAAAAAGCTCAGCTCTAGGAGCATTACGTGGCGTTTTAAAACCATAGGAAAGGTAGGTACCAGTTGGGGTTTTTTCTAACATCCCATTCAATCTGCTGTAGCCTTGTAGACCAGGATCTATTTCATCATAAGAATTCTGAACAGCTCCATTTTCATCAACTTCTACAAAAGTAATTGAACCTCCTCTTGATTTTTGTGTTCCACGTAATGCAATTAGATAGTTTCCGTTATCTAACTTTTGGGTTGCTATAGGCGTGATAGCTCTATCTTTATTCGACCATAGATTGATATCTCCTTTATTCAAAGTTCTAGTTGCCAAATTATTTTGAACAAAATCGTGATAATTTAAATTATTTTTTAATTCTGCTTCGTGTAATCGAGTAGAAATTTTCGGTATACTTAATGGTGTATCAGTATCTTTATCAATAATAATAGTACTGTTATTTTCTTCCTTCTTCGCTTCAATATTAGTATTGGTATTAAGAATCATAATGGTTGATCCAATGACAATTACACCAATAATTCCTGCAAAGAGATAATTCCATCTCAGCTTTTTCACCAATGAACGACTCCTATCTTTCTTTAAAATCATGAAGATCAGTATACTAAATCAAGTAGTCAGTATTCGAATGCAGATAGTAGAGAATCTACGGACTTGAATTGAGTGGAAAAATAGCGGAATAGAACGTTATCTCTTGTTGGAAAATATGAGAAATTCGAATAGCTTTTATAGCGTATTTAGTTAGTTGCATCTTCATAGTTTTAGTATAAAGAATCCAATCGTTTAAAGTCAACAATAATATTGTGTATTTGTTACTTAAGGTAATCAAAATTTTATAAATAGAAAATAATTATAATTATAGAAGTGTGTGGAAATTAAAAAACAAGAATTTTGATTTAGTAATAATTTATGGGAACGATAGTTGCTAAAAATGTTTTTTAAAAGGTTAACGTATGGTTACTTCAAGAATTTATTTTTTATTTCGCTTCTTATCACCTAAAATGTTTACATTTATTCAGTGATAGTGTACTATTTAAAGGTATGCATAACATAAATTCATGTATAAAATTAAGTTATTCGGAGGGAAACAAATGTCTGCGAAATGGGAAAAAAAAGGCACCAATGATGGTGTGTTAACTTTTTCAGTTGATCAAACTCTAATTGAAAAAGGCTTGAAACAAGCATTCGATAAAGTCAAAAAAAATCTTAACGTTCCAGGATTCCGTAAAGGAAAAGTGTCACGTCAAGTATTCAACCGTATGTACGGCGAAGAAGCATTATATGAAGATGCTTTGAACGCAGTTTTACCAGAAGTATATGAAGCGGCTATCAAAGAAGCTGGAATCGATCCAGTATCTCAACCTAAAATCGATGTTGAAAGCATGAACAAAGGTGAAGATTGGGTCGTAACTGCTGAAGTAACTGTAAAACCTGAAGTTAAATTAGGGGAATACAAAAACTTAACAGTTGAAAAACAAGACCGTGAAGTGACAGACGAAGACGTTGATGCGCGCATCCAACGTGAATTAGAATCACAAGCTGAACTTGTAATCAAAGAAGACGAAGCATCTGTTGATGGCGATACTGTCGTAATCGACTTTGAAGGATTTAAAGATGGAGAAGCATTTGAAGGTGGAAAAGGCGAAAACTATTCACTTGAATTAGGTTCAAACTCTTTCATCCCAGGTTTTGAAGAACAATTAGTTGGTAAAAAAGCTGGAGAAGATGTTGAAGTAAAAGTAACATTCCCAGAAGACTACCAAGCAGAAGATTTAGCTGGTAAAGAAGCTGTTTTCCAAGTAAAAGTTCACGAAGTAAAAGCAAAAGAATTACCAACATTAGATGATGAATTTGCGAAAGACGTTGACGATTCAGTTGAATCATTAGACGAATTAAAAGAAAAATATCGTAAAGAATTAACAGAATCTAAAGAAACTGCTGCAACAGAAGCAAAAGACGAAGCTGCTATCCGTCAAGCTGTTGACAACGCTGAAATCGTTGACCTTCCACATGTAATGGTACATGACGAAGTTCACCGTTCAATGGATGAATTCTTAAACAACATGCAACGTCAAGGAATTGCTCCAGATATGTACTATCAATTAACTGGAACAACAGAAGCTGACTTGCACAAACAATTTGAAGCAGAAGCAGAAGTTCGCACGAAAACAAACCTTGTGATCGAAGCGATTGCTAAAGCGGAAGACATCGAAGTATCTCAAGAAGATATGGACAATGAAATTAAAGAATTATCAGAACAATACAACATGCCGATCGATCAAGTGAAAAAAGTCTTGACAGAAGATATGTTAAAACATGATATCCGCATGAAACGTGCAGTAGAAGTGATTACTGAAACGGCAACTGAAAAATAGATAGAATTAAAAGAGGTTGGGTCAGAAGTGTTTAACCCTGAGAAATAAGATTGGATTCACGAATATTGCTCTTCAAATTTTTGTGAATTTCAACTTATTTCCGAAGGGGTTGCTTCTGATCCAACCGTTTATTCGGATTTAGAGCCTGGAACAAAACTGATTTTTAGTTTTGTTTCAGGCTCTTTTTAGGCTAAATAAAGAAGCAGTTATGTTAAAATCAAGTTGTAGCCAATGTCTTGTCCAGCCACTGGATCAAAGCATGATAAGCTTGAAGGCCTTCGTTTTTAGTAAGATCACCGTCGAAATCATGTGGGAGCTTTTCAACTTCTTCATAAGTAACGTTGGCGATTTTTGTATTGGCAATACGAGATGATTCAACAGGCACATCTTGATCAGCTGAACTGTGAGCTAAAAATGTAGGAGGCAATTCAGCTAGCTCTGCGTCTGTTAGACTAAATGTTTCTTTTTCACTAGGAGTGTTAACAAGGTAACTTAACCAGTTACCAAATTGTCGTCCAGATAAATAAAGTGAAAAGCGTTCATTAATAGAAACTTCAGCAATCGGTTTAGAACGGATCAGTGCTTGAGCATTTAAAGGAGCTATTTTAGGAAATTGATTATAATAACTACTTGGTTGGTTGAAAGAAGCGCTAGTCAAATCATAATAGCCATAAAAACTAATTAGTCCTTTCTGCTCCTGACGAGGATAACGGGCAGACAACAAATAGCTAAGGAAACCGCCTGCCGAACGACCAAATAAGAAATAATTTGAATTTTCCAAGCCCAAAGTTGTTTGATGATTTTGCAAGAACCAATCAATGGCATCTGTTAAGTAAGTATAAATAGTTGGAAGTTTAACTTCAGGTGCTAAAGGATAATCGACAGTCAATAAATTATAATCGTTCTCAACTAAAAGCTCACAGTATGCTTCTGGCAAATCATCCCGAGTTCCATAAAGAAGTCCACCACCATGTAAATAAATGAGTGTGGCTTTGCTGGGAGATGTGCGTTGTTTTGAGTAAAAAGTCATAGATAAATCTGTCTCATCTAGCTTGCTGTAACAAAATTCTTGTTTTATCATAAAAAGTCCTCCTAAATTAAAGTTGACTAGGTACAAATAGTTTTGATGTGGAAAGTAAAAATATTGAATGTAATTCATTTTAGTTGCAGGTTTATTTTATCATTTTTCTGAAAAGTTATCTTAGAGTATAGACAATTTCACTAACTTATTTCTATTTTAACTCAAATAAACCTAGCCTTTATGTTTAATGCGCACAAAGATAGGAGTTAATTTGTGAAAAGTGTATAGTGTGTGAAAACTGGCAACCGCTTACAATGGTTATGATAATAAAAGAGGGAGATGTATCTAATGGATTTAAAAAAAGTTTTGCAAGAAAATATTGATCAAATTTCTAATATTGGTAACGATCCTACAGGCGGCATGACACGTTTACTGTATTCTGATTCTTGGTTGGAAGCGCAAAAAACTGTGAAAGAAAAATTGGAAGCGATTGGTATGACTGCTTCATTTGATGAAATCGGCAATCTATTTGGTAGAGTAGAAGGAACAGAGCATCCGGAAGAAACGATTTTATCAGGTTCTCACATTGATACAGTTGTCAATGGTGGAAACTTAGATGGTCAATTTGGTGTGATCGCAGCTTATGTGGCAATCCAATATTTATTAGAAACACACGGCAAACCAAAACGTTCATTAGAAGTCATCTCGATGGCAGAAGAAGAAGGCAGTCGTTTTCCAACTGTGTTCTGGGGTAGTAAAAATTTCGTTGGTGAAGCGAAAAAAGAAGATGTTATCGAAATCGCTGATTTTGAGGGATTAAAGTTTGTTGAAGAAATGCAACGTCATGGCTTTGACTTTAGAGATGAAAGTAAAGCGGCTAGAGATGATATCAAAGCATTTGTGGAAATTCATATCGAACAAGGAACTGTTCTTGAGAAAGAACACTTGCAAATTGGTGTTGTAAATAATATTGCGGGACAAAGACGCTATACGATCGTTCTAAAAGGTGAAGCTAATCATGCTGGAACGACTCCGATGGGCTACCGTAAAGATGCCGTTTATGGTTTTGCTAAAATCTGTTCCGAAGCAATCGATCGTGCCTTAGAAGTGGGGGATCCGCTAGTATTGACTTTTGGGAAAGTTGAACCTAAGCCAAACACTGTAAACGTAGTGCCAGGTGAAGTTTTATTTACAATGGACTGTCGTCATACTGATAGCGAAGAGTTGCATGCGTTTACGCAAGAAATTGAAGAATTAATGAAAAAAATTGCCGCTGAACATGGTCTAGAAATCGATATTGATTTATGGATGGATGAAGCACCAGTACCAATGAATGAAGAGATCGTCACAGCAATTGAGACAGCTGCTATTGCTGAAAACATGAAATATAAAGTAATGCATAGTGGAGCAGGGCATGATTCTCAAATCATTGCACCACATTTCCCAACGGCTATGATTTTTGTACCAAGTATTAATGGTATCAGTCATAATCCAGCAGAAGCGACAGATATCGATGACTTAGTTAACGGTGTCAAAGTATTAGCTAGCGCATTGTATGAGTTAGCGTATAAATAAAAGAAAGTAGGAAAAATAAAAATGGGCTATAAAAATAATCAAACAGGTTATCTAGATGGTTTGTTATCATCTAGAGCTGTGATCAAAAAAAATAACTATGCATTGATTCCTCATGATGGATTAGTAAATAATGTGATTCCAGGTTTTGAAAATTGTGATTGTTCGATTTTGGGTTCTAAACAATTGGGCGCAAATTTTGTTGACTATATCATTACAATGCACAAAGACGGTAAAAACCAACGTGGGTTCGGTGGCGAAGGTGTGGAAACGATTGTTTATGTGATCGATGGCGCTTTAAAAGTTAACGATGGTAAAGAAACTCATGAACTGACCAAAGGCGGCTATGTCTATTTACCAGCAAGCACATTGATGTATTTGGAAAATGGTCAAGAGGACGATACAGAAATTTTCTTATACAAAAAACGTTATCAACCACTAGAAGGTTATGAAGCACATAAAGTTGTCGGTAATGTAAACGATATGGAACCAATCGAATATGAAGGCATGAAAGATGTTCTTTTATGGGACTTTTTACCTAAAGACTTAGGTTTTGATATGAACTTCCATATTCTTTCATTTGAACCAGGAGCTAGTCATGGTTATATTGAAACACACTATCAAGAACATGGTGCTTACTTACTTTCTGGGCAAGGTATGTATAACTTAGACAATGAATGGATGCCAGTCGAAAAGGGAGACTATATCTTTATGAGTTCATATGTTCAACAAGCAGCCTATGCTGTGGGACGTGATGAACCATTGATGTACGTTTATTCAAAAGACTGTAACCGTGATCCAGAAATTTAATTTAATGAAGAGGAAGTTTAAGAATGAATGAAACTGTTGTAGTGAAACCAGAAGAGTTGCATGACCTGATTGAAAAAAAATTAACAAAAGCTGGTTTAAAACCAGAACATGCAGATGAAGTGGCGACACATTTGGTATTTGCGGATGCGTGTGGTATCCACTCACATGGTGCCGTTAGAGTAGAATATTATGCAGAACAAATCGATAAAGGCGGCGTAACGCTTGATCCAAAAATCGAATTTGAAGAGACTGGACCAAGTTCGGGAATCGTTCATGGTAAAAACGGAGCAGGACAATTCGTCGCAGATGTTGGATTAGGTTATGCGATTGATATGGCAAAAAAATCAGGAGTTGCTGCGGTTGGGATTTCTAAAATCAGCCATAGTGGGGCGTTATCCTATTATGTAAAAAAAGCAGCTCAACAAGATTTAATCGCAATTGCTATGTGTCAATCTGATCCAATGGTCGTACCATTTGGTGGTAAAGAAAATTATTTTGGGACAAATCCGATTGCGTTTGCCGCACCAAGAAAAGGGCATGAGCCAGTTGTTTTTGACATGGCAACGACTGTTCAAGCTTGGGGAAAAGTGTTGGATGCACGTTCTAAAAATAAAGAGATCCCTGATACTTGGGCAGTTGATAAAGAAGGAAAACCTACAACTGACCCTCATAAAGTCAATGGATTATTACCGATTGCAGGACCCAAAGGCTACGGCTTGATGATGATGGTCGATATTTTATCGGGTATGCTTTTAGGATTACCATTTGGGAAACATGTTTCTTCTATGTATGACGATATAAGTAAAGGGCGAAATGTTGGTCAAATGTATATTTTGATCGATCCAAAACGCTTCACTGATTTAGAGTTGTTTAAAGAATCAGTTGACGGCATGGTAGAAGAGTTACATGCGATTCCAGCAGCAGATGGATTTGAGCAAGTATATTATCCAGGAGAAATCAATCAAATCAATTATGAAAAATCATTAACTGACGGCATCGACATTGTTAAAGACATTTATGATTATCTAAAGAGTGACACACTTCACTATGATCGATATGAAAATACAAATGCTTTTGGTGAGAAGAAATAAGATTTGTTCGGAACTAAGATGCATCAAAAAATGTTGTTGGTTTATATACGTATTAGCGAAGCGTAACGTTGTTACCGTATATCATCTAGCTATGCGGGCTAGTCTCTCGGGAAAAAGATAAATTATGAATGAGGCAAAAAACACCTCAGTCATAATTTCCTGTTTTCCAGTCGAGACTGAACGAACCCGCTACGCTTTAAAATAAGGAGGCGTTTTAAAATGAGAGTAAAAAAAGCGGATTTACATCAACTGATCAAAGATAAAATACAAAAAGCTGGTTTGTCAGAGGAACATGCAGGAATCGTAAGTGATGTTTTGACATTTGCAGATGCACGAGGAATTCATTCTCACGGTGCGATGCGTGTGGAATATTATTCAGAACGAATTGCCAAAGGCGGCATCACCAACGATCCTACATTTTCTTTTAAACAAACAGCTCCAAGTTGTGGTATGTTTGAAGGCGATAATGGTTCTGGTTTTGTTGCAGCAGAAAAAGCCATGGATCTAGCAATCGAAATGGCAAAGAAAAATGGTGTAGCTGTTGTTGGAGTCCGCAATATCTCTCATAGTGGAGCGCTTGCTTACTATGTGGAAAGAGCGGCTGAACAAGATATGGTAGCCCTTTCTGTTTGCCAATCTGACCCAATGGTTGTACCATTTGGAGGTAGTGAACCTTACTTTGGTACAAACCCAATTGCTTTTGCAGCACCAAGTAATGATGATCGAGTGATTACCTTTGATATGGCGACTACAGTTCAAGCATGGGGGAAAATTTTACATGCGCGTTCCAAAAAAGAAGCGATTCCAGATACTTGGGCAGTCGATGCTAAAGGAAATCCAACCACGGATTCGACAGCCGTTAATGCGTTGTTGCCGATTGCAGGACCAAAAGGGTATGGTTTAATGATGATGGTCGACATTTTATCTGGTATTTTACTAGGCGTGCCATTTGGCAAACATGTTTCTTCCATGTATCATGATTTATCTAAAGGTCGTGAATTAGGTCAGCTTCATATCGTGATCAATCCAGAGTTCTTTATTGGAATTGATACATTCAAAAAGAACATTTCAAAAATGTTGGATGAGCTAAAAGAAATCAGTCCAAGTCCAGGATTTACAGAAGTTAATTATCCTGGAGAGCGAGGACGAGCTCGTGAGAAAAACTATGAAGAAAACGGGATTGAAATCGTAGATGATATCTACGAATATTTGATCAGTGACGATATTCATTTTGATCGTTACGATCACAAAAATAAGTTTGCAGAATAATCATTTTGTAAACTAAATTATCTAGCTTTGCGGGCTAGTTATTCGGAAGAAAGATAAACGATGTTTACAACCAAAAGTATCATAAGCATCGTTTTCTTTTAAGAATGAATGAGACCGCTAAACTTTTAAACAGATGGAGGAATTTTAATGCTGCATACAATTATCAAAGCGAATAGCTATCAAGATTCTATTGTCTTGATGTTATTGACGAACAAATTAAATACAATCGATGGCGTTCAAAATGTTTCAGTAATGATGGGGACACCTGCCAACAAAGATATCTTTAAAACAGGTGGATTGTACACAGATGAATTAGAAAAAGCATCATCAAATGATATGGTGATCGTTTTAGATATCGAAGATGATTCATTGATCGATCAAGTTTTAACAGAAATCGATGTATTTTTGGAAGAGCAAACAAAAGGCGGCGGCGATACTACTGGTGAAGAAGTCGTAAAAACGTGGGATAAAGCATTTGAACTTGGCAAAGATGCTGGCGTAGTTGTTTTCTCTATTCCTGGTACGCATGCAGCACTTGAAATTGAAAAAGCGTTAGATGAAGGCAAACATGTTTTCTGTTTTAGTGATAATGTTGCAATCGAAGATGAAAAACGTCTAAAAGAAAAAGCACATGATGCAGGTTTGTTATTAATGGGACCTGACTGTGGTACTGGTATCATCAACGGTATTCCTGTTGCATTTACAAATGCAGTTCGTAAAGGGAAAATCGGTGTTGTCGGAGCTTCAGGAACAGGTATTCAGGAAGTGACAACGATCATCCACAAATTAGGTGGTGGGGTAACAAACGCTATTGGTACTGGCGGACGTGACTTAAAAGCTGAAATTGGTGGAATCACATTAAAAGATAGCATTATGACGTTAGAGAAAGATCCTAATACAGAAGTGATTGTTGTTATCTCTAAACCACCTGCACCAGAAGTTCGCGACGAAGTATTAAACTTGTTGAGAAGTGTCTCTAAACCAGCTGTAACAATTTTCTTAGGTGAAAAACCAACTTCTCATGAAGAAAATCTTTATCGTGCTTATACACTAGAAGAAGCAGCACAAACAGCCGTTCAATTATTGAATAAAGAAGCTGTTAAAGCTGTGAAAGAAACATTAACAGTTCCAGCTCATTCTTTCAAACCTGAACAAAAATATGTTAAGGGATTATATTCTGGTGGAACTCTTGCTTATGAAGCAGCAATGTTGATCAAAGAAGGTTTAGCCTTAACAGGTGATGAACACGCGCCAGAAGGCTTTATCTTAAAAAATCATGGACATGAAATTATTGACTTAGGTGATGATGTATATACACAAGGCAAACCACATCCAATGATCGATCCAACGAAGCGTAAAGAAATGCTAGAAGAAGCAGGAAAAGATCCTGAAACAGCGATTATTTTGTTAGATGTTGTGCTAGGCTATGGATCTCATGCGAATATGGCGCAAGAATTAGCTCCGACAATCAAAGATATCAAAGCAAATGCAGCTGCTGATGGCAGAGAATTATTTGTGATTGGTACGATTGTTGGAACAGATGAAGATCCTCAAAATATCCATGAGCAAGAAACAATCATGAAAGATGCTGGTGTGATTCTTTGCGATAGTAACGCACAAGCCGTTCGTTTAGCGTTAGCTATTTTAGATCATCCATTAACTCAAACAGATAAAGCAATCGAAGCAGCACCTGCAGTGACTCCAGTTGCAATTGAACCGACAGAAGAAATGTTGGCACTGTTGACAAATCAAGGATTTATCAATGTTGGTCTACGTAGTTTTTCTGAAGCCATCATTAATCATGGCGGTAAAGTTGTTCAATATGACTGGCAACCAGTTGCAGGTGGAAATATCACGCTTCAAAAAGCATTACAGTTCTTAAATAAAGTGGAATTAGGTAAATAAGGGGGAGTATCAAAATGTCATACAAAACTATCGATGAAGCAAATCAGGCTGTGGCCGCAAAAATTGTTGCTGGCTCTCCTTTCTTATTAGACGTAGTTTCAGCAAAATCAGTAATCAAAGAATTAAATGAAGGGAAAGTCCTACTACATGCAGGACCTCCGATCACTTACGATAAAATGGTTGATCCAATTCAAGGAGCGTGTGTAGGTGCAGCATTATTTGAAGAATGGTGTGAAACCGAAGAAGAAGCAAGAAAGATGCTAGAGTCTGGCGAAGTAAAATTAATTCCGTGTCACCACGTGAACGCTGTTGGACCAATGGGAGGAATTACTTCTGCTAATATGGCTGTTTTAGTCGTTGAAAATAAAACAGACGGCAATCGCGCTTTCTGTACGATGAACGAAGGAATTGGTGCAGTGTTACGTTTTGGTGCTTATTCTGATGAAGTAATCACTCGTTTAAGATGGATGAGAGATACGCTAGCACCTGTTTTAAGTGCTGCATTGAAAACCAAAGAAGATGGCTTAAATATCAATGTTTTAGTGGCAAAAGCAATCGCTATGGGGGATGAGTTCCACCAACGTAATATTGCTGCATCCCTAGCTTTCTTAAAGGAAATGGCACCGATTATCGTTGGATTAACTGAAATCGACCAAACAAAACGCGAAGAGGTTGTTCAATTCTTGGCAGATACGGATCAATTTTTCCTAAATATCATGATGGCCTCAGCGAAAGCTGTTATGGACGGAGCTAGACAAATCCAAGAAGGAACAATTGTTACAGCTATGTGTAGAAATGGTCATGAGTTTGGTATCCGTATTGCTGGAATGGGAGACGAATGGTTCACAGGACCAGTTAATACACCTCAAGGACTATACTTCTCAGGATTTAGTGAAGCCGATGCTGCACCTGATATGGGAGATAGTGCTATCACTGAAACATTTGGTGTTGGTGGTATGGCAATGATCGCAGCACCTGCAGTAACTCGTTTCGTTGGTTCAGGTGGTTTCTATGATGCCTTGAATACAAGTAATGAAATGACGGAAATTTGTATTGACACGAACCCTAATTTCCCAGTTCCAACTTGGGACTTTAAAGGAATTTGTCTAGGAATTGACGCAAGAAAAGTTGTAGAAACGGGTATTCTTCCAGTAATCAATACAGGAATCGCAAATAAAAAAGCTGGTTTAGGTCAAATTGGTGCAGGAACAGTAACACCACCGATCGACTGCTTTGAAAAAGCTGTTTTAGCTTATGCAAAAAAATTAGGTTTTACAGAATAAAAGGTGAAGATATTGTTTGTTAATGCTTGTTTTATTGATCAGATTCTTTTAAAGAATGAATTTGAAGAACAAAAATGGTTTGTTCATAGCAAATATAAGAATAGTTTCAATATTCAAGATGAAAGGAAACAACAGTTAGTGGTCATCACGACCACTAACTATCCTTTTATGCCGAATGGTATTTATTTGGAGTCTAATGATTTTACCCAACTATTAGCAACAATTGAAACGGGTGAATTAATTAATTGGAAACAAAAGTGTTTGCATTTTTCTAAAAATCATCTATTACTAACGCATGGAAAACACTATTCCTCAGACGTTGAGATAATAGGAGATCTGGTGGAGAAAAGTCGAGAAAGCCTGTTTTCATATGCAAATTCAATTGTAAAAGAAACTGGAAGTAAGCATTCTTTGTATCAATTTTTAGAAGAAGTACATCCATTTAAAGAAGCTGTTGATCGATTATGTTGTGAAGATCAGTTACAGCAAAAAGCAGGACTTGATTTTCTTTTAGGTAGAGGTTTGGGCTTGACCCCTTCTGGCGATGATATGATCGTTGGACATCTTGCGGCAAGACGGCTATTGAATCAAGAAAGCTCCATACTAACGAATCTATTACTTACTGAACTGTCATCAGAACACGCTGTGACGACAGATATCAGCAAGCATTATTTGTTATGCGCATTATCAGGACGATTCAGTGAACCAGTTCTTAAATTAATAGAAGCATTAACGACAAATAGCAGTGAAAAAGAAATCGAAGAAATCGTAAAAATGGTCATTTCAGTAGGACACACATCTGGTGTTGATTTATTGGCAGGCTTAATAACTACAATCAAATTACTTAGTTGAAGGAGGATTTTTATGGCAAATCGTGTCGTAATCGCATTGGGAGGCAATGCAATTTTAAAACCAAACCAAGAAGCAACACTAGAGGTACAATTAGGGAATGTCAAAGCTAGCGCTGAGCTAGTGGCAAAGATAGAAGAAATTGATTATGAAATCGTTTTAACACATGGGAATGGTCCCCAAGTTGGGAATATTTTAAGACAAAATGAGGAAGCAAAAGATGTAGTTCCACCGTTTCCTTTAGATGTATGTAATGCGGAATCACAAGGATTTATTGGGTATATGTTAGAACAAAGTTTGAAAAATTCTCTGGAAGAGAAAGGGTTAACAAGTAACGTTATTACGTTACTTACTCAAACCGAAGTTTCAGCTGAAGATGAAGCCTTTGATAAACCAAACAAACCAATTGGAATTTTCTATTCAGAAGAAGAAGCAAAACAAATGGAACAAGAAAAAAATTGGGTGATGATGGAAGACGCTGGTCGTGGTTACCGTCGTGTGGTGCCTTCACCACAACCTAAAGCGATTCATGGTGTGGATGCCATGGTTAATTTATTAAGCAGAAATACTATCGTAATCGCAGGTGGCGGCGGCGGAATTCCTGTCGTTCGTGATCAAAATGGTTTATTAAAAGGAATCGAAGCCGTTATCGATAAAGACCGTACAGGTAAAAAACTAGCGGAACAAATCGATGCGAATGTTTTTATGATGTTAACGGATGTAAGCAACGTTTATATCAATTATGGTAAAGAAAACCAAGAAAAATTAGAAACGATTTCTGTAAAACAAGCACAACAATATATGGATGAAGGTCACTTTGCTGACGGCAGTATGGGTCCTAAGATGGAAGCTGCAATTGGATTTGCTGCACAAGGTAAGACTGCAATCATTTGTTCATTAGAAGAAGCGGATCAAGCGTTATTAGGTAGAGCCGGAACAAGAATCACAGGTTAATAAACATAAAAATAGAAGTTGAAAGAAGCAATTAGTTCTTCTTTCAACTTCTATTTCATTTATTGATGTTGGTTCGATCGTTCAGATAACTCTAAAGCCAAACGAAAATTCAAACTATTTGTTGGATCTTGAATACTTTTTCCGAGTAATTTAGCACAATGATCGATTCTGTATTTTATTGTATTTCGATGTAGATACATTTCTTTAGCTGTTTTAGAAATTTCACATTGAAAGCTTAAATAGCACTGTAAGGTTTTTCGAAGCTCAATAAATGAATCTTCAATAGGATAAGCAAGTTCTTTTAAAGTTGTTTCACAGAAATAATGAATATCCTCTAGGCTCATTTTTTCAAATAAGCTTTTCATTCCTTTAGGATGATAGCGATGTGTCAGTGTACTGTTTGTCATCGTTAACATTTCTTCATACGCCGTTTTAGCTTCGATAAAGGAGCTAGCAATTTGTTCGATAGTTTCATATAAATTCCCTAAAGCAAAAGTTAACGTAATTGGAAGTTTTTTAGATAATTCCAAGGACAATTCAGCTAAAATTTTATCTAAATCATCCACTCGGCTTTGGATTAATATGGCCAAGTGATCTGTGTTTTTTACTTTAAAAATGCTAATATCTTTGATTCGTAGTGGTAAAGTTTCTTGCAACCATTGAAAGGCAACATCACTTTCTTCTTGTTGGTATTTGATTTTTGTTGCTGTTTCAGTTGTTTGGCTGCAAACAGCATACACAATTTGATACTGAGTGCTTTTCTTTAAGCCATAATTTGTACCAAGATCGAGCCAATCTCGACGGGTTTGATGAGGGGTTTGCTGATATTCAACCAATTGACCTAAAAAATCACTTTTAAGAAAATCCAGAGATTCTTGGACCTTTTGATTTTTGTACAACATGAATGATAAAACGAGACATGCTTGCTCTACTGCGAATTCAGACATTGGATAGGGTACTTGTTCTGGATTTAAAATCAATAAATAATGTGGAAAATAGCTATTTACCGTAACTGAAAACCCTGCGATTTGCAATGGTGTTTGATTTAAGTCTTTGATCATAAATGATGCATGGCTGTCTTCGGTCCAACGTTCATATTTGCTGACTAGTTGCTCAACATAATACTCCGCCGGTTTTGATGTTTGAGTAAAATGTTTTGAATGAGCGATTACTTTGCGGTATGGGCTTAACAAGATCACAGGCGTATTGATCATTTTACCAAAATCAGCGATAAAACGTGCGATACTTACATCATGTATCAATAAATCAGAGAAACGTTTTTGTATGTCCAAAGCATAGCTAAGTTGCTCAGTTTTAGTATCCCATAAATAATTTAATAGCTGATGTAGTAATGCACCTAAAGGTTGAGTGCTAGGGATTTGGACAAGCGGAAAATCGATCTTATCTGCATAAGCTACTATCTCTGGATCTATAGCTTCAATAAAACGCCCAACTTTTATACCGATTCCAGCAGCTTCTTGTTCTTTTAAAGAATCGATCAAGGTGATCAAATCTTTTTGATTATCTTTGTAAACCATCGCAGTTGTTAAGAGAAAAATCTTTTTTGGAATAAAGTCTGCCACGTCAGGAGTTTCAGAAATTTCAATACTTTCAACAATCGTGTTGGCTTTTGTTGGATGTGTTAATAATTTTAGATCGGAAAATCTTGGTATTTTTAATAAATCTTCTAAAGTAGTCAATGGATTCCCTCCTAAATTTAAAAGCTGAAAGAGCACGTTCAGCCTTGACAGGAAAATAGAAAAATATAAAGGTGGCGTTTTTTGCCACAATCAAATTTTATTTTTTCAAAAAACATGCCTGTGAAGCTAAAAAAATACACAACAATAACTTTTCAATTCATCTTAGTTGATGTCACTCAACATCAATGCTAACTTTGTTATATATTCTACTCTATTCCTATTCTAAATGATAGCGCATGCAGATTCAAGAAAGGTTTGTATATAATAACCGAAAATTCTAATTTTTTATTCAAAAGTGACAATGACTTTTTTGTATATAAGGGTAGGATGAAATTAAAACGGAAAAGAGGAAATAGTTATGTTTTCAGAAATATCTGTACCAAGCAGAACAATCATGACGCCAGGACCAGTTGAAGCGCATCCTGTAGCATTAAGAGCAATGTCTGCGTCTATCTTAGGGCAATTTGATCCAGCCTTTTTACAAATCATGGATGAAGTAAAAGAAATGATCAAGATTCCTTTTGGCACCAAAAATGAACAAGCATTTGCGATCGATGGAACTTCTCGTTCTGGTTTAGAAGCAGCTTTGATTGCGTTGATCGAGCCAGGAGATAAAGTTTTAATTCCAGTGTACGGCCGTTTTGCCTATCTTTTAGGAGAAATTTGTGAACGTGCTAAGGCAGAGATTCATTATCTTGAAAAAGAATGGGATGCGCCATTTGATCAAGAAACAGTCATCGAAGAAATTAAAAAATTTCAACCAAAAATAGTTGCGATGGTTCATGGTGAAACAGCTAATGGACAAATGCAAGCAATGGAGAAAATCGGTCAACATTGTAAAGCAAATGATATTTTCTTTGTCGTAGATATGGTTGCGACATATGGCGGAGTACCTCTTGAAGTTGATGAATGGGGTGTAGATTTCGCTATTGCTGGAACGCAAAAATGTGTGAGCGTTCCGTCAGGTTTGTCTCTCATCACTTATAATGATCGAGTAGAAAAGGTGCTTACTAGTCGTTACCAAAAAGAATTAGGGTTAAGCAAAGATATTCGTAACGCAAATCACATCAGCAGCAATTACCTTGATTTAAGCCAATTACAGCGTTATTGGAGTGAAGAACGAATCAATCATCATACTGAAGCAACTAGCATGATTTACGGCCTTCATGAAGGCCTTAGAATGATGATCAAAGAAGGTATGGAGAATGTCTATGCAAGACATGCGCTAAATGATCAAGCAATCGTTGCTGGAATAAAAGCAATGGGCTTAGGATTTTATGGTGATTTAACAACAAAAATGCCAACAGTTACACCTATTATGATTCCAAAAGGGATTGATGGAGAAAAGGTTCGTGCACTTATGTTGGATGAGTTTGCTGTAGAGATTGCTTCTTCTTTCGGCGCGCTACAAGGGAAAGTTTGGCGTATTGGAAATATGGGCTATAGCAGTAGAAAATCTAATGTTCTTCATGTATTATCTGCTCTTGAAGGGGCACTTAACTATTATGGAGCAGATATTTCCAAAGGAGAAGCGGTAAAAGCTGCTTTAACTATTTATCAAAAATAAGAGCAACGTTAAATTGTTTGTGTGAAAGAACAAGTGATTGTTCGCTTTGCACAAACTTTTTAACAAGTTTGTGAAAAATAATGATGCGTGAAAATTTGCTACCGCTTACAATTGAAATGAATAAGAAGTTATTTATCTATATGTGGGGAATAAAAAAATGCACAAACATTTTGATTGCTATCACATATAAAAAATAACATATGGAGGAAAAGACATGGATGCAAAAAGTAAGGGTTCAGGAATGGATTATTGGAAAAAAATTGTTATTTTGTTATGTGCTGGTTGGGTAACGATATGGGTATATCGTTCAGCTTTATCACCTGCGTATCCACAAATCAATGCGTCACTTGGCGGTAATATATCCGATACAGCGTTAGGTTTTATTTCAACTTGTTATTTCTTTGGGTATGTTGCAATGCAGATTCCAGCAGGATTTTTAGTTGATAAAATTGGGAAGAAAAAAGTATTGATTCCAGGATTTATTGTTTTTGGTCTTGCTGCGTTCTTGATTTCTCAAGCAACAAGTATTTCAATGATTTATTTTGGTAGTGTCTTAGCAGGATTAGGCTGTGGTTCTTTCTATGGTTCAGCGTATTCTCTAACATCACAAAATATTCCTAAAGAAAAAAGAAGTTTTTCTACTGCGATTGTAAACAGTGGATCAGCAGTTGGTTCAGGTTTAGGATTGATTTTATCTAGTTTTTTAGTTGTTCAATTGCAGTTCCCATGGCAAACAATGATGTATATCTCAGTGGCATTGATTATTGTAATGTTGATAGCTTTTATTGCAATTATTCGTAATAATAAAGAAGATGCTGAGTTTTTAGCACAATCAGAAGCAGCAGAAGCACCTGAAGTAACAGAAGAAACACCAGCTGTAGAAAAAGAACATGTGTCAATTAAAAAATTATTTGCACCAAAAATGTTATTTGCTTATATTTTGTATTTTGCAACTTGTTATGGCTATTATATGACTGTTACATGGTTGCCTAACTTTTTAGGTACTGAAAGAGGATTTGAAGGTGCTGCTATTGGATTTTCAGCTTCATTAGTTGCTTTTGCATCGATCCCAGGAGCATTGTTCTTCAGTCGTTTAGCTGATAAATACATGCATAAAAAAGTACAATTTATCGTGGTTTTAGAGCTTCTTGCAGCAGCAATGTTGCTGTTTACAGTACAAGCTACGAATTCAACATTTTTATTGATTAGCTTGATTATGTACGGTTTCTTAGGAAAACTTGCAGTAGAGCCAATCATTATTTCATGGCTAGGTGAAAATGCACCTAAAATAGGAATCGGCACAACACTTGGCGTATTTAACTTTTTCGGAATGATGTCATCCGTTATTGCACCTACATTAACTGGTTCAATTTCAGATGCGACGGGTTCAAAAGTAATGGGCTTTTATATTTCAGTCATCCTATTGGTAGTAGGAACAGTTCTGTTTTTATTAGCTAACCTAAACAAGAAGAAAACTGCATAAATTAAATCACCTTTCTAATAAGTAGATAATTAGGTTGTTAGTTGGTATCTTAAAGTGAGGAAGCCAGTCATGAAAAATTTTCGTAATATAAGTATGACGAATCAGGTAATGATAGCGACTATACTCGGAGTTATAGTGGGAATCATTTTTCAAGATAAAGTCGAATCGTTTAAAGTCGTAGGAGACTTATTTCTACGTTTGATTCAAATGTCAGTGGTTGTTTTGATCATGGGCGCCGTGATCGAAGCGGTCGGACGTTTAGAAGCAAAAGAGCTTGGAAAAATTGGTTTGAAAGTATTTATATGGTTTATGGGCTCAACTGTTTTGGCAGCAGTTATAGGTGTTTTGTTTGGTTTATTGATACAACCAGGAAAAGGGCTGGAAGTCAGTGGTTTTGAAGCGGGAACAATTAAAGCTAGCACAGAAAGCTTACAAGAAATCATTGTTGATTTTATTCCTAAAAATATCATCGAGGCAATGGCGCAAGCGAACATGATACAAGTGATTATCTTTTCTTTATTATTTGGTTTAGCTTTAAGCTTAATTAAAGATAAAGACAAAAATTCAATTTTACTTGATGTTGTTTCATCGTTTAATAATGTCATTTTAAAAATGATAACGTTGATTATGAAACTTGCGCCAATCGGAATTTTTTGCTTGATAGCTCCTGTGATAGGGACTATTGGTACGGGTGTTTTGATAACGTTGATGAAATTTTTATTAACATTAGCAATCAGTGCATTATTATTCTTAATCGTTTGGTTATTGATAACAGCATTATACTGTAAAGTTAATGTTAAAAAACTAGCCCAAAATATGTGGAGAATGTCGATTGTTGCTTTTACAACAACGTCATCGGCTATCACTTTACCAATACAAATTGAAGATGGTCGGGATAAATTAGGTATTAGTGATCGTATTTCAAAATTAGTCATGCCTCTAGGGATGACGTTAAACAGTAATGGTTTGGCAATGTTTTTATCATTGGCTATTGTAACCTTTTCCCAATTTTATAATATTCAAATGGGAATCGGCGAGCTTATCAAAGCAGTGTTATTATCAACGCTTGCTTGTTTAGGAACGGTGGTTGTGCCTGGTGGTGGTTTAGTGGCGTTGGCGACAGTTATGCCAATGTTAGGCTTGCCAACAGAAAGCATAGCGCTTTTAGCAGGAATCGACTGGTTTTCCGGAATGTTCCGAACGTTACTAAATGTGGATGCTGACACAACTGTAGCTTTAATCATTGCCGCAGATGAAAAAGAACTAGATTATGAGATATTTAATGCATAAGTAAGATAGCTTGGAAAATGAAATATACCCTTGAAAATTGGATTGATTACCTGATTTTCAAGGGTTATTTTGCCCTAGTGGTTGATTTATCAAACCAATCTTCATACTTGCTGCTAGTTATGTTTTTAATTAAAATTGATCTATATATATGTAAGCGCTTAAAAGGAGGCGAAATAATGGAAAACCAAGATTATCAAATCACGGAAGAAGAACTTCAGCGATATAGAGAGCGTGGCTATAGTGAAGATTTACTTCCAAAATCGTTGTCCAAAAGAATGATGGGAAAAATGAATTATTTTACGCTATGGATGGGGTCGGTTCATAATATTCCCAATTATACAGCTGTCGGAGGATTTTTATTTTTAGGTCTTTCTCCAATCAATATCATGTTAGCTTTAGTCATAAGTGCTTTGGCAGTTGCATTGTTTATGACATTTAATGGACGGGCGGGCTCTAAATACGGCATTCCTTTTGCCATTCATTTACGCTCCACATATGGAGACATTGGCGCAAAACTTCCTGGGTTTCTTAGAGGTTGTGTAGCAGCGATTGCTTGGTTTGGCTTGCAGAATTACACTGGATCTTTAGCGTTGCTGATTTTGATTGGTAAAATTTGGCATGGTTTTTTAACTCTGGGTGGGGACACGATGATTTTAGGGATCTCCATTCCAGGATTGATTGCTTTTACGATTTTTTGGGCAATTAATATGTTGATTGGTTTTGGTGGCGGGAAGATTCTAAATAAGTTCACGGCGATTTTAAGCCCGCTGATATATATTGTATTTGGCGGAATGGCTATTTGGGCAATCAGAGCCGCTGGTGGATTAGGCCCGATTTTATCTTATGATGTTACAGGAGCAGCTCATAATATTTCACCAGTCTTTGTTTACTTTATGATCATCAATTCTGTTTTAGCTGTTTGGGCAGCTCCTGGAGCAAGTGTGTCAGACTTCACTCAAAATGCAAAATCAACTAGAGATCAAACGATTGGTCAAACGGCTAGTTTCCTAGTAGGATACGGAATTTTTGCTTTTTCAAGTGTTGTGATTCTAATAGGTGGTTCTATTCGTTATGGAATCCAAGAATGGAATATTCTAAATATTGTTGATCGTTGGGATAACTCATTTGCAATTATTATAGCGATGCTAGTATTCTTATTGACAACAGTCTCTACAAATGCAACAGGGAATATCATTCCAGCTGCTTATCAGCTATGCGCATTATTTCCTAAAAAGATTGACTATAAAAAGGGTGTTTTACTGGCCAGTGTGATTAGTTTTCTAATTATGCCTTGGAAATTAATGGAGAATTCTGCTAGTATTTTCATTTTCCTAAATACAATCGGTGCAGTATTAGGACCAGTTGCAGGAACGATGATTGCGAACTATTATTTTGTCCAAAAGCAGAAAATCGACTTGAATCAATTGTACATGGATCAAAAAGCTGATAATAGTCATAATATTTACAAAGGTTTAAATAAACCAGCTTATGTTGCAACTATTGTGGCATTGATTATTTGTTTGAGTGGTAATTTCATTCCAGCTTTAAAAGTGATTTCAGATATTTCTTGGATATCGGGCTTTGTGTCAGCGTTTGTGCTGTATCTAGCGTTAAGAAAACTATTTGATAAAAAATAAACTGGTGTTTCTTATTTTTGCGACTCCTTATCGCATGAATAGACTTGTTACAAAATACAATGTTGTTATCGTATATTATTAAGCTGCACAGTTGATCTGTTTAGCTTTTAAATTTAGGAGGAAAGCAAATGAGTTATGATTTAATGATCAAAAATGGGTTAGTTATTTTAGAGTCGGGAGAAGTCAAAACAGATGTTGCTGTCAAAGACGGTGTGATTGTTGCAATTGGAGATGATCTTGGTGAAGCGGACAAAGAGATTGATGCAGCAGGTTTAGTTGTTAGTCCCGGCATGGTGGATGCTCATGTGCATATTACTGATCCAGGTGGCGGTTATCGTGATCAATGGGAAGGCTATGTCACTGGAACAGCATCTTGTGCTAAAGGCGGAGTAACATCATTTATGGAAATGCCATTAAATCAAGTGCCAGCTACGGTCGACGGTAAGTCGCTGGACATCAAATATGATGCTGGCAAAGGGAAATTAAAATCAGATGTTGGATCATTTGGTGGATTGGTACCATTTAATCTTGAAGGTGGAATTCAGGAGTTAGATAATGGTGGTGTAGCAGCGTATAAGTGCTTCATGGCAACTTGCGGCGACCGCAGTATTGATGGTGATTTTATGAATGTTGACGATTACTCACTTTATGAAGGAATGAAACAAGTCGCTAAAACAGGAAAAGTTTTGGCTATTCATGCAGAAAATGCAGCAATTACAGATAAATTAGGAGAGATTGCCTATAAAAACGGAGAAACGACATTGAAAGCCTATGTTGCCACTCGTCCAGTTTTTACAGAGGTTGAACCAATTCGCAGAGCGATTTTATTTGCCAAAGAAACAGGTTGCCGTATTCATATTTGCCATATTGCTTGCCCAGAAGGTGTAGAAGAAGTAACAAAAGCAAGAAGAGCTGGAGTTGATGTAACGTGTGAAACGTGTACGCATTATCTATACTTTGATACAGATGAATTAGATGCAATCGGACCTGTTGTAAAATGTTCACCGCCGATTCGTGATAAAGAGAATCAAAAGGGGATGTGGGAAAAAGTTTTATCAGGAGAAATCGACTTTGTAACGTCTGATCACTCTCCATGTACACCTGATTTAAAAGACAAAGACAATGCATTTGAAGCATGGGGCGGAATCTCTGGTGTTCAAAATAATGTAGATGTTTTATTTGATGAAGGGGTTCAAAAAAGAGGAATGTCATTGAAACAATTTGCAGATATTATTGCGACAAATCCAGCTGATCGATATGATTTAGATCAAAAAGGGCGGATCAGTGTTGGAAAAGATGCTGACTTTGTTTTGATCAAGCCAAATGCACCGTATACATTAAAAGCTGAGGATTTGGAATACCGTAATAAAATCAGTCCTTATATCGGACGAGAAATTGGTGCTCAAGTAGTACAAACTGTTTTAAGAGGTCATGTTATCTATTCGAAAGAAGAAGGTGTTTCAACTGATTTCGTGGGTGCATTTATCAAGAAGTAACTAAGTTAATAGTGTAATAGAGTGATCAGACATGAAAATAGTCATTTTTATTGTCTGATCTTTCTTCATTTTACGAAAAAGAATAGAGAAGCGACTCATTTAGCGATTTAGCCTAATAAAGGAGAGCGTGAACTATGAATGAGAACAAAAGATTGAATCGACAAACGCCATACTGGAAACAAATTATCTATATATTGACGATTGGCTGGATCGTTATTTGGATTTATCGCACAGTTTTAACCCCTATTTATCCAATTATTAGTGATTATTTTGGCGGTGCAACGGATGCTCAACTTGGTCAGATTTCAAGTTTTTATTTTTTGGGTTATGTTTGTATGCAAATTCCTTCAGGATTGTTAGTAGATAAATTAGGGAAAAAGCAAATTTTGATTCCAGGTTTTTTATTATTTGGTTTAGGGGCATTGATTGTCGGGGTGGCACAAAATATAGGTGTCGTTTTTATTGGCAGTGTTTTAGCTGGACTTGGTTGCGGTACTTATTATGGGGTAGCATATTCATTGACTGCAGAATATGTACCTGTTTCTAAAAGAAGTCTGTCAACAGCGATTGTCAATAGTGGTACAGCAATTGGTAGCGGCTTAGGCTTGATTTCTTCCAGTTATCTAGTTGGAACTGGAGTATTGCCTTGGCAAGCGTTGATTTTTGCTACGATCGTATTGATTCTGTTATCTGTGGTCATGTTTTTACGTTTTATTCGACTAGAAAAACCAAAAAAGCCGGTTATTACGCAACCAGAGATGAAAAAGAGAATTTCTATCAGAGCGCTTTTCAAACCAAGGATGATTTCAGCGTATATACTTTATTTTTCAACGTTGTATACTTATTATTTGATCGATACATGGTTGCCTAATTTTTTAGAAACGGAAAAAGGATTTTCAGGAACTTCAGTAGGACTTGCTTCCTCATTGGTCTTTTTTACTGCAATACCAGGTGCACTTATTTTTAGTCGGATCGCAGATGGTATTCCTAAGAAAAAAATTCAGCTCATTATCTTACTTGAAATTTTAGCTGCTAGTGTGTTGTTTTTGACAGTGACAACAACAAATCAAACGATTTTAGTTATAGGGATTATGGCTTATGGTTTTTTTGGAAAGTTAGCTGTTGAGCCGATCATCATTTCCTGGTTAGGAGAATCAGCACCCAGAGGGAGTATTGCAACAATGTATGGGGTATTTAATTTCTTTGGTATGTCAGCCTCAGTAATTGTGCCATCGCTGACCGGGAAAATTTCTGATATTACTGGGTCCAAACTTTATGCATTTTATTTAGCGATCCTAATTATAGGGGTAGGTACTTTATTATTTTACGTTATCAATCGTATTATTGGGGATGAAAATAAGTTAGCCTAGTGAGAGTTTAAATCAGAAAGGCATTTTACTTCTTTCTAATTCTTCTGAATTGAAAGAAATAGGATGTCTTTTTTTGCGGTTTAACTTCAACTCTAAAATTCTGGAAGTATATTAGATGAAGTCTGTCTTTATTTTCGTTATACTTATCTAAAGGAACGAGGTGGGGCAAATGAAAAAAACTGAGAAAATATATATGGTGGCTTCTCGGGCTGATTTTTCTTTAGAAGACTTGAAACGGGATGTTTTGGATTGGCTAAGCTTTTTACGTATTGTAACAATACCTGAAAGTTATCGTTTTGGTGATGAAAAAATCCAAACGTTTGATGTGCAGACCATTGTTCAGCGAATTCAACAGCTTACAGAAGAAGAAAATTTATGGATCAAAGTGAACAGTCAAGGTGGAGAATTTCAGCTTCATATTTCTAAGTTAACACTTCATGAACGAACGATTCTAGAAGGTAGTATTTTTCTAGCGAATCAAGTGATGATTGAAGATTATTGTGACACCCGAATGGCTAGAAATGGCCTCTATGCCTACATTCGTTCACTAGATGATTATTTATATAATAATGTTGAAACGATTGAGAAACGAACATTTGAAACGGATAGTGAAATTGCTAAACTCCCAAAGCGGTATAATAACAATAAAGCAGTAATTGTAGATTGTAATCATTTAGCTGGGTATGATGTTTACTTTAAAGGGTTGTGTTTAACCTCATGTTGGAAGATGTATTATTCCAATTTATATTATCAAGTAATTCCTAAACCGATTTTTTTGGAAGTACAACAAGTTCAAGCTGTAGAAGAAATTGATAATCAAGTAATTAAAGTGACACTATTCAACGATCCATTTAAGTGGGATTTGCCAGTTAATCTAAAATATCAACGCCTATTCAGAGATCAAATGGGTTACGATCAACTCGCATGGAATAATGGTACTGGAGTGTTACGTCCTCCATATATTGAGTATGCTTTTGTCGAAGATGTTACACAAACGGTTCAATACCAAAACAGTTACTATCAACCTGTTGAAAAGAAAAATGCGACATATTTTGTTACTAGAAGTTATGATAAGCTCCATCAAAAATATGTAGTAAACCGGACAAAAGGAATATTGAATGCGCAAGCCTATTTTCCATGGATAGATGAGAAGAGCCGCAAGATGATGAATTACCGTGTATTGAATCCAGAAATGGCGATTGATGAGGGCCTTTCAGCGTACGAGTTTTATATACGACAGTTTTTAGAAATCGATGTCTTGGATAAAAAGTATGATGATTTTACCTCTGTTTTACGCTTTTATCTACCAAAAGAAGCAATGAAACAGCTTCCTTTAGAAGCGTTATGGGATAAGTTATTTGATGTGAACATTAGCAATTTAAAGCAAAAAGAAGCTTCTACACGTTTTGATTTGAAGAAATCTAAGAATCATCTACGGGTTGTGTTTTTAGATTCTAGTTATTTAGAAACGATGAATCAAACGATCGATGCCAGTGAATAGATGATTGAGAAAGAAATAGAGGTCAAGACAAAAGTGTTTAGCTCCGAGAAATAAGAAGGAATTCACGGAAATTGTTCTTCAAATTTTTGTGAATTTCGGATTATTTCCGAAGGAGCTGCTTTTTTCTCGCCATTTATTCGGATTTAAAGCCCGAAACAAAACTGATTTTTAGTTTTGTCTCGGGCTCTTAGAATTTAAATAACTGGTATGAAGAAAAACATTCGATTACAGTTACAAAGCAACTCTTTCACCATCGATTACCAATTCAGCACCTGTCACAAAGCTAGCTTCGTCACATGCCAGATAAATAATTCCATTCGCAATATCAGCAGCTTTCCCCAAATACGGAAATTGGACAGATTTTTTATAATTAGGTCTGATATCGGGGAATGTTGTCTCTATAATTGGTGTCTCAATGATACCTGGACAAATCGAATTTATTCGAATATTATGTTTGGCATATTCGAATGCAGCTTCAAGTGAAATAGAGCGAATCACATCTTTTGCTGCCACATAAGGGTTACTATCAGGTAATCCAACCAACCCTTCTAAGGATGAAACATTGATGATCGATCCGCCGCCATTTTGTATCATAAGTGGAATCACTTCATTTAAGCCGTATACAAGACTATTTATATCGATTCCTTGAATTTTACTCCAATCCTCAGTGGATAAATCCAAAATGATTTTTGGAGAAGCAATCCCGGCATTATTGACTAAAACATCGATAGTTCCGTAGTGAAGAATTATATCCGAAATAACGGTTTGCCAACTATCAGCAGAACTAACATCATGTTGAAAAGCAACTGAAGTCCCACCTGCTTGGCTTATATCCGAAATAACGGCAGAAAGTTTGTCTAAGCGTTTACCCGTACAAACAACAATTGCGCCTTCTTTAGCAGCTAACTTAGCAGTTGTTTTACCAATACTGCTGTCGCATTCTGTAATCAATATTATTTTACCTAATAATCTGTTCATATAAAAAAACCGCTATAATGAAAAGTCATTATAGTTATCCTTTCTGATTATTCTAAAAAATGATTGTGTTGCCTGTAAACAATTTTTAATATGTAAAAAATCGGTATTTCTTATGTATAAGTTTAATATAGAATTTTTTTTAAAGCGAATGATATAAACCGAAAATATCAAATTTCTTATTCAGCGAAAAAATCCTCAAATGGAAGAGAGGAAACTCTTCAACATTTGAGGATCGATAAAACTATCTATTCAATGGCGAACTATTGCGGCACTGCTTTTTTTACAACACCTAAAATGAGGGCAGATACAACTGCACCGATTGCAATAAATGCCAAGTATAAAATGGGATGACTTAGTAAAAGTGCTACAAATATACCACCGTGAGGAGCCAATAAGCGAATGCCAAAGCCACCAACTAGGCCACCGGCTAATGCAGAACCAACAACGAAACTTGGAATAACACGTAATGGATCAGCTGCAGCAAATGGAATTGCTCCTTCGGTAACAAATGACAATCCCATCACTAGGTTCGTCAAACCAGCATCTTTTTGGTCTTGGGTAAATTTATTTTTAAAGATCAACGTTGCAATAAAAATAGCTAATGGCGGTACCATACCACCTGCCATAACAGAAGCCATGATAATGCTGCCACCTTCTGTTACTGTTGCGGCAATCGATGCTGTACCAAACACATAAGCGGCTTTATTGATTGGACCACCTAAGTCGATCGCCATCATTCCGCCAAGTAGAGCGCCTAAAAGTGCAGCGTTAGTTCCATCTAAACTTAGTAAGAAACTGTTTAATCCATCATTGATAACTTTCATTGGGATGTTAACTAAAAGCATTAACCCGCCAGTAATCAACAAACCAAAAACTGGATAAAATAGAATTGTTTTGATGCCATCAAGTGATTTAGGCAATCCTTTGAAAAGTTTTCTCAAGAAAATAATAACGTACCCAGCTAGGAAACCGCCGACTAAAGCACCCAAAAACCCAGCTCCGCCAGTATTAGCTAATGCACCAGCAGCAAATCCTACAATCAAACCTGGACGATCTGCGATACTTGAAGCAATAAATCCTGCTAGAACAGGCAGCATAAATCCGAATGCAGCACTACCGATTTGGTTGAACCAAGAAGCAGCTTCGTTATAATTACCAAGCATACCTAACTGATCTTGAGGAACACCAATAAATTGGTCGATCATAAATGAAAGGGCAATGGCGATCCCGCCTCCAATAACAAACGGAAGCATATGAGAGACACCGTTCATTAGGTCTTTATAAATTCTTGAACCAATAGAACCATCAGCAGAACTATCTTCTTCACTTGTGTCTGACTCAGAACTATGGAAAACGGGTGCTGACCCATTCGTTGCAAGTGTAATCAATTCTTCTGTTTTACGAATCCCATCACTAACTGGGCGGTTGACTAATTCTTTACCGTCAAACCGATTCATTTCTACTTTTTTATCAGCTGCAACAATCACGCCATCGGCACGAGCAATATCTTCTGCAGTTAGACGATTTTTGATACCTTCAGAACCATTTGTTTCGACCTTGATATCAATACCCATTTCTTTGGCTTTTTTCTTTAATGCATCTTCAGCCATATAAGTGTGAGCAATCCCTGTTGGACAGGCCGTGACGGCAACGATGAATTTACGACTTGTGTCTTGAGTGTTTTTAGTTGTTTCTTCTAGTTGCTCTTGTTTTTCTTCTGCTTCTTTTGCTTCTTCAGCAGTTTGAAATAAGTTTTGGACATCTTCGGGTGTTTTTGTTTCTTTTAACTTTGCTACAAAATCAGGGTCGATTAAGAGGCGGGATAAGGCAGCTAACGCTTGTAAATGAGTATCATTAGCCCCTTCTGGTGCTGCAATCATAAAGAATAAGTAAGTTGGTTGTCCATCTAACGCTTCGTAATCAACACCTTTGTTGCTTTTGGCGAATAGGACAGTAGCTTCTTTGACAGCACTATTTTTGGCATGAGGCATAGCGATTCCATCGCCAAGCCCAGTTGAAGTTTGTGCTTCACGTGCTAAAATACCATCTTTGTAAGTTTTGATGTCAGAAATTCTACCGCCATCATACATTTTTTCAACCATTTCATCGATTGCACCTTTTTTATCGGTTGCTTGCAAATCCATGATCATCACGTCTTTGACCAGTAAGTCTTTGATGTTCATTTTTTTTCCTCCTAATAGATAAGTAACGACGTTTCGCTACATAACGTTAATTGATCTTTTCAATTTCAACTTCGGAAATCAATTCATTGATTAGATTTCCAGAGGCCAAATCATCTGAAAAAGCAGTTGCGCTACCGCAAGCAACTCCCCATTTGAATGCCTCAACAGGATCATTATTTTTGGCAAATCTACCTACAAATCCAGCAATCATTGAGTCTCCTGCACCAACAGAATTTTTTAATGGTCTTTTCAGTACATTTGAACGATAGGTACCTTCTTTAGTGAAGAGCAAGGCACCATCACCCGCCATTGAGATGATCACATGTTGGGCACCGTCTTTTAACAAACGTTCCCCAAAGGGCAAGATATCTTCCATAGATTCAAATTTTACATCAAATAATTCAGCTAGTTCATGATTGTTTGGCTTGATGAGTAAGGGTTTATTAGGCAAAGCATTTAGTAAATCTTTGCCAGTTGTATCAATGACAAATTCCGCATCCTTGTCTTTGATGATTTGAATCAGTTCTTCATAAAAACCTTCTCGTAGTGTTGCTGGTGTACTGCCTGATAAAACAACAATGTCATTCGCTGAAATTGCACTTAAGGCTTGTTTCAATTCCTGCATTTCTTCATTGCTGATAGCAGGACCCAAACCATTGATCTCAGTTTCAGTTTCAGATTTTAACTTAATATTGATTCGTGTATCTTCACTGATGGTCGTAAATTTTGTTTCGATCTGTTCTGCTAGCAGCCAGTCAGAAATAAAATTTCCGGTAAAGCCCCCTAGAAATCCTAGTGCTGTTGATTCCGCCTCGATTCTTTTTAGAATTCTAGAAACATTGATTCCTTTACCTCCTGGTAATTTAAAGTCTTTGGTCATTCGGTTTAAATCGCCCAATTTAAGCCCGTCTACATGAACAATATAGTCAATTGAAGGGTTTAGTGTCACTGTGTAAATCATTGTATTGCCTCCTTGATCGTTGTTTTTTTCTGAAATTGTTCAAGTATGTCTGGTGAACAATGATTGATCAAAAGTGTTACATTTTCAAGATCCGTCACTTTTGTGAAGGTGACTTTATTTAGTTTGGTTTGGTCAATCAAAACATATGCCTCTTCTGCTTGCGCAATAGCCAAACGTTTTAATGCAGCTTCTTCAGGATCAGGTGTTGTCAAACCAAATTCAAGATGAGCGCCGTTCATTCCCATAAATACTTTATTGAAACGGAAGTGTCTGAGTTGCTCCATTCCAGTGGAACCAGTGATTGCTTTGGTAGACAGTTTTAGTGATCCGCCAAGAATAATGGTGTTAATACTCAAATCACCTAGTTTAGCGGCATGGTGAACGGAGTTTGTCACCACTGTGATAGATTTTCCTGCTAGAAACGGCAACATTTCTAAAGTGGTCGATCCAGCGTCTAGATAAATAACGTCGCCATCGTGAACCAATTGAGCAGCTAAGAATGCAATAGCTTGTTTTTCTTGCGTGTTTTTGACTGATTTTTCAGTCATATCTTGTTCAAAACCTAAATTTATAATTCGTTTTGCTCCGCCATGGATACGTTCTAATAAATCTGCATCTTCCAATTCTTGTAAATCTCTACGAATAGTAGATTCAGATGCATTTAGAAGGGTGGATAGTTCCTGTGATTTAACGACGGATTGTTGGTCTAATAAACGTAAAATAGCTTGGTGTCTTTCTTCTGTAAGCATTTTCAACCCTCTTTTCAATGATTATAATAGCACATTTAATTTATCGACGCAATCAAAAACGGTCATAAACGATCAAAAATATTTTAAAACGTTCATATGAAAGCAAGAAAATGGCGATTCGATTAGTTGACAAAGAGCTTTGTTCTTTGGCTTAATGAAGCTAGGATAAATCGGAGGGATACGTATGAATAATCGTACAATATTGCAAGGATTTGAATGGTACTTGCCAGCAGATGGTCAACATTGGAAACGTCTGACTGAGTTAGCTGAAGAATTACATAAAAAAGGAATCAACGGAGTTTGGCTTCCGCCCGCCTACAAAGGTGCAAATGGTCTAGAAGATGTGGGGTATGCACCTTATGATTTGTACGATTTAGGAGAGTTTGATCAAAAAGGAACGATCCCAACTAAATACGGCACTCTGGAAGAGTATTTAATTTGTATCAGGAAATTAAAAGAGAATGGGATGGAAGTATATGGAGATATTGTTTTTGATCATTTCATGGGAGCCGATGAGGAAGAGATCGTTTCTGCTATAAAATATCGACCAGATAATCGGAATGAAGCGCTTAGTGGTGAAGAAGAAATTTCTGCTTGGACAAAATTCACTTTCCCTGGTAGACATCAAAAGTATAATGATTATATTTGGACTTGGAAAAATTTCTCAGGTGTTGATTTTGATGATCGAAGGAAAGATCATGGGATTTTTAACTTTGAAGGTAAAAGTTGGGATGAAGAAGTTGATAATGAAAATGGCAATTATGATTATTTGATGGGATGTAATCTGGATATGGAATATCCTGAAACTGTAGACCAGCTAAATAAATGGGGGCAGTGGTATCAAGCATTGACGGGTATGGACGGGTATCGTTTAGATGCTGTGAAACACATTCAATTCAATTATTTTGTAGAGTGGCTATTAAATAGAAGAAAAGAAAAAGGAAAAGATTTGTTTGTAGTGGGTGAATATTGGAATGGTGAACTTGAGAAATTGACGAATTACATCGACAGCTCGGGAACGCTGATTTCATTATTTGATGTTCCCTTACATTATCATTTTTATGAAGCCGCAAATTCTGATGGCCGCTATGACATGCGTTATATCTTTGAAGGAACATTAGCAAAAGAACGATCAGAATGGGCAGTGACTTTCGTTGACAATCATGATACACAGAAAGGGCAAAGCTTGGAATCTTGGGTGGATGGTTGGTTTAAAGTTCATGCGTATGCGTTGATTTTATTGAGAAAAGCTGGAACTCCAGTTGTTTTTTGGGGAGATCTATTTGGTATCCCATCCCAAGACGTGAATGCAGTGGGAAAAGATTTAGAATTATTATTAAAAATCCGAGAACGTTTAGCTTATGGAAGTGAAATGGATTATTTTGATGATCCGAATGTAATTGGCTGGATCAGAACAGGAACTTTTGATCGAGAAAAATCCGGGTATGCTGTGGTAATGACTAACGCTCAAGCGGGCGAAAAAACAATGACGATCAGTGCTATTCATGCAGGAAAAGTATTTGTTGATATTTTAGGAAATAACGATGCAAAGGTAACGTTGGATGAAACAGGTGCTGGGACATTTCCAGTAAACGGAGGAGAAATTTCTGTTTACGTAAATGAAGAAATTGTGGCAAGATTGAGTAGTGGGATTGAAGGTATGGTTTTGAGGGATGAATGATTAAAGTGAAGTAGTGATTATTTTCAGTGAGTCATGTGTAGAAATAAAGCGTGACTTCTGTTGGAAGAATAATTATACTAAATGTATAAGCAATAATTAGACTATAAACTTGGTGCGGACCCTAAGTGAACATGAAATCACTAGGGGATCCGCACCAGATTTTAGGTGGGTATTGAGAGGAATTAGCGTCTTTCTCATTAAATTCACATTTCAGATGGTCTTTGTTAGTGGAAAAAATCTGGAAATGTTCGTTTTTTGTTTCTTTTTCACAGTCTCACTCTTTATGAGTGAGTGGATTGAAATGTTCAGCTATTGCTACACCAGACAATGCAGCGGGTCTCACTCTTTATGAGTGAGTGGATTGAAATATTACGGATGGAAGCTGACAAAGTGGGGAGAGACCTGTCTCACTCTTTATGAGTGAGTGGATTGAAATTAAAGAAATGCTCATTGATACTTTGATAAAGACTGTCTCACTCTTTATGAGTGAGTGGATTGAAATTTGCGGTGTTTCCCAATCTTGTTTGTTGCTTGTAAAGTCTCACTCTTCACGTAGTGAGCTTTTTTATTTCCCCTCCAAAATCTTTTGAAAATAAACAAAAAAATTCAAGGTGATTAAAATCATAAAAAAATTTTGTATGTTATTGCTCAAGGTTTGTTCAATCTGTTCAGCTTTTGTGTTTTTTTTGGTATACTATATAAGATTGAAAAAAGAGAGAGGACGTTGATGATGGCACAAGAAAACGCCTTGATCCAAGGTATGAATCCGAGACAAAAAGAAGCCGTTCTACATACAGAAGGGCCTTTATTAGTTATGGCGGGTGCAGGCAGCGGGAAGACAAGAGTTTTAACTCACCGTATTGCCTATTTAATTGAAGAAAAAGATGTTAATCCATGGAATATTTTAGCAATCACATTTACCAATAAAGCCGCAAAAGAAATGAGAGAGCGGGTTGGAAAATTATTAGAAGTTGGCGGAAACGATGTTTGGGTCTCCACATTTCACTCAATGTGTGTGCGGATCTTACGTCGGGATGTTGATCATATCGGTTACAATCGCAATTTTACGATCATTGATACTTCTGAACAGCGGACATTAATGAAACGAATCTTAAATGAGCTGAATATTGATATGAAAAAATATGATCCTCGCTCGATTCTAGGTACGATCAGTAATGCTAAAAATGAGTTGCAAACTCCTGAAAAAGTGGAGGAATTGCAAGGAACACCTTATGAGCAAGTTGTCGCAAAATGTTATAAGCTGTATCAAAAAGAATTAAGAAACAATCAATGCATGGACTTCGATGATTTAATCATGAATACGATTCGTTTATTCAATGAACATCCTGACTCATTGACGTATTATCAAAATAAATTTCATTATATCCATGTAGACGAGTATCAAGATACCAACCATGCTCAGTATACGTTAGTTAATATGCTGGCGGCACGTTTTAAAAACCTATGTGTCGTAGGAGATGCTGACCAAAGTATTTACGGTTGGCGTGGTGCAGATATGCAGAATATCTTAGATTTTGAAAAAGATTATCCAGATGCTTCTGTTATCATGTTGGAACAAAATTACCGCTCAACCAAAAAAATTCTGGATGCAGCGAATAATGTTATCAAAAACAACCGTAATCGTCGTGATAAACAATTATGGACAGAAAATAACGACGGAGAAAAAATCGTTTACTATCGTGGCGATAATGAACGGGATGAAACGCAGTTTATCGTGGGACAAATCCAAAAAGAAATGCGCGAAAAAGACCGTATTTATGGAGATTTTGCAGTTTTGTATCGTACGAATGCCCAGTCACGTGTAATGGAAGAAATGTTGTTGAAATCAAATATTCCTTATACCATGGTCGGCGGACATAAATTCTACGATCGTAAAGAAATCAAAGATATTTTAGGCTATTTAAATATCATCTCTAATCCAATGGATTCACTTAGTTTTGAACGAGTAGTCAATGAACCAAAACGTGGAATTGGTAAAAGCTCTGTTGAGAAATTAAGAAGTTTCTCTCAGATGCATGGCTGGTCATTACTGGAGGCTTCACAAAATGTGGATCTAGCAAATATCTCAGGAAAAGCCGGTAAAGAATTAGGTAGCTTTGGTATGATGATTCAAGATTTAACCCAGATGATTCCATATTTAACAATTACGGAGTTAGTTAAGGAAGTTTTAGAACGCAGTGGTTATCGTGAAGAACTAGTCAGACAAAATAACTTAGAATCTCAAGCTCGCCTAGAGAACTTGGATGAATTTTTAACCGTTACCCAAGAATTCGATAAACGTTATGAACGTCAAGATGTTGAAGAAGCAGATGCGCCAGATGAAAAATTAGCTGTATTCTTAAATGATTTAGCGCTCGTTTCAGACTTAGATAATTTAGAAGAAAGCACTTCGCAAGTGACGTTGATGACGTTACACGCAGCCAAAGGACTTGAATTTCCTGTAGTGTTCTTGATTGGATTAGAAGAGGGCGTTTTCCCACTATCTCGCGCAATGTTAGAAGAAAGCGAGCTAGAAGAAGAGCGTCGTCTGGCGTATGTAGGGATCACTCGTGCTGAAGAAGTATTGTATATATCCAACGCTTTCTCCAGAACACTATATGGGAAAACACAATACAATCGTCCAAGCCGATTCTTAGACGAAATCGATGAAGAGTTATTAGATTTACAAGGTTCGATCGCTTCACCTAAAGTACCAGCAAGAACGTTTGAACCAAAAGTATTTAAACCAGCTTATGCACAACCAACGAAGCAGCCTGTAACAGATAAAGTCGCAAGCGGTGGAGAATCAATGGCTTGGCAAGCTGGTGATAAAGTCAGACATAAAGCGTGGGGAACAGGCACAGTCGTTCGAGTTGGCGGTACCGCTAAAGACTTAGAACTAGACGTCGCTTTTCCAGAAAAAGGCATTAAGCGCTTATTAGCAGCATTTGCTCCGATTGAAAAAATATAAGTGTGTTAAAAAAGGACTAAATCCTATTTTTAATGAGGCTAAACGAGCCTACTAAGCTTTTACTATTAGGAGGGATCATTCATGGCACAAGCACCGTTAACATTAGCCGAAGCAACAGACAAAGCAAAAGAACTACGAGCTCAGTTGAATCAGTATTCTCATGAATATTACGTTGCCGATAAACCGACCGTAGAAGACTATGTGTATGATCGCTTATATAAAGAATTATCAGACATAGAAACCGAATATCCGGATGTGATTACTTCTGATTCACCAACCCAGCGTGTTGGTGGAAAGATTTTACAAGGCTTTGAAAAAGTCACACATGAAGTGCAGATGTACAGCTTGAATGACGGTTTCAGTAAAGAAGATATTTATGATTTTGATGAACGTGTTCAAAAATTAGCGGGAAAACCTGTCAGTTATTGTTGCGAGCTAAAAATCGATGGTCTAGCAATTTCATTAAGATATGAAAATGGCAAATTTGTTCAAGGTGCGACACGCGGTGATGGCACAGTCGGTGAAAATATCACTGAGAATCTGAAGACAGTGAAATCAATTCCTTTAGAATTGAAAAAACCAATTTCAGTTGAAGTTCGTGGCGAATGTTATATGCCAAAGCAATCATTCGTCAATTTGAATAAAGAACGAGAAGAAGCAGGACAAGATGTCTTTGCGAATCCAAGAAATGCGGCGGCTGGAAGTTTACGTCAGTTAGATACAAGTATGGTTGCCAAACGAAATCTCAGCACCTTTTTATATACAGTCGCTGATTTTGGTCCAATGACGGCACAAACTCAGTACGATGCGCTAAATGAATTATCAGACATCGGTTTTAGAACCAATCCTGAGAAAAAACTATGTCAAAATATCGATGAAGTTTGGGCTTATATAGAAGAGTATCATGAAAAACGCTCAGAATTACCTTATGAAATTGATGGAATCGTAATTAAAACTAATGAATTCACGATCCAAGATGAATTAGGTTTTACTGTTAAAGCACCGCGTTGGGCGATTGCTTATAAATTTCCGCCAGAAGAAGCACAAACGATCGTCGAAGAAATCGAATGGACGATTGGACGTACGGGTGTCGTAACACCAACTGCTGTGATGCAGCCTGTTCGTGTGGCTGGTACAACTGTTAGTCGCGCAAGTTTGCATAATGCAGATTTCATTGCGATGAAAGATATTCGGTTGAATGATACAGTGATTATCTATAAAGCTGGGGATATCATTCCAGAAGTGGCTCAAGTCTTGACGGAAAAACGTGATGAAAACAGCCGACCATATGAAATTCCAACCCATTGTCCAGTATGTAATAGTGAATTAGTTCATCTAGATGAAGAAGTTGCTTTGCGTTGTATCAATCCAAAATGTCCTGCGCAAATCAAAGAAGGACTGAATCATTTTGTCTCTCGAAATGCGATGAACATCGATGGCTTAGGCCCACGTGTTTTAGAGCAGATGTATGATAAAGAACTAGTCGCTGATGTAGCTGATCTCTACTTTTTAACTGAAGAGCAGTTGATGACTTTGGAAAAAATCAAAGAAAAATCAGCAAATAATATTTATCAAGCGATTGCTGCAAGTCGGGATAATTCCGTTGAACGCTTGATTTTCGGTTTAGGGATTCGCCATGTTGGTTCTAAGGCAGCCAAAGTTTTAGCAGAACACTTTGGTGATCTTCGAACGATCAGTAAAGCAACGAAAGAAGAAGTTGTGGCGTTAGATTCAATGGGTGAGATCATTGCAGATAGTTTAGTGACTTATTTTGAAAATGAAGAAGTACACGAATTGATGGATGAATTGACCAAGGCTGGCGTTAATTTTGAATATAAAGGGATCCGAACGGCACAATTGGAAGCTGTGGAATCGCCTTTCAAAGATAAAACAGTCGTTTTAACAGGAAAGCTTACACATTACAACCGAGAAGAAGCAAAAGAAAAAATCGAAAATTTAGGCGGCAAAGTAACGGGCAGTGTTTCGAAGAAAACAGATATTGTTGTTGCAGGTGAAGATGCTGGTAGTAAATTGACGAAAGCCCAAGAGCTTGGTATCGAAGTGTGGGATGAACAGCAAATGGTGACCGCTTTAGATAATAGCTATACAAAAGAAGCAAATGAATAGCTTAAAGTGAAACAAATCGAATTTTCTGCGTTATTTTTACATTTTCAGACTATTTTCTTCCATCTCTTCCAAAAATTCTTAGAATTTTATGATAGAATAAGAAAAAAGCTGTTTTTTAACGCAAAGTGTCGTTTAACAGTATAAAAATGAACTAGTGAACTCTTGAGTGAGTTTTTCTAAAGGAAAGAAGGGTATCCATGGCAATTAGTGAAGAAAAAGCAAAACATGTAGCCAAGTTGTCAAAACTGTCTTTTTCTAATGAGGAGTTAAAAGACTTTACAGATCAATTAGGCAAAATCATCGACATGGTAGAATTATTAGAAGAAGTCGATACAGAGGGCGTTCCATTCACCTCTAATGTTGCACAATCCATCAATGTGATGCGAGAAGACGTTGTAACACCAGGTATGGATCGCGATGAATTAATGAAAAACGTACCAGAATCAGAGAATGGCTACATTAAAGTGCCAGCGATTATCGACAATGGGGAGGCTGGTGCATAATGGAAAAATTATACGATAAGTCACTAACAGAGCTGCATGATTTACTTGTCTCTAAAGAAATCACGGCAACTGATTTAACGCAAGCAACATTGAAGCGCATCAATGAAACGGAAAAAGATGTAGATTCATTTATTACGATCAGTGATGAAAAAGCCTTAGAATTAGCGAAAGCAATCGATCTTAAAGGTATTACTGAATCAAATCCATTAGCTGGCATTCCGATTGGGATCAAAGATAATATCGTAACGAAAGATATTTTAACAACTGCTGCATCAAAAATGTTACACAATTTCAATCCTATTTATGACGCAACTGTTATGGATAAAGTCTATCAAGCAGATATGATTCCAGTTGGAAAGTTGAACATGGATGAATTTGCGATGGGCGGAAGTACAGAAACATCCTACTTTAAGAAAACAAAAAATGCATGGGATCATACTAAGGTTCCTGGAGGTTCTTCTGGTGGTTCTGCCGCAGCTGTAGCAGCAGGTCAAGTACCTGTTTCTTTAGGAACTGATACAGGTGGTAGTATTCGTCAACCTGCATCATTTAACGGAATCGTTGGTATGAAACCAACATACGGGCGTGTATCTCGTTTTGGATTGATCGCATTTTCATCTAGTTTAGATCAAATCGGTCCATTGACAAGAAATGTTAAAGACAACGCATTGGCGCTAAATGCAATCAGTGGCTTTGATGAAAAAGACGGCACTTCGGCTGGAACATCTGTCCCTGATTTTACTGCTGGTTTAACAGGCGATATCAAAGGCATGAAAGTGGCTTTACCTAAAGAATATTTAGGTGAAGGTGTTGATGCTGGTGTTAAAGCAGCTGTTCTTAAAGCGGCGGAAACATTTAAAGCTTTAGGAGCAACAGTAGAAGAAGTTAGCTTGCCTCATTCTAAATACGGCGTAGCTGTTTATTATATTATCGCTTCATCAGAAGCAAGCTCAAACCTACAACGTTTTGACGGTATTCGTTATGGCTATCGTTCTGAAAACGTGAAAAACCTTGAAGATGTATATGTAAATTCACGTTCTGAAGGATTTGGTATAGAAGTAAAACGTCGTATTATGCTGGGTACATTCTCTTTAAGTGCTGGACATTATGATGCTCACTTCAAAAAAGCAGGACAAGTTAGAACCTTGATCAAACAAGACTTTGATAATGTTTTTGCCAATTACGATATCATCATTGGCCCTGCTTCACCAACTGTTGCATTTGGCTTAGGTGAAAACATCAATGATCCAATCACAATGTACATGAACGATTTATTAACGATTCCAGTTAACTTAGCTGGATTACCTGGTATGTCAGTACCAGCAGGGTTTTCAGAAGGCTTGCCAGTTGGCTTGCAAATCATCGGTAAACCTTTCGATGAAAGTACGATGTATAAAGCGGCCTTTGCATTTGAGCAAGCAACTGATTTCCATACGAAAAAACCTGTGATCTTAGGGGGGAATGACTAATGAATTTTGAAACTGTCATTGGACTTGAGGTCCACGTAGAATTAAAAACAAATTCTAAAATCTTTTCACCTGCACCGGCTCATTTTGGTGCGGAACCAAATAGCAATACAAATGTGATCGACTGGGGTTATCCAGGCGTATTACCTGTAATGAATAAACAAGCACTTGAATTTGGAATGAAAGCAGCGCTTGCGTTAAATTGTGAAATCTCAAAAGATACGCATTTTGACCGTAAAAACTATTTCTATCCGGATAATCCCAAGGCTTACCAAATTTCTCAATTCGATCAACCAATCGGTCACGATGGTTGGATCGATATCGAAGTCGAAGGTAAAACAAAACGTATCCGTATCGAACGTGTGCATTTAGAAGAAGATGCTGGGAAAAATATCCATGGTGATGGCGGTTATTCTTATGTTGATTTAAATCGTCAAGGGACACCGTTGATCGAAATCGTTTCAGAAGCGGATATGCGTTCACCAGAAGAAGCCTATGCTTATTTAGAAGCAATCCGTTCAATCATCCTATTTACAGGCGTTTCAGATGTAAAAATGGAAGAAGGCTCAATGCGTTGTGATGCCAACATTTCTTTACGTCCGTATGGTCAAGAAGAATTCGGAACAAAAGCAGAGCTTAAAAACTTGAACTCAATGAGTTTTGTTAAAAAAGGTCTTGCATTTGAAGAAAAACGTCAAGCGAAAGTGTTATTATCTGGTGGAGAAATCCAACAAGAAACACGCCGTTTTGATGAAACAACCAACAAAACATTGTTGATGCGTGTTAAAGAAGGTTCAAGCGACTACCGTTACTTCCCAGAACCTGATGTGCCTCGTTTTGCAATCGATGATGAGTGGATCGAGCGTGTTCGTCACAGTTTACCTGAAATGCCGGCTTCTCGTCGTGCTCGCTACATCAAAGAACTAGGCTTACCAGAATACGATGCAATGGTTTTAACGTTAACAAAAGAAATGTCTGATTTCTTTGAAGCTGCATTAAATGAAGGCGCAGATGCCAAACAAGTATCTAACTGGTTGATGGGTGAAGTTTCGGCTTACTTGAATAGTGAGAAAATCGAGTTACCAGATACAAAATTAACACCTAAAAACTTAGCAGGTATGATCACATTAATCGAAGACGGTACAATCAGTTCTAAAATCGCTAAAAAAGTTTTTAAAGAATTAATTGAAAATGGTGGAGATGCCAAAGAAGTTGTTGAAGCAAAAGGTTTAGTTCAACTATCAGATCCATCACAATTACTACCAATCATCAATGAAGTGTTGGATAATAACCAACAATCTGTAGATGACTTTAAAAACGGAAAAGACCGTGCTGTTGGCTTTTTAGTAGGTCAAATCATGAAAGCAACGAAAGGCCAAGCCAACCCAGGTGTTGTAAATAAACTGTTACAAGAAGAATTGGCAAAACGCTAGAAAGCAGCAGATGATTATGAAAAAAGCAAGAGTGATTTATAATCCAACCTCAGGTAAAGAGCTAGTCAAAAAAAATCTAGCTGATATTCTTTCCATAGTGGAAGAATGTGGATATGAAACGAGTGCTTTTGCTACAACTCCAGAAGAAAATTCCGCGAAAAATGAAGCGCGCCGTGTTGCAGAATTAGGTTTTGACTTAATTGTTGCAGCAGGTGGCGACGGAACGATCAATGAAGTCGTAAATGGTATTGCTCCTTTAGATAAACGACCGTCTATGGCGATTATTCCTGCTGGAACAACCAATGATTATGCAAGAGCCTTAAAAATTCCTAGAGATAATATCGTTAAAGCAGCAGAAGTCATCAAAAAAAATCAAACAGTCAAAATGGACATTGGTAAAGCAAAAGATAGTTATTTCATCAATATTGCAGCTGGTGGTCATTTAACTGAACTGACCTATGAAGTTCCTTCAGAATTAAAGAGCATCTTTGGTTATCTCGCTTATTTAGCAAAAGGAGCAGAAATGCTGCCAAGAGTGAAACCAATCAAAATGCGAATGGAATATGATGAAGGTGTTTACGAAGGTAATGCTTCGATGTTTTTCTTAGGATTGACTAATTCTGTGGGTGGTTTTGAAAAGATTGCACCTGATGCAAAGCTAGATGATGGCAAGTTTTCTCTAATAATTGTGAAAACAGCCAATGTTTTTGAGATTTTACATTTAGCAGCATTAATGCTCAATGGTGGTAAACATATAGAAGATAATCGTTTGATCTATACAAAAACCAGTCATTTACACGCTGAAACACTTGAACCAAATAGCCGTATGATGATCAACTTGGATGGTGAGTATGGTGGTGATGCACCGATGGAATTCACAAATTTGCACCAGCATATTGAAATGTTTGCCAATGCAGATGCGATTCCATCTAATGCGATCATGGGATCGGTTTTGGATGATTATGATGGTGAATCAGATGATGAAGATGAATATCTTGAAACAAGTAAAGAGTTTGTAAAAGAAGTTGAACGTTTAACTGATGAAGACATTGATAATAATGGGAAAATTGGTTGATTGTTCAAAACAACAAAAAGTACCTAAGACATGTTTGTCTTAGGTACTTTTTTTTTTCCTTCTAGATGAATGGAAGAATGAAAAAACAATCTATATACAATATATAGATTCTGAAAATTAAAAAACACAATATCTTGTATAAAAAAAGTCTCATAATCAATAATTGAGAAGAGTTCTCATTGACTTATGATTGAATCAAAGGTAAATTAGATAAGTCGTCATCTCTGCAGAAAATGATAAATATGGTAAGTGAAAGGTTTGTTTGATATGGGGTCAAATTTTGTTATAAATGATTTTAAAGGTTGGCAAAGAAAGAATTATCTTTTTTTATTTATGATGATTTTTGTACAATTATTTGCTTTTGTTTGTAATCCATCTAGTTGGATTACATTAGTGGGCGGTTTATCAGGTATTATCTGTGTTAACTTAATTGCCCAAGGAAAGGCTAGCAATTATATATTCGGATTTATAAGCGCAATAATCATAGGATATTTTGGGTTTAAAACACGTGTCTACGCTGAGGTTCTCCTTCAAAGCTTCTATATTGTAATGGATATTACAGGTCTATATACTTGGCTAAAAGTTAGTACGGATGGATCTGGAAATGTAACAGAGGTAAAAATACTGAAAGGTATTCAATGGCTATATGCAGGACTAGTTTGGTTTGGGATTGGTGTTGTTGCTTATTTTATTTTGGGATTTGTTAATGATGCTCAACAAATGCTTGATGCCGTAACGTTTAGTGTATCGGCAACAGCCATGTTGTTGATGATCAAAAGATATCAGTCACAATTTGTTTTTTGGTTATTAGGAAATTTATTTTCTATAGTATTGTGGTTTAGAGCAGGAACGCATGCTGGTGGTGATTATGCGTTGTTCGTCATGTATTGTCTGTATACAGTCAATTCTATTTACGGTATGATCCATTGGTTAAAAATAAAAAAAAATAATCATTAATAGGTAGGGAGTTCGATGGCAGTGATCGTTTTAGCAGGAACAATTGGAGCAGGAAAATCAAGTTTAACAGAAATTATTTCAGAGCACTTAGGATCAGATGCATTTTATGAATCAGTTGATGACAATGAAGTCTTGCCTTTATTTTATGCAGATCCAAAAAAATATGCCTTTTTATTACAAATTTACTTTTTGAACAAACGATTTGATAGTATTAAGCAAGCACTTTCTCATGAAAATAATGTATTAGATCGCTCAATATATGAAGATTCGTTATTATTTCATTTAAATGCGGATTTAGGCAGAGCGAATGAGACAGAAGTAAAAGTGTACGATTCTTTATTAGAAAATATGCTGGAAGAATTACCTTATGCAGCGAATAAAAAACGTCCAGATTTACTAGTACACATTAAAATATCTTTTCCTAAAATGTTAGAGCGCATTCAAAGACGAGGACGTCCTTATGAGCAAGTGGAACAAGACCCAGCATTGTACGATTATTATAAAGAATTGAATCGTCGTTATGAAAAATGGTTTGAAGAATACAACGAAAGTCCCAAAATTCAAATCGATGGTGACAAGTATGATTTTATTGAAAATGAAGAAGCAAAAAAACAAGTGATCCAGTTGATTGAAAATAAACTAGCGGAAATTGATTAAATAGAAAGATTAATTTTTACTTCTTTTAGCCTAGAAACAATCTCTCTATTGCTTTTCTAGCATTTTTTCATTAGAATGAGAGAAGTGCATTAAAGAAGGAGCGACTTATGAATAATTTTCCCGTGAACAAAAATGAAACAATCGAAGTTGATATTATTGATCTGACACATGAAGGAATGGGTGTTGCCAAAGTTGATGGCTACCCGCTTTTTATAGAAAATGCTTTACCAGGTGAAAAAATGGAAATCAAAGTACTGAAAGTCGGTAAAAGTTTTGGTTATGGAAAAGTTGTAACGATTCTAAAATCAAGCGAAGACCGTGTACCAGTCAAAGATGCCAATTTTACTAAAGTTGGAATCAGTCCATTACAGCATTTAGCGTATGGTGCTCAATTGACGTTTAAAACCGACCAAGTAAAAAATGTAATGCAACGTGTTGCAAAATTGCCAGATGTTCCTGTTTTAGATACATTAGGTATGAACAATCCATGGGGATACCGCAATAAAGCTCAAATTCCAGTGAGAAAAATCGATAACAAATTACAAACTGGTTTTTTCAGAAAAAATAGCCATGATCTAATTCCATTAGAACATTTCTATATTCAAGATCCAAAAATCGATGAAGCAGTTATCATAATCCGTGATATCATGAGACGTTACAGTATCAAACCTTACAATGAATCAGATAACACTGGAAACTTACGTCATATTGTTGTTCGTCGTGGTTACCATACTGGTGAAATGATGATTGTTCTAATTACGAGAACACCAAAATTATTCCCGACAAGTAAAATCATTCCTGATATTTTAGAAGCATTGCCGGAAGTTGTCAGCATTGTTCAAAATGTCAATTCGAAAAAGACGAATGTGATCTTTGGAGATGAAACGATTCTTTTACATGGTGAAGACAAAATGATCGATACGATTTTTGATTTGAAATTTGAAATCTCGTCACGTTCATTCTATCAAGTAAATCCACAACAAACAGAAGTAATGTACAATAAAGTTAAAGAATATGCAGCGTTAACTGGTGAAGAAATCGTTGTAGATGCTTATTGTGGAATCGGTACGATTGGCTTAACCCTTGCTAAAGATGCTAAGCATGTCTATGGTGTAGAAGTTATTGAAGAAGCAGTCAAGAATGCTGAGAGCAATGCGAAGTTGAACAATATTACGAATGCAACCTTTACCGCAGGTTTAGCTGAAGAAACATTGCCAAGAATGATCGAAAATGACATCAAACCAGATGTTGTGATTGTTGATCCACCGCGTAAAGGATTAGAAGCAAGTTTAGTAGAGACCTTGATCGAAACGAAACCAAATCGTATTGTGTATGTAAGTTGTAATCCGGCAACATTAGCACGTGATCTTGCATTACTTGTTGAAGGTGGCTTTGAGGTCAAAGAAGTTCAACCAGTGGATAACTTCCCGCAAACAACTCATATCGAGTCAGTTACTTTGCTAACAAGGACGGTGTAAAATGGATACAAAGAAAAAAATGTTAGAATTAATCAAGAAAAAACAAGGCGGCGGTCGCTCAAAACAAATGGAGACGCCTAAAAATGACCGTAAAAATATGCGTAAAGGTCCAAAGATCTATAATAAATAAGAATCACTTTTTTGATCGAAAATCTTTACTAAAAAATAAAGGGCTGGGGAATAACTTTTAGAGTTATATCCCAGCCTTTTAGAATTTAAATAGACGCTGATAAAAAGAAGTTAGGGGCTTGTTGTTCCATCCTCATACTTAAGGATTAATGTCATTTTATAGACTTTTCTTTGAAATGTATCCGTAATTGGCTATAATAAAATGTAGAAAATGAGGAATAGAATTCGTTCAAATTTACTATAAAAAGGGGAGAAAAAATTGAATCAAATAGATTATTACTGTATCGTTGTTTACCTGATTAGTTTACTGGGACTGGGAATGAGGGCTAAAAAAAACAAAAAAGCTTTCTTTAGTCCGTTATTTTTTATCTGGACAGGTACTTATTTTTTTATATACACATTTCTTCTAGAGGTAATGATAGGTACATATTATTTTCTTATACCACTCGCTTTTTTAGGACTCTTTTTGCTCGTTTATTCTTTAGAAAAGCGTTTACTGATCAATGGATTATTATTTAATTTATTTTTACTTAGTTTAGGAATTCTTATGTTGATTGTATATCTTGAAACTAGAGATCAATTGCTATTATTTCTTTTAGAAATTGTGGTGACTGGACTTACAATGCTACTATTTTTTGGCAGTTATGGACTGATTACTTTTTTATATTGGAATGCAATGGTTGTGTTTAAAAAAGAAAGCCATTCTCTTTCCAATTTATTGACTTTTCTATTAGCAGTGGGCCTAACAGCACTTTTAGGTTTTTATTCTTATTTTTCATTGTCACTTCCACTTTGGGGAGCAGCGTTATTTAGTAGCGTGCTGTTAGTGATTGGCTATTTTTTTATCGTCCTATATAATTTTTTAACAATTTCTATTCTTTATCAATACAATCAGCCTAAGTATCAGCAAGATTATATTATCGTATTAGGCTCTGGCTTAATTAATGGAAATCAAGTTCCCCCTCTATTAGGTAAAAGAATTGAAAAAGCAATCCAATTCTATCATGAACAGTTAAAACAAACTTCTAAGGCACCGCTTTTATTGATGTCTGGAGGACAAGGTACTGATGAATCCTTGCCGGAAAGCGAAGCCATGAAACTTTTTGCAATCGAAAAAGGAATTCCGGAAGCAGACATTTTGGTTGAAACAGAATCAAGAAATACGTTAGAGAATATGACTTTTTCTAAAAAAATTATGGATCAGCATTCTGACAATAAAGAGTACCAAGCTATTTTTTCAACGAATAATTATCACTTGTTTCGTGCTGGGATATTTGCTCGAATGGCACATTTAAAAGCCGATGGAATCGGTGCAAAAACTGCTTTTTATTTTTTACCTAACGCTTTTTTAAGAGAATTTATTGCTATAGTTATGATGAAAAAAAGAAGACACGTGATTGTAAGTGCCTTGATTATCAGCGGAATGATTGTTTTATCCTATTTATTGTATAGATATATGTGAGTTTACTGTTTTTTATTTATGGGATAGCTATTGAATAAACTATAGATTAATCGAAATGCCACTAAATCATAAAGGTGTTTTTCAAGAAGAAGCACAAGAGGTTCTCTATTTATATGAAACAATTAGAGACGAGGAACAAGGGACAGTTGTGGTGAAACATCAAGATCTTGAAGGCCGTCAATTAGCTGGAGAATCTAGAATGAGTGGTGTGCCTGGAAGTAATTATGAAACAAGTGCGCAACTGATCAATGGATATCGTGTCGTCCACACACCAGCTAATGCACTAGGAACGTTTGCATTGGAGGAACAAACGGTTATCTACCTATATGATTTGGAAGAACCAACAGAACCAATAGAACCAGAAGAACCAACAGAATCGGAGACACCAATAACGCCAAAAGAGCCGGAAGACTCAGAAAAACATTCAGAATCAACAGAGTCCATTGAACCCGATGAATCACATGGAAAAATAGGACGCACAGAACCTGAGCAATCAAAAGAATCAGGCAAGTCAACAAACACAACTGTGTCATCTAAGAAAGCTAATTTACCGCGAACTGGTGAGTTCTTAGATAGAAGCTTGAAATACAACGGAATCCTATTGATCATAATTTTAATGTGTATGGGAACAATCTCTAAATTCGAAAAGAGAAAGCACCGATAAATAATTGATACCTAAATTTATTCTTTATTATTATAAAAGGTAAAGGAAAAAGTGAATCGTGTAAAAGCTAATTAACTAGCCGATCGGCTAGTTAATTAGCTTTTTTATTTGATGTATAGTACTTCAAATCATCTTTTAATCGATCAAATCAGGCTGAGTTGTCAGCTAAGTATTCTATTTTTTGATCAACATTTTTTCTATAGAGTCTTATACAAAAAATCTAACCATAATCTGACCATAAAATTGTTAAGATACATTTGCTTACAAACAACAAGAGTAAAAATTGGAGGAAGCAATATGAGTTTTTTTAAAAGAGCATTGATCAGTATTTGGCAGAGAAAAGGACGAACCGCTTTATTTTTAGGTTTATTTCTTATTGTTTTTTTGCTGATTTTATCAGGTTTTGCTATCAAACAATCAGCTGAAAAGAGTAAAATAGACGCACGAAAACAATTAGGAGCTGAAGTTCGTTTAAAAAGAGATAACGATAAAATCAGAGAGGCTGTATTGAGCGGCAAATCAACCATTAAACCTCTTTCTAAAGAAACGATAGATCAGATCAGTCACTTGCCTCAAGTAAAAAGTGTGCTGATAAGTGGTGAAACAGGTGCAGCAAAAGGAGACTTACAATCTGTTGCACCAAGAGCAAGCAATGAAGAAAATAGTATAAATTCTAATATGGCAAATATGAGTCAAGGGCAAGAAGTTCCAGTTTTTAAAATACATGGGACGAATGATCTACTAAAAACAGCGGATTTTAAAAGCCATGATGCAAAATTAATAGAAGGAGAACCTATCACAGAAAAATCCTTATCAAATTCTGCAGTTGTGGAACAAACATTTGCTAAAAATAATCAATTGAAATTAGGAGATACATTTAAGATTCAAGGCTTTTCGATACAGGGAGAAGAAAAAGCTCAAGAATATAAAGTTAGCGGGATTTATAAAAGTGAAAAAGAAGTTTCCACGTTAGAACAAATGTATGAAATGGCTCAACCAGAAAATCAAATTTACGTGGATATTGATAGCTTTTTAAAAACAAGTAAGCAAGCAAATATCGATGATGCAATGTTCTATCTAAAAGATCCTTTGCAAGTAGGCGATTTTGTAAAAGATGCAGAAGCAAAATTACCAAGTGAAAGTAATTTCTTTAAATTAGATGCTTATACTGAACAGTACGAGCAAATGATTGGTCCACTTGAAAAAATGGCTGCTTTTAGTTCTATTATGATTAAAGTGATTGTGATCGCAGGCGGGCTGATTTTAACTTTCTTATCTTTATTATCCATTCGTGATAGAAAAAAAGAAGTAGGGATTTTACTTTCATTAGGGGAAACTAAAATGAAAGTCATCTTGCAGTTAGTAGCGGAAATTTTAATAATTGGGTTACTTTCCTTTGGTCTATCTTTAGTGATTGTTCAAGCAACAGGACAAACAATAACCAATAGTATGTTGTCAAAACAAGCTGAGCAAGTGGGACCTATTGTGCAACAAGATGATGACTATGGTCAAGAAAAAAATAAGAATTTAGAACCTATTGATAAGATGGAGCTACGAGTAAACGCAACCGTTGTATCACAAGCAGGAAGTTTAGGCTTTTTACTAATCATTATAACAACACTTGTACCAAGTGTCATGATTGCTAGAACAGATCCTAAAGAACTGTTTGTACAAAAAGAATAGAGGGAGAAGTAAAAATTATGAACTTGGAATTGAAAGATATCACCTATTCATACAAAGAAGGCATCCAAGAATACAAAGTGTTGGATACTATCAATTATACATTTGAAGCAGGAAATTTCTATACGATCATGGGACCATCTGGTGCTGGCAAGACGACATTATTATCAATTGCTTCTGGTTTAACGACACCTGTTGGAGGAAGTGTTAACTATCAAGGCGAAAATATCTATAACATGGGAATCACGAAATATCGAAAAAAATATACTTCTATTATATTTCAGTCCTATAATCTGATTCCTTATATGACCGCTTTTCAAAATGTTAAAGTAGGAATGGAAATAAAAAAACAGCATGTTAAAAACATCAATGAATATGTGGCAGATAAACTAAGGTCAGTGGGTATCACTAATGAATTGATGCACAAAAATGTAATGAAATTAAGTGGTGGACAACAGCAAAGAGTTGCAGTTGCAAGAGCATTATCAGCTGATTCGCCATTGATATTCGCTGATGAACCAACAGGGAATTTGGATCATGTGACTTCTAAAGGAATTATCGATATGTTAAAAGAGTTGGCCTTACTTGAGAAAAAGTGTGTAATCATGGTGACACATGATTTGGAAATAGCAAAACAAGCAGATATTAGTCTTATTTTAAAAGAAAACACTTTAAGTCTATTATAGTACTTACTTTTCATCTATAGACTAAAAAGTTATATATTATTCATAAACTCCTCAAAGTTTTATTGAAAAAATGTGTTAGTCTAAATTATACATGAGATTGTTGGAGGATTATGATATGCGTATACTTGTAGTTGAAGATGATATTTTATTAGGTGAAGGATTATGTATGGGGTTAAGGAAAAAGGGGTATGCCGTTGATAAAGCAATAGATGGTTTTCAAGCACTTGAAATGGTTGAAATAACGGAATATGATGTTATAATTTTAGATTTATCTTTGCCGAAAATGAGTGGTTGGGAAATTTTAGATATAATTCGGACCCAAAATATGGAGATACGGATTCTGATCCTGTCAGCCAAAAGTTTTGTTGAAGACAAAATAAAAGGACTTGATATGGGAGCTAATGATTATTTAACAAAACCTTTCGATTTTTTTGAATTGGAAGCAAGAATCCGAAATTTATTAAGACAAAAAATCAGCATAGAAGAATTGATCATCACATATGGACCAATCCATTTTGACTCTGCAAAAAGGGTTGTGAGAATAGAGGAAGTTCCCATAAAATTAACAAGAAAAGAATTTGGGATCTTAGAATACTTGATTAAAAATCCTGAACAAGTTTTTTCAGCTGAAAAGTTAATGGAGCATGTTTGGGATGGAGATGTCGATTTATTCTCCAATACATTTAAGTATCATATGTATTCATTAAGAAAAAAGATAGCGGCTATCAATCCAACAACAGCAGAGATGATTCAAACCGTTAGAGGTGTTGGATATTGCTTAGCTAGTACATCAATTGAGAGAGGATAGTAAGAACAATGAGCTTACAAAAACAAATCACTTTGTTGGTTAGTAGCCTCTTAGTAGGAATGTCGTTGATCATGTTGTTATTTTCCGTCTCAGGTGCCAATAAAAATTTCTCTCTTGAGCGATTAACGCATATTGCTCCTGAAATGGCTGACTCGAGTACTGAGGCTACTGTATCTGAGCTAACGCCCAAAGAAGGCAACGAACTAGGCGCCACATTGGCAAAAGCGAGAAAGGCTTTTTCATCAAAAATAATTTTAGTGTGGCTGATTGTTATCATTATAGGGACGATCATCACTTATAAGTTAGTCGGGAAGAGCCTAGGATCATTAGTGAATCTGCAAAAGACAATGCTTAATGTAAGCACTAGGAATATTGGAAAACAAATCGACATCAATCAAAAACAACCTCAAGAAGTAAAGGAGCTAAGTTTGAGTTTTAATGAGATGAGTGCAAGATTAGATGAATCATTTATTAAACAGAAGAATTTTGTGAATAATGCTGCTCATGAGTTAAAAACACCTTTAGCTGTGATTATTACTTACACTCAGTTACTTCAAATGAACTTAAACGAAAACGATTATGAAAGTAAAAAAATGACAGATGCAATCTTATCTAGCTGTGACAAGTTTTCGATTACGTTAGAGCAATTACTTATCCTGGCAAATGATAATCTTCTTCAATTGACTGATCAAATCAACATAGATGAGCTAATTCATGATGTGTTTATAGGATTAAAGACGCAAGCCACAGAAAAACAAATACATTTACAAAAGAAAAGCGCCAAAAATAGTCAGTTTAAAGGAAACCAAGCAATGTTAGCAGTAGCAGTAAAAAATCTAGTGGAGAATGCTATCAAATACGGTGATGAAGAATCATCTGTGACTGTTACAGTGAACACTTTTGGGAAAAATCTTATTGTTGAAGTTAGGAATAATGGGCAAGAAATTCTAGAAGAAGAATTAGAGAGTATTTTTGAACCTTTTTATCGAGGAAAGAAAATTAACAATCAAGCTATAGGAAATGGGTTAGGTTTAGCTTTAGTAAAAAAAATCATACAAAGCCATTCGGGAGAGGTCTCTTGTAGTATCCAAAGTAAAGCAGCGTGTTTTTGTTTTTCTATCCCGATTCAGAATGTTTAAGGACTAAATTATCATAGGAAATAAATCAGACAATTATTTAGTAAAGATTAAACCAAACACCCATGAGAGCGATAGCCCTTATGGGTGTTTGGTTTAACCACTAATTTTTTAAATCTATTGCTAAGGAGTTTGTTATAGTTTCTAGGATCGACCATCATCTACTCTTTTTTGGTAAACATCAATTTTATAATCAAGCATATCAATTCCCTCTTGAATGTGCTTCATTTCGCGTAAAGCAATCTCTTTTTGTTTCTTCAACAGATCCAACCGATTTTGATTAGTCGAATCCCCTTCATACCACCATGCTAGATATTGTTTTAAATCTTCGATCGTCATGCCAGTTTTTTTTAAATGCATAAAAAAATCGATCCATTCTTTATTGCGGTCGTCATAAATCCGAATATTATTCTGATCTCTTTTTACCGTGATCAGCCCTTCTTTTTCATAAAAACGTAGAGTATAAGGCGTAAGACCAGTCATTTTTGAAAATTCATGAATTTTGTAAGTCACCTTGATTCCCTCCCAAATTCTCATTATGTTTATTTTACCACTTAGAGTTCACTCTAGGTCAAACAAAAGAAAATAAAGCTTATTTGTTTGATTTTCACTTGACTTAGAGTGCACTAGAAGAGGTATTCTAAAAATAGTAATGAGAGAATCGATAAGGGAATTTTAACAAGATACTGAGTGATTAAGGATTTTTCTTTGTTGATTTTTCAAGCCATTTACATATCGTAATTTGGTAAGCTGCATTCAAAAGAAATTCGATCATCGCTTTCCCTCCTCTGATAATTGTTTTGATTTGATAAATTAACTATATCATGGGGGCAATCTAGAACATACTTACGCTATACAAAGAAAACGTACATTTATGAAAGGGTATAATATAGGAGGAAAGCAAATGGAGCATAGTAAAATGAAGAAAATATCAATTTTAGCGGTATCACTGGTTGTTGTATCTGGTGGAGCAATAGGGGCAAATATCCCAGAAATGGCTAAGACCTTTTCAAATATTCCATTGTCTTTGGTAGAAATGTTAACGACGATCCCAGCTTTATTTATTATTCCAGCTGTTTTATTAAGTACTACAGTTGCTAAGTTTTTAGGATATAAAAGGACTGTATTGATTGGTTTGGGGATTGTTTTAGTATCAGGTGTTATCCCAGCTTTGACCACTAATTTTTTGTTGATATTCATTTCTAGAGCTTGTTTTGGTTTTGGTGTTGGGCTGTTCAATTCTTTATTGGTTTCTTTGATCAGTTATTTTTATCAGGGAAGTGAACGAGCAGCAACAATTGGTTTTCAAAGCGCTTTTGAGGGAATTGGTGGTATGACATTGACCTTTACAGTAGGGCAGTTGTTAAAAATTAGTTGGCAAACTTCATTTTGGGTATATTTGATCGTTATCCCTATCTTTATTCTGTTTGCTTTATTCGTACCAAATGTTTCTGAACAAGATATTAGACAATCTCGTGTTATCGAAGAAATAAGTTATGAAACAACGGGAGAAAAACAGCAAGTGACAACAGTTAGTACTCTTGAATTTATGGGATATGTTATTTTATTGATAATGGTTGTCTGTATTTATATGTCGATCACAATCAAAGGGACGCTATTAATGACTTCTTTAGGATACGGTGATGCCACCGATGGGAGTAATATTATGTCGTTGATTGGTTTAGGAGCGATGGCTGCAGGATTTTCATTTGGTCCTATATTTAATATCACTCGTGAGAGGACACTGCCGATGGCCTTTTTGCTGATGAGTGGTGCCATGGTTTTAATTGGGTATTCCAATAGTGTTTTAGTAACTGGGATCGGTGCATTGATTTGTGGTTTTTCTTTTAGAACGTTTATTCCATACCTATTTAATAAAATCAATGATGGTTCGGCTCATCAGGCAGCATTTAGGACTTCGCTTCTTTTAGTCGGTTTTAATATAGGTTCAGCATTTTCACCATATGGAATTGCGTTGATAGATTCTCTGTCAGGATTTAATACGATACGGGGAACATTTTTTTCAGAGGCAATTATTTTGTTGGTATTGGCAGTCGTTGCAGGTGGCAATGGACTGATGAAAAATAGAAGAGTCTTTGAATAGTAGAGTGGATATTCTGAAAGGCTTTGTCTAATAGCTACTCTGTTCAAATCTAAGGGTGAGCCAAACTGTTTATTCATTTTGGCTCAATCTTTTTTTCTAAGCTAAATATTTTACGTATATAAAAGTGAAATTATTTCATACTTTTGTTTTATATGGTAATATTAAGGTGGTTTTATCTTATAAATAGTAAAAAATACATGCTTGTTGTAGGACGATAAGGACGAAATAGTTGTTTCATAGCATAAAGCAATCAGAAAGGAGTTCATAATGGTTAAAAGCAAAATAACAGATATACATATAAGTGATTATCGAACAAATCTTGACATGTCACTAGATGATCTTGCAAGCAAAGTAGGTGTCGCAAAACAAACAATTGCTAATCTGGAAAAAAATAAGCACAATCCCTCGTTGTTATTAATGTACGCTATTTCAGAAGAACTAGGAACAAACATTGAACAACTTGTTACGTTCGATAAATTGCCAAATGATTAAAATGAATATAAAAAGATCGATACATGTTCTGAAACGATGAACTAAAGTTTGTTTTGAAGTTAGTGGGGAGAAGTGCTATATTAAAAATAAATATGGAATGTTTGATATTGAAAAGTAGGAGATTACGAATGATAGAAACGAAAAGATTAATTCTTCGAAATATACAAGAAACCCAAACGGATCTAACAGCATTATACAAACTATTATCTGATGAAGAGGTAAATAAATATCTTCCGTGGTATCCATTAAAGACTATCGAGGACACTAAGAAATTTTACAAAGAATATATCGAATCTAACTACCAAAAATCAAATGGTTATTATTTTGTGATTTGCCTAAAAGAAGACAATGATCCAATTGGTTATATTGCAGTGAGTGGTAGTGAAAGCCATGATTTTGGATATGGTCTGCAGAAAAAGTATTGGGGAGATGGTTTGATTACAGAAGCAAGTGAAGCAGCGATCAATTTTTTGAAATCTCAGGGATGGACGTATATTACGGCTACACATGATATTCATAATGTTGGAAGTGGCAAAGTCATGAAGAAGCTTGGTATGCGCTACAACTATTCATACAAAGAACGATGGCAGCCTAAGGATATTGAGGTAACCTTTAGAATGTTTCAGTTAAATCTGGATGGTAATCAAGAAAGAGTTTACAAAGAGTATTGGGATAAATATCTTGAACATTTCGTGGAAAAAGTATAAAAGAACAATTTGGTAATTAGAAATAAAGATAGAATGAACCAGAAATAGGAAGTTCATTTTAGAATGCGGTTTGTTATTTGTATTAAATGTGCGCTTTTTTCTAGCTCTATTGTTTTATGGAAGCTGACAAATAAAAACAAACAGCTGCTTATCCTATGTTGGTAAAATGGTTGGGTTGGTTGTTTACTAAAAAGGAATAGCATCATGGATAAACAGCTGTTTGAAATAGTGGGCTCTGCATTCCCGCTATTTTTTACTTGAAAGTCAGATTCTGTCTTCCGCCAGTCAGAATCTGACTGCTACTAACGTACTGGAAATCAATCATTACTTTTGTTACTTAGTCTGGTAGATCTAGGAAATTATTTGTTTGCATGTTTATTTTTTTTAATCATTTATTTTGTACGCATTGACTCGGCAACTTTTTTAGACTAAATAGAAAAATATGGTGAATGAATGATTCCAGCAATGTCAGTTCGTAAACACCAAGCGATTAATATGAAAAAGTGTTAAGAAAAAAGGAGAACTTGATGTTTACTATTTATAAAAAGAGCGAAAAAAATACGGCATTGGTCACCAACCAATACCGTGCAAGAGTTCAACGAATAACCATCAACTATTTAAATTACTAAAAACTGTAAAAAACACTAGTATTTCTTACAAAAATTAGGTAAAATAAATAAGTCAATGTACATTGACTCAGGCAACTTGTATTGTCAGTTCTGGCTGACGATACAGGGCTCTGTGAGAGGATTTGCTGTCTTCTTACAGAGTGCCTGTTTATTTTGTTTTTCGCTCTAATTATCTAATAATCGATACAAAACTAAAAAATGGTATTAGTCAGCAACTAATACCATGAAGCGTTCGCTAAATAAATATGAACTAAACACATTGAATTTGCAAAAAAGACTAGTAATCTTTTCTTACTTTTAGTACAATGAGAATAGTCAATAAACTATTGACGAAGGCAACTTGTATTATTAGTTCTGGCTTATAATACAGGGCTCTGCGGGATGATTTGCTGTCCTCCTGCAGAGCGCCTTTTTTAATTTAATTTTGTAATATTATCTTAACTTAAAGATAGGAGTTTCGTCAATACGTTTTTTAAAATAGTAAAAAATAAACGGAGTGAGTAAAAAATAGGTTCAGTGTTATAAGCATGAGCGTATTTTTCTCTAAAGGAATTCTTAACCTTTTGTTCGCTTGTGTGAACAGTAACTAGAACTAGTTACATTTATTTTTTATTCTTGATAAATGTCAAGTAAAGGGAATAAAGAATAATCGATCCTAACAGCAAATAATATTTGTGTACAGTAAGATCAGCTTTTCCCAGATAGTTGAAATGCACAGGAATCTCACTTGGTAAAAATAAACAAATGAATAGAATAGAGCTAATAATTATCAAGAAAACAAATAGATCTTTTTTCATCAAAAGCACCTCTTTTAAATATAGATTGAATGACATAATGAATGGTATAAAATTGCAGAAAAGAGCATTATGAGAAATGAAATACCTAAAAGGATTGGAAACCATGGTAAGCCCAAAAAAAGTGTTAAAAAAAGCGGAAGTGAAACTAGAAACATACTAGTTATATTCGTGATGATCACAGGGCTACTTTGTTTGACTACAAACATTTCACTATCCCAGGTGTAATTTGGCCATTTTTTATTGAGAAAAATACCTAAGATTGCTGTGAACAGTGAAAAAACAATTGGAATACCCACCAAGGTGATTAATTGAATCCATGTCAAATGAATCCTTACTAGTATGGAAAAAACTGCTGGCATATAACCGACAAAATGGAGTGTCAAATTGACCGCAATTTTACTATCAACAATGGTTTTTATAGATGCAGGAGCACTTTGAATGATCCAACTGCTTTTCCCTTCCAAGGAAATAGAAGCTGCAGTAGTACAACTTAAAGAAAGCAGTCCAGCAATGAAAATAGGTGCGTACTGCCCAAGTAAAGACGTGCTGATGTCAATTCCTAAAAAGTGCGATATGCGTTGTGGACTAGTTAAAAGTAAAAAAAGACTAAAAATGAAAAGAAGTAAAACACCTAGACTTGTATTAAGAATATATATAGAAGAATAAAAAAAGCGACGTAGTTCCTTTTGATACAGTGAACGAAATTTACTTTGCTTTGTGTATATTATATTGCTTGCAGTGGGGCTTAATGAAGGTTTTGACATAAGTTCATTTATAGATACATATTTTTTTGAAACAAAATGAATAAATAAGACAAAGGCAAACATAGAAATCAAGATAAACCCGCAGATACTATAAACAAAATAAAAGGTATTCTGCGATAAAAAAAATTGTGCTAAAGGATATAACCCAGTTACTTGTTTTGCCAATAGTGCACCGATATTTTGAGCGCCAGTTTTTGTTTGCATACTAGAAAAACCGATGAAGCCAAAAAAGCATAAAATTAAAAAGGAAAATAATAGAGAAAACAAATTTCTTTTTTTGAAAAAAGCCGAAAATAAAACAACTAAAGCTCCAAGCGTTGCCGCAAAACACATTGGAATCAAAGGGATAAAAAGCATAGACATAAGATAAAAAAATAAAGCCAAGGGAGTCACATGGATAAGATTAAACCAAACGATACTACTTGGGAAAATAAAAATGATCGTAATCAGCAAGTTGATAAGGTACATAAATAGAAATTTGCTTCGGATAATATCATGATTCTTTATTGGGAAAGTAGATAATAGCTCAATATCTTTACTTGCAAATAAAATTCCATTTGAGCGAAAGACTGTCATGACCATCATAATAAAACTTGACATAGCCACCATATAAGCTGGAATCAGTTTTCCTTCCTTCATCTGAATCAAGGTTTTGGCAGTTTGAATATTATAAAAACAAAAAAATAGAATCAAAAGGAAAATGCCTAGAGCGCTGATCAATTTAGTTGTTTTGCCTTTTTTTATTTGAAACAGTTCGTTTAGCGAAAACGTATTGATGACTAAAATTTTAAGCAAAATCAGTGTGTTACGCATGTTCTTGGACCTCCATAAATAACGCTTCTAACGATTGATCACCAATGACTTCTTGTATCTTGCCAGTAATAATCAATTCTCCTTTTTTGATCACAGCGATTTTATTACATAACTTTTCTGCTACATCTAGTACATGAGTAGAAAAAAAGATTGCACCACCATTTGAGATTAATTCTTTCATAAGATTTTTCAAAACAAAAGTTGCTTTAGGATCAAGACCAACAAATGGTTCATCTAAAACCAGTAATTCAGGTGAATGAATAAAGGCTGCGATCAATGCAGTTCTTTGTTTCATTCCGTGAGAGTAAGAAGTAATCACTTGACCAAGATTAGGCAACATCTCAAATAATTCGCCATAATACTGTATCTTTTGTTTTCGTGACGATTCTGAAACCTCATATAAATCAGCAATAAAGTTAATATATTGAAAACCAGTTAAATGCTCATATAAATCAGGGTTATCTGGGATATAGGCCATCTTCTTTTTACAACCTATGGGGTCAGCTTTGATTGAGGTGCCATTTATAGTTATTTCTCCAGAATCAAAATCATGGATTCCAACAATAGACTTAATAGTTGTTGTTTTTCCCGCACCGTTTCCTCCAATAAATCCGAAAATATCACCAGCTTTAATTGTGAGATTTAGATTTGCTACAGCTTTCTTCTTATTTTCGTAGGTTTTTGTCAAATTTTTAATTGTTAACATATCGTGATTCTCCTTTTATCTAATATTGAGTTGGCTAGACTGACAAAGTGTCAGTCTAAGCTTTAAAATTACCCAACAACTCATTAGAATTGTTGGGGCTGTTTAATTAAAAATGGGTTTGCTAGACTGTAATACACGTTCTAAACACTCATGAAATGCATGTAAATAATTTTCGTGATCAGATGATTCTCTTATATCATTAGAGACAAAGACATAACCTGTCATCAGAAAAACAGCCGTTTCGAAAGGATGATTTACGTGAAAAACCTTTTCTTCGTTTCCTTGAACAATGATGTGTTCAAAAAATAAAGTAACATCTGTAACTAGTTTATGTGAAAAACGATCAGTTACATAGCGATTCTGTTCTAAGTCAACAGATTGCTGAAGGCTAACCATTTGTTCAGTAATACTTTCTGATTTGATCATTGTAGCTTCGATAAATTTTTGAGTTTTTTCGATGGCTAAATAATTTGTGTTATAAGTTATTTGCTTCAATTGTTTTAAAAGAGGCGTTGTCTGACGTTCGACTAAACAATAGAGTATATCTTCTTTATTTTTGAAATGATAATAAAGTAGTCCTCTAGAGATATTTAAGCGTTCTATAATATCTTGCGTAGTAGTTTTTAAGTAGCCTTTTTCCATAAACAGTTGACCTGCAACGTCCATAATTTCAGCCTTACGAATTTCGGGTTCTTTAACATCGCGCATGATGAGACCTCCTTGGAAGTAGTATAGAACTGTACTGACAAATTGTCAATCGTTTTTTGATTATCGTAATAACAAAAAAATCCCATCTTAACTAAGATGGGATCAATTCTTATTTTATCTTTGGGGAAGATAATTAAGTAACTCTCTATGTCTAAATAATAATAGATTTGAACCAATTTCGCTACTTCAATAAATTCTCATCGATAAAACTTTTTTGAATAAAGGGCGTTTTATAGAGCTTATTCTCGCCAAAATTTTGTATAATCAATTTTCTCTTGAATGTTGTAATCAATGATTTTTTTCAGCAAGGAATAGTCGATAGGCTGATCCCAAGTGATTTTAATGATGTTATCTGTATGTTGGTACCCTGATTTTTCAATATCCTCTTTGAATGTTGAGATCGTGACAGTTTCTGGCGCAATTGAAAGGTGCTTTTTAGAAGTGCTATATGCGATGATAAAAGTCCCGTGATCGGTAAACATAGGCTGGTTCCATTTGATGACAACGCTAAATTGTGGGTAAGTTTTTATAGTCCAATCAAAAAGTTCTTCCAATCTTTCCCGATGATCAGGTTCACTAATTTTTGAAAGAAAATCATTTAGATCTTTCATCTTTTTCTCCTCTTTTCTTTCTCGTTATTGTTTTCTTTATTATAATATAAGAGTGACGAGGAAGGAAACATTTGCCTTAAGTAAAAGTAGTAGATTAGGTAGGAGGGATTTTATATGGTAACGTACATTGCTTTATTACGCGGCGTTAATGTCGGCGGGAAAAATCGAGTGGTTATGGCAACCTTAAAAGAGCGCTTTGAACAGCATGGATTTACAAATGTGAGTACTTATTTGAATAGTGGAAATGCCATTTTTTCTAGCGAAGAGACCGATGATTTACAACTGAAAGAGGATTGCGAAAAGCTAATAAAATCAGAGTTTGAGCTTGATATAACAGTTACGATTGTACGAGGAACTGACTTGTTAGCAGCGCTAGAACAGATGCCAGAATGGTGGAATACAGATAAAGAATCAAAACACAATGTCATTTTTGTGATCCCACCAACGACAACTGAAGAAGTGATCGCATCTGTTGGTGAAGCTAAAGCAGAATATGAAAAAGTAGCCCACCATGAAAGAGTTATTTTCTGGTCAGCACCAATCAAAACATTTTCCAGAAGCCGTTGGTCAAAAATCGTTGGAACTAAGATGTATAGCCGAATTACAATCAGAAACGCTAACACTGTAAATAAGCTGGCGGAGCTGGTGCAAAAAAATAATTGAAACAAATGCTTGTCTTGGAGGTACCTCCAAGGTTTATACTTTCCTTGTTGATCGATCAAACAACAAAAAGAGAGGAAGGATAAGTATGAGTAAAAAGGTATGGTTGATAACAGGAGGTTCAAAAGGGTTAGGATTGGATTTGACGAAAGCATTACTTCATAATGGACATCAAGTTGTCACAACGAGCAGAGATAAAGAAACATTGATTCAAAAAGTGGGTTCAGAAAGTGCCTCGTTTTTACCAGTTAGTTTGTCTTTGACAGATGAAAAAGATATCAAACGAGTGGTGGAATCAGCAGTAGAAAAATTTGGTAGAATCGATGTGTTGGTGAATAATGCAGGATATATGGTAGCAGGTGCTGTAGAAGATTTAACTGATCAGGAAGTAAGAATGTGTTTTGATATCAATGTATTCGGCACGCTAAATATGATGAGAGCTGTTATGCCCGTCATGAGACAGCAAGAAACTGGCTATATTCTCAATACTTCATCGATCTCAGGACTTTATGCAGGCGCATTTGAGTCAACTTATGCAGGAACTAAGTTTGCTATTAATGGAATTACGCAGGCATTTGCCGATGAAGTCAAGCCTTTTGGCATTCATGTCATCAACGTTGCACCGGGATATTTACGGACAGAGTTTTTGTCAGAAGATTCCTATATGATGTCTCAAAAAATCAGTGATCCCTATAAAAAATCAGTAGAGGAACGTCTAGGGTTCGTTGCAGCAATGAATGGCAATCAAGCAGGAGATCCTAAGAAAGTCGCAGCGTTATACATGGAAATCGTTGAAATGGACGAACCGCCTTTAGAATTAATGGTCGGCAGTGATGCTTACGAAGTGGCATTAAATCGCTCGAACGAGAAAATCTTAATGACAGAAAAATATAAAAAATTATCGGAGTCAGTAGATTATATAAAAAAAGAGGAAGCTAAATGACTATCAAAGAAATGGCAGAACTCGTAGGTGTTTCTGCTGATACATTAAGGTATTATGAAAGAATTGGTGTGATACCTACAGTCACTAGAACAATTCATGGCGTTCGAGATTATGATGCAGTTCATCTTGAATGGATCCAGTCGATCTTAAAGTTAAAAGCATCTGGTATGACGTTGGAGATGATCATTGAGTATGTACGTCTCGCAAATCTAGGTGAAAGCACGATTGAAGCTAGGAAAAATTTGCTTGAAGAAGAACAGGAACGAATCACAGCAAAAATCGAAGAACTTCAGGAAAGATTAACTACAATAAATATAAAAATTGAAGATTACTACGAAGATCTATTGCCTAAAACAACAACAATGATTGATAAAATGAATCGTGAATAGAGAATGATACAATAAGTTAGTTCAATAAAAAACACCAAATAAGGTTATAACAAAAGTTGTTAAAAATTTAGTAATAGAATAAAAAAACCGTACAGTGCTTTTTCTGCATTGCACGGTTTTTTGTGGATTTTCGAGGAGTTTTTTCTAGCCACCTTCTCTTGCTATATTGAATCTTACCCATTTTATGCTTATAATGAATATTACATTAAAAAGATGGAAATGTGTTGGGGGAAAAGAAAATGTGGCAGTTTATAAAAAATAATCTATTTATGATCAAACGAGATGGTTTGTTGTATAATATGAAACCTAGAAATACGTTTTTTCTAACTTTATTTCTAGGTGCAACGGGGATTCCTAGAATATTAAACAGAGATTTCATTTCTGGTGGTATTTTACTCTTTTTATTTATTTTTGTCTTTAGCAATTGGGATTCCGATATAATTATCATGATTGGTTTGTTTGAAGCTGTTACAAGCCTGTTTTATAGAGAGCCAGAACCAAAAAAGCAAGCTGTTGAGGATAAGCATAAGGTCACCCGATCTGCGGTGACAAAAGAGGTTCAAAAAGAAACAGAAAATGAAACACTGAAGAAAACGATCAAAGTAGGAAATAAAATCTGTCATTTTTGCGGAGCACCAATGCCTTCAAATGAAACAGTTTGTTCTTATTGTAGAATGGAAAGTACACAGTAGAAAGTTGAGAAAATAATGAACTTAAAAAAAGCGCTTAAAATCTGTCTAGGCATTTTAACCCTCTTTATCGCAATTATTCTAGCCTATGTCGGCTACGTTTATTTCAGTTATTCTAGAATCGCTGATAATTTATCTGTAGAAACGATTCAAAAGGCAAAAGCAACACAAGTTTCAACGAACAAAGAATACAAAATCACAACTTTTAATATCGGATATGGATCGTATACACCAGATTACACATTCTTTATGGACGGTGGAAAACAATCGAAAGCAGTCAGTAAAGCAAGTGTTGTCGAAAATATCTCTGGTGTCATTGATACAACGAAAATGATCGATCCAGATTTTGCTTTATTCCAAGAAGTTGATAAAAAGGCTACTCGTAGCCGCGGTGTGGATGAAGTGACTCAAATTACGCAACAGTTTAATGACTATTCAAGTGTATTTGCCACCAACTATGATTCAGCGTTTCTAATGTATCCTATTTTAGATCCAATTGGTAAGTCTCAATCAGGTATTCTTACGTTGAGTAATCGTGAAATTGAAGAGGCTACTCGCTATAGCTTACCAATTGAAACTAATTTCAATAAATTTTTTGATTTAGATCGTGCCTTTACGGTGTCCAGAATACCAGTTGAGAATGGCAAATATCTAATGCTGTACAATGTTCATTTATCTGCCTATATTAAAGACCAAAAAATTCAAAAAGAACAAGTTCATAAATTATTCGATCATATGGAAAATGAATACAAAAAGGGGAATTATGTAGTTGGCGGTGGTGATTTTAATCATGATCTGCTAGATTCTTCGACTGAGACATTTAAAAATGACACAAAAGAGGAATATACTTGGTTGCAACCTTTTCCTAAAAAAGAGCTGCCGAAAAATTTACATGTAGCAACGTTGAATGAGACGGAAACACCTGTACCGTCAGTCCGTAATTTAGATAAGCCTTATCAAAAAGGGGAGTCATTTGTAGCATTGATCGATGGGTTTATTATTTCAGATAATGTAGAAAATATCGGTGGAAAAGTGATTGATGGTGCATTTAAAAATTCAGATCATAATCCAGTTGAGCTGACATTTAAGTTAAATAAATAAAAAGAAACGAAGCCAGAACAAGGGGCTTCGTTTCTTTTTTTTAAGTTAACCTTCCGTTTTTACGACAGTTTCTTTGCCATCATTCATAATTAGCGCAGTATGGCTGGCAACTTTGACACCATCTGCATCGTAATCAGTATTTGAGAAATTAGCAATGACAGACAATTTCTCACCAAATTCCGTTTTTTGAACCAAACGGTCATCGGTCAATACGTTAAAATCAGTCATTTCATGTTGCAATGCTGCTTTTTGGAAAGGACTCCAGAGTTTAGCATTTTCTGAGATATCTTGTTTATGTTCTTCCCAAGCGGCTTTGTCGATATGCATCATTGGTGGAGTGTTGTATAAATACTCTTTCATTCGACGTTCACCAACTTGATTTTTGATTTTATAACTATCCCATTCCCATTGATGAGAAGTGATGACAGAACGGTTGTAAACAAGTTTATAAAGAGGGAGAGAATAAACAGGGTCGGTATAAATTGGTTTATATTCTTCCTTGATCGGTACAACTTTTTTGTATTTTGTTGGAATTCCACCGTCTAATGCAGCGTAACTTCCTACATAGTATTCACTTTCTTTATTTTCACGCATATCAGGATCGGACCACATAATGACAGGTGTTTCGATTCCGTGAGCAAAAACCATATTTTTTGACGCAAAATCATTCCCGCCTTCAGACCCGACAACTAAACCATTTTGATTGAAATAATCCATTCGTTTCAAGCGTCCTGCTACGTCTTCACTTTGTGTTGTCAGATGTTCTGGACTATAGTCATTGTAAATTTCACCTGCGGCGTCTGTATCTAAAAACCAAGAATTGAATGGAATTTTATTTTGCATGATGCCAGTAAAACGTTCTTTTACATCAGGAAAAATTTGTGTTGGGTTAAGTTTACGTCCTTTTCCTAAGAAACCAGCAACTTTTTCACCATTTTTCTTCGTAACTGTGGCATTTTCGTATAGATTTTTGTTAGGGAAAGAAGCAGTATTCCAATCGATGCTAGCATTTTCTTGAATCGATTGATAAGAATCATAAGGACCAATCAGATAGCCTTCATCCGCTGCGGTTTTGACCATTGCTGGATTCATCAGTCCATTCGCCCAGTTTGGTAGACCGATCCAAGCGTTCTCAACACCTGAGGCTTTCATCTCTTTGAAAACATCAGAAGAAGTTGCTTGTCCCCATTGTTTAATAGGCGGAGTCAACTCACCTAACACGCTAGCTAGAAGATGTTTATTTAATGTGTACCGTTCTTGTTCACTAAGTGTATCGATCCCTTTATCAATCAATTTTTGTGCTTGTTCATCTGGATTTTTGAAGATGTCTTTATTATAAAATTGCGGATATAGTAGTACATAATTGATCGATGTTAAGAACGTATTTTTTTCATATTTATACCCTTCATTGTTTTTAAATGCTTCTAAAGCTTTTAAATATTCTTCAGAACCATCTTCACCATATTGAGTCAATAATTCAGCGATCCATTGAAAAATTGGCTCATCTACCATAGAGGGTAGTTTCCCCCATTTGATATCTTCTGTTGTTAAGATACGGCTATTCCAAAAGTAAACTTGGATGGCACCACGCATTTTTTTGATCTCAGGATTTTCTTTTTCCTTTTCATCTAGTGTTTTGAATTCACCTAAATTGATGCGATCCATTTGATACGTTTTAGCGATTGCGACAGGGTCATTATCGGTAACATATAGTCGGTAATTCATTGTTTTATTTTTGTCGAAGCCAATAAAATTGTGGCTAGCTTCCAAGGTCAGGTGAGGCTCTGTCTTTGTTAATAGATCACTATTGAATGGGTTATCCATTACAAAAGTTGTGGCAAATGTTTCTTGATTGGTTGTAAAAAAGCTCATTGAAAATGCTTCGCTCATTGATAATTCTTCATTTTGTTTAAAATAGGCAAGCCATTCTTTTTGATCATTGGGAATCGTTTTTCCTTCTGCAATGGGTAGTACATAGTTTTTAGCATCTAGTTTAGGCCAGGTAAAAGAGTTATCTTCATTCGATAAACTGGTAAGAGCAACAGCGATATGATTTTTTTCTCTTTTCAGTTTTACTTTAAGTTGTTCATTGGGGTAAGTCCAGCTGACTTCTTCTTTGCTTTTTTTTAAATCGGTGACTTCTTTTGGAGCTTGAGGTTTTGAAACTTCTGCAGTTTCGCCATTTTCAGTAATAGAAACAGTGAATGTTGCAGGATCAACATCAAAAGAAAAATCAGTTTTGGCATAGGTTTTGTTTTTCTCGATTTCATTGTTGACTATTAGTTTTTCTGATTTGTTTGTTGCGTTGGTTTGATTGACATTACATCCTGATAAGGATAGTGTGATCGCGGCTAAGCCGAGGTAGATAGACAATTTTTTCATGAGTTCCTCCTAATATAAAAGCTGAACGGGCTCGTTTGGTTCTGACAGAAAAATAGGGAAATATGACTGAGGTATTTTTTGTCTCATTCATATTTCATCTTTTTTCCGAGGAACAAGCTCGATAAGCTAGATAATATAAAAGCTGAACGGGCTCGTTTGGTTCTGACAGAAAAATAGGGAAATATGACTGAGGTATTTTTTTGTCTCATTCATATTTCATCTTTTTTCCGAGGAACAAGCCCGATAAGCTAGATAATATAAAAGCTGAGCGGGCTCGTTTACCTTTTTCCCGAAGAGCCGAATCGCTCAACTCAATAATGTAAAACAAGTCTACCAAGCAAATGTTACAGAAAAATGCCAAAATCAACCAAAAAAACAAGCGCAAAATGCTACACTTGTTTTTCCGGTTTATAAAATTGTAAAACAAAGATCAATGTCTGATGAACTAATCTAGCTTCAATCGTAAATCCGTGTTCATCCATAATCGATCGAACGATGGATAAGCCTAACCCTGTTCCAGACAAGTTTTTATTCCGCGATTTTTCATGAACGTAAAAGGCTTCCCAAAGTTTATTTACATCAAAATCAGTGGTTAGAGAGGTTTGATTACTAATCGTAAACTCAATAAATGCTTCTGTTTCCCGCCAACTTGCTTGAATTTCTTTGTCAGTAGTATATTTGAGACCATTCGTTAGTAAGTTTTCAAACACTCGCTTGATTAAAATTGGATCAGCTTCGATTAATGGAAGAGGTGAGTCTGTATCTGCTTCCAACAATAGAATTTCCTCTTTTTCTAGGGTGGGTGTCAGTTCCATAACTGTTTGCTTCCAAGTATCTGATAATTGCATAGGGACTTTATTGATCGGTTGTTGTTGCTCTAATTTTGCATAATCTAACATCTGATCGACAATATCATTTAGACGCTGGGTTTGTTGTAAGATCACTTCTAGATAAGTTCCATCGTCTAAGCCGTCCTCAATACCTGAACCATATGCTTTGATTAGAGCGATAGGTGTCTTCAATTCATGCGTTAAATCGGCTGTAAATTGTTTTAGCTGTTCATTTTTAGCAAGTAAGTTCTTTTGATAGGTTGCTAAGGCGTAACTCATTTTATTGATGCTGAGCGCTAATTCACCGATTTCATTTGCTGGAATATCATCCGTTGTTACAAAAGTCAGTGTCGTGATTTCTTCTGCTACTTTCTTTAGGTTGACTAAAGGATCGGTTATTTTCCGCACAGAAACATAAATCAGTACAATGATTAGAATCAACGTTAGGCTTAATGAAATAAAATTAAATGTATTGATCAGATTGGCTGTTTCAGAAAAATTCACAGTAGAGACACCAACTAAATAAAAGGTATCGTCGATCACTTGCATCTCAACCAAAAAACTAGACTTCTGTTTGCCTTGATCAAAATTTCGCTGAATCGGTTTAGGGCTATTTTGGAGCTGATCTACTGTTTCTTGTGTAACCCAAAAACGATTCAACGCGACTTTTTTTCTATTTAATTCTACATTCAAGGACTCATTAAAATCATCAAGTGAAGTACCATCTAACTGTCGTGTGATGATGGTGACTTGATTGCTTTCTTCCAATTCTGCTAGTTGTTGTTCTGAAGTAGCATGTTGTTGAATATCGGTCATAACCGAGGTGACTTTATGGTCCATTTTTGAAAAATAGTAATAGGGAACAATCAGACTATTTAAAAGAAACATGACGATAAAGCTCCCTATGATAATCGATGAAAAGGTCAAAGTGAGTGTGGTACTGATTTTTCTAGTTTTCTTTTTCAATGAGATAGCCCACTCCTCTTTTGGTGGTGATGATCTCATCGCCAATTTTTTCACGAAGTCTTCTAATATGTGTATCAACCGTTCGTTCTACACCATCATAGTCCATTCCCCAAACGCCAACTAAAAGTTGTTCTCTTGTTAAAATACTTCCGCGATTATTGATGAGCATCATCAACAAATCAAATTCTTTTTTTGTTAAATCCAATGGTTGGTCATCTTTCCAAACGTTTAAATTAGTTGGTTGGATCAGCAAGTTTTTTACATAAAATGAATGGGTTAGACCAAGCAATTTTTTGACGCGCAGTAATAGTACTTGTGGATGAAATGGCTTTGTGATGTAGTCATCAGCACCGCTGGATAAAGAAAGAAATTCATCTTCACCAGTTGATTTTGCCGTTAGCATGAGAACTTTCAATGAACTTTCAGCTTTGAACTTTTTAATGACTTCGATTCCATCCATTTTTGGCATCATCCAATCGATGATCGCTAAATCTAATTTTTCTTTATAAAAAATATCTAAAGCAGCTTCACCATCTAGCGCGGTAAATACTGTGAATCCATCTTTTTTTAAATAGGCACTCACGATTTGTACCATTTCTGGACTATCATCTGCAACTAAAATATTCACGTACAAAACTCCTTTTACAGCTTCGTTATTTTTTGTTTGAGTAAGAGAAATTGACACAGTAGTAAAAATGAAAAAATTCCGATCAACGGTAAATCTGCAAACATGACGAAATGGCTTGGTGCATACAACATATCTGAAAACCATGAATTGGATTGCTTAAAAAATAGTGTATAGAGATATTCTGTTATAATCAAGCCTAAAACACTACTGGGAATAATAAGTAATAAAGGTTCGATAAAAAGCTCACTAGTTACTTGGAGAGCTGTGCTACCTAACATTTTTTTGATAATCAGTTCTTTTTTATCCAATATCATGCTTCTTTGAAAAGAGATGAAAAGATAAAAAACGCCGAATAAAAACAAACCAATACTGAAAATAAGTAACGCGATGTTTAAACTCTCCAATAAAGTAATTAAATTTTCGCTAGCATTTGATTGAGTAAAAGCGTCTAGTGAATCGATTTCTTCTATTCTTCTTTGTTCCTCTATTCTTCCGAAATGAACTGCGGTGATCCAACCATGGAGCAAAACGCTCAAAACAAAAAAATAAAGAACAGTAAAAATGCTTTTAAAAAAAGCAGCCCCCTTGCTTCGCAGGAGACTATTGCCACTATCTTTTAAAATATAGTAAAAGTTATTCATCTCAACAATCTCCCAACAACAAGCATAACAGTATGACATACGAAACTGTTCTTAATATGCTTTACTTATTTATCGTACTTGTATAATTTAAATTCTTCAATTAATTGAATCAATTTTTCTGCATAGTCTGGGTCGGTAGCATAACCACCATTTTGCAAAGCAACAGCAGCTTCTTGATAATTCTTACTGGTTTTGATTCCTTCGTATGTGCTACCTTTTAAAAATTCCATGTGATCGACCATTGATTCTTGAACCGTCTCATATTTTTTAAACGAATCATCGATCGTAATCCGTTCACCATCAATAAACTCATCTGTGGGCATGATACTAGACTGTTCATTAAAAGCTCCTTTGATCCCAAATAGATTTTTCGCTTCTACCGCTAAATCACTACGGCCCCAGTCAGATTCTAAAATTGCTTGAGCAATGGTGATACTGGCGAATAAATGAGTTTGTTTTTGTAAAAGTTTCGCTTCAGATGCTATTTCATCAATAAAAATCTGCTGATAAGCAGTTGCTTCATCTTGGATTGGTTGTTCTTCTTTATTAAAAATAAGGAAAAGGCTAGCAAATGAAAGAAGTAGAATCAATAGTAATGGTAAAATATTTTGTTTTTTTAGAATGCCTTGATTCATGTAATAACCTCTTTTCTTTTAGTGTTACATTCAGTATAGAGGTTCAATGTTACAAAAATATGCCAAAGAAGTTAATATTTGTTTGGCTTTCTTAAGAATTGCTTCAGTTTGATTAAGTCGATGCCTGACACAAAGGAAGATAGAACCAGAAAAAGACGACGGATAAGAAAGATTGAGGTGTTCTTTTTGTTGTTGTGAACGAAATAACATTTTGCACAGCTCCAAACAAACCCCTTTACAAGATCAGAAAAATCATTTATGATAACTTCTGTAAATACCCCTAAGGGTATAAAGGAGGAGCATATGTTTTCATTTTTAAAAGGAAATTCAATTAATACTACTGACCTTCAGCAAATGCTAGATTCAAAACCAATCATGATTGATGTTCGCGAAAAGAGTGAGTTCACTGCTGGTCATATCCCGAACGCTAAAAATGTCCCATTAAGTAAAATTTCAACCTATCAATCAAAAGAAAACCAACCAGTTTATGTGATTTGTCAATCTGGAATGAGAAGCAGACAAGCAGTCAAAAAACTAAAAGCAAAAGGAATCGATGCGATCAACGTCAAAGGCGGAATGAGTGCTTGGCGTGGCGTCGTCAGAGGAGGAAAATTATAATGCGTGTAGTGATTATTGGTGGTGTAGCAGGTGGCATGTCAGCCGCAACCAGATTAAGAAGACTATCAGAAGAAATCGAGATTATCGTTTTAGAAAAAGGACCCTATGTTTCATTTGCAAACTGCGGATTACCCTATTATGTATCAGGAGAAATCAGTGAACGCTCAGAACTGATTTTGCAAACACCAGAACAATTGAAGAAAAGATTCAATATTGATGTTTATCCAGAAACAGAAGCAATTAAAATCGATCGAATAAATAAAACAGTTTTAACGAATGCAAACGGTAAAGAGAACACGTTCAGTTATGATAAACTGATTCTTTCACCGGGGGCACAACCAGTGATACCAACAATTGAAGGACTGGATGAAGCAACAAATGTTTATACCCTAAGAAACGTCCCCGATGTCGATAAGATCGTAGCGACTGTTAAAAATGAACAACCCAAACAAGCCGTTGTGATTGGTGCAGGCTTCATCGGCTTAGAGATGGCGGAGAATTTAAGTCACCTAGGTATCGATGTTACGATCGTAGAAGCAGCTCCACAAATTTTACCGCCTTTAGATGAGGAAATGGCTGCCTTTGTTGAAAAAGAATTAAAGGCAAAAGGAATTACTGTCTATACCGGAGCTGGGGCAACAGCTTTTAAAGAGGCTGGTCAAACAATCGAGTTAAGCTCAGGTGAAACAATTTCAAGTGATTTCACAGTGCTATCGATCGGTGTTAAACCTTCAAGTGATTTAGCTGTTGCAGCGGATTTGAATACAGGCTTACGTGGGGGGATTATTGTAGATGAAACCTATCAAACCAATGATCCAGATATTTATGCTGTTGGCGATGCAATCGTTGTGAAACAACAAATCACAGCAGAAGATGCGTTGATTTCACTTGCGTCACCAGCTAATCGCCAAGGGCGCCAAGTAGCAGACGTGATCACAGGCGTTGCTCGGAAAAACCAAGGAAGCATTGGGACGGCAATCGTTCGAGTGTTTGATCTTGCTGCAGCAAGCACAGGATTAAGCGAGCGTCAATTACGCAACAGTAATCTAGAATATAAGGCTGTTCATACAACATCAAAAAGCCATGCAGGGTATTTTCCAGGAAGTCAGCCAATTGTGATGAAGTTACTTTTTCATCCTGTAACAGGTAAAATTTACGGAGCACAAGCGATTGGACAAGATGGTGTAGATAAGCGAATTGATATTATTGCGACTGCGATCAAAGCAGGAATGACCGTTATGGATCTGCCAGAGTTAGAATTTACGTATGCACCGCCATTTGGATCAGCGAAAGACCCTGTTAATATGATCGGTTATGCTGCAACCAATATTGTAGAAGGTTTCTCTGACAATATTCAATACTACGAATTAAAAGAAGCATTGGCGAACGGAGCCTTTTTATTAGATGTGAGAAATCCAGGAGAGTTGAAGAACAATGGTTCATTATCTCAAGCTAAAAATATTCCATTGGACGAATTAAGAGAGCATTTAGCGGATCTGCCAGCGGATAAAGAAATCATTGTTAGTTGTCAAAGTGGACAAAGAAGTTATTTAGCTGAACGTATTTTAAAGAATAATGGTTTCAATGTTAAAAATTTAGATGGAGCATTTCAAATATATAGTGCAATTTACCCTCAGGAGGTTATTAAATAATGTATAAATCAATCATGATCGATGAATTTGAGCAATTAGAGAAAAGAAATGAACTAGCTATCATAGATGTGCGTGAAGAAGATGAATACGTTTCAGGACACATCAAAGGCGCAAAAAGTATGCCACTGAGCATGCTACAAGAGACGGCAGAATCGTTGGATAAAAGCCAACATTACTATATTATCTGTCATGCTGGTGGTCGTTCACAAATGGCAAGTGAATATTTTGCTTCATTAGGGTATGATGTTACTAATGTGATGGGCGGTATGTCTGCCTGGAGAGGAGAAGTTGTGGATGGCTTGTGATCCTAAACTAGCGAACCGCTTAAAACGTTCAGAAGGACAAATTCGCGGGATTTTAAAAATGATGGATGAAGGAAAAGATTGCCGAGAAGTTGTAACCCAATTGATGGCAGTTCGTTCAAGTATCGACAAAGTTATTGGACTTGTCGTAACTGAAAATCTAAAGCAGTGTATGGAAGATGAAAATATCGATCTGGCTGGCGAGGATATGGCGAAAGCGCTAGAAATGATCGTAAAAACGAGATAAATAAAGGGTTGCTGCTGTTTCCGCCTTTTATTCATAAAGAAGTCGAAAATCAGTATGCTGCTGATTTTCGACTTCTTTATTTTAAAGTAATTGGAACTTTCTTTTTTAATAACCAGCCTTCTTTTTCCAGTTCGCCTAAAGAAATTGACACTCTAGATTGTGATGTACGGCAGAATTTTGATAACACTTCTTGTGTAATAAATTTTGGTAATTCTAGTTGTTCGTTCTCAGTTAAGATACCAATATGATCACTCAAATAGGTCAGTGCATGTTTAATTCGTTCTGTAGTTGGTAAATGAAGAAAATTGAAATAACCATAATGCCGTTGGAAGATATCAGAAAAATTAGATAGGAGTAATTCATAAAAGAGCGGTTCTTCATTTAATGAATGGAGAAGCCGTTCTTTTGATAAGCAAAAAATCGTAGCGTGTTCGCTAATCACTCGAATGCTGTGTTCTTTTTGTTTAAAAGTAGAAAAACTATCCAAGCCAAAAAAATCATTTTGAAAAATAAAAGAAGAAATATAACGTTTGCCATCATTAAGAATTTCAACACAAATAACACCTTCGACAACATAATAGATATTTTCAGTTTTTTCATACTCATCGATGATTAAAGTGTCTTTCACATAAGTTTTTTCTGTCCAGTTATTCTGTAAATCTTTTTTTAAATAGTCAATTAAGCTCAGATTATCTTTATATAACTCGATTGTTTAGTCCTCCTTTTATGTGAAAATAATTAAAAATTTTAAGTATAAAAAGTATAGCATAAACGGACAGTTTTTTTGAGCTTATCCCATAAAAAGTCAAGAGTAGGCAATTTATATCATTGATATAAATTGTTTTTTTTGTTTCCTCTAAAATAGGATTTACCAACTGAGTGTGTGGCTGAGATGATACAGCATACAACTAGGAAAGGGAGGATGTAGGTGAATTATGACGGGAATAGACCCATCTACCAACAAATTATCGAGCAGGTCGAACATTGGATTGCTAGTAATCAATGGCAACCAAATGAAAAAGTACCATCTGTCAGACAATTGGCAGAAGATTTAGATGTAAACCCAACAACGGTTCAACGGGCTTACAGTGTTTTAGAACAAGAAGAAATTTTGATTAGTCAGAGAGGGATTGGAAAATTCGTGACAGAAAAAATAGATAAGATAACAGAGTTACGTTTGCGATTGATTGAAGCACATATAGAAGCTTTTATCACTCAATTACAAAAACTTGATTTAACACAGAATGAAAGGGAGCACATCATTGAACGGATTGTGAGGAGTGCAAATGAATAAACTACAAGCAAAAAATATTGGCAAACGATATCAAACAAATAGTTTTCAAGAGTTGTCTTTTACCTTGAATGAAGGGCAAATTCTCGGCATTCTCGGAAAAAACGGTACAGGGAAAACAACGCTATTAGACTGTATTTCTGGACAAAAACAAATCAGCACAGGGATGATCCTATATAATGACCAGCCACAAACTAGTACTGTATTTAAAACGAGCATAGCTTATGCTTCAACGATAAACTATTTTGAAGATTCGCAAACGATTAGACAAGTATTGATTGAATATACGTTGTTGTTTCCAGGTTTTCAGTTAGAAAAAGCCGTGGAGCAGTTGGAAATCTGGCATATCTCAGCGAAACAAAAATGGCAGGAACTCTCAGAAGGCAGTAAAGTCAAAGTAAAGATTGCGTGTGAATATGCTAAAGCAACAAGCATTTTTCTATTGGACGAACCCTTTGCCTATTTAGATTATTCCTCCCGAATACAAGTGAAAAAAATGTTAAGGAAAGCTAGTGGTGAAAACAAGATAATTTTAGTTTCGACTAATTTTATTGAAGAGATGGATACTTTATTTACAGATGTATTGTTTATGAATCCCAATCGCTATTGCGAAGTAATTAATTTGGAAGATCTGAGGGAACGAAAAGGTCTGTCCCTAAAAGAAATCTATGAGGAGGAAGCCAATGATACGTTTATTTAATTTTTATCATGAAAAAAGTAAGAAGTTCTTTTTAAGTAGTTTGCTTTTGATCTTAACCAGCTATTTTGCTAAATATGTTTTTCAATTAACGATACCCGAATCTCAATGGGAACGTTTGCCGATTTTACTCTCTGTAGCGGCATCTGTCATTTTAACTTGGCGCATCAATCAATTAGACATCCAATCGAATCATCGAACGTTGGCTAGTACGGCTAATCAGTCAACTCTTGAGAAAATCGGTGCAAAATATTTACTTTCTTATGTTCAGGTGCTTGTGATCGGTGCAATAAATTTAGTGTTTAATTTTACAACGATTTCTCTAGGAATAGGGGAGCTGCTGCTATTGTCTGTAGAGCTGGCTGTTTATCTTGCAGGTATGATTAGTTATTTGATTTTACTTAGAGGTGTTATTTCTAAATTGTGGTTGCCGAACTTTTCCAAAACATTTGTAGTAGCGATTGCTTGGATCATGATCGTTTTATTGAATGACGTGGCACGTTATTATTTCCCTCAAAGCATGAATGTTACATTGCCAGTTAATAATGGAGCGTTTTACCCAAGTACATTTATTCTAAATGCGTGTCTATCAGTAGCCATTATATTTGTTTATCTTTGGCTAGACAAAAACCAATTGAAAGACAATGAATAGGGGGAGAAATATGTATCAGCTGAAAAAAGTATCGAAAAGTTTTACGATCGATAATAAAAAAGAACCTGTCTTACATGACATAACAACTACATTTAAAGCTGGCGATTTTGCTTTGATATTAGGTGCAAGCGGTAGTGGCAAGACGACCTTGTTAAATATTATTAGTGGGTTGGATACGGATTACGAGGGAGACATTCTTTATGAAGGGCAAAATTTGAAAACAGAAAATATGGATGATTTCCATAAAAATGAAATCGGTTTTGTTTTTCAAAGCTTTAATCTAGTTTCACATTTATCGGTACTTGAAAATGTCAAAAGCGCTCTTTATTTAGATAAAACACTAAGTCCCTCTGAGCGTACAGATCGAGCAATTCAACTTTTGACCAAAGTTGGATTAGCCAATCATGCGCATAAGTACCCTAGTCAACTTTCAGGAGGACAAAAGCAGCGTGTAGCAATCGCTAGAGCCCTTGCCAATGATCCTAAAGTGATCATTGCAGATGAACCAACAGGAGCTCTTGATTCAGTCACAGCAGCTTCAATTATTGCGTTATTAAAACAATTGAGCCATGAAGGAACATTAGTGATTACAGTGACTCATGATGAAAGTTTAATGAGCTATGCAACTAAAATTTTAAGGGTCAAAGATGGTCGTATCTTAAGTGACGATCGCATCAAAGAACCGAATAGTAGTAAAAATCAGTTGCAAAAAAAAGTTTCATCAAGAGTTTCACTCTCTTTAGATGCTACCTTACAGCTTGTGAGTAAAAACTTTTTTAGTCGGATTTTGAGAAATTTGTTAGTTGCTTTTGGAACATCAATTGGTATTACAGCCATTTTGTTGGCCTTAGGTATTGGCAATGGAATTACAGGAGTGCTGGGGGATTTTTTTCAAACAGCCTATTCTCCAAACCAAATCACCTCGTACTATCAAGATCCTGAGCGTGGCGGACCGCCGAGACCGTCAGAATTATTGAAAAATGAAGAAATCAAAAAACTGAAAGAATTCTATGCAAGTGAAGGACTTACAGAAGTTTACGAGAGAGCCAATCTTACGGGCATTCGTTTTAAATATGAAGATCAATTGATCGAAAAACTAGCACCAAGTCAAATGGATGAAGCAAATTTAAATAAAGAAAGATACAAAACAAATACGGTGGAAGAGGGTTATCTATTAGCAGGGACGTTTATCACAGCGGATAAACCTGGAATCGTTTTGCCTGCTTCTGGGGCACGAGAAATAGTCGGATTGAAAAATTCAGAGTTAACTGAAGAAAATGTAAAACACTTGATCTCAAAACCAATCACTTTGGTTTATCAAGGAAGAGAACAAGGAATGGCGGATACTCCGATAGAAATTGAGACCGTGATTACAGGAATTACTTCACCAGAAGAAGAAGGCTTTGTTCAAGGCTTTATGGCATCTAGCCAAACGTTTGATGAAATGGTCAAATGTATTGGTATCGAAAAACCAATTTATACGGTCGATGCATTTGCAGAAAATCCTGAAACCGCAGAAGCTTTTATTGAAAAATACAAAGACGATCCCAAATATGAAAATTATGCAATTACGAATGCCTCTTCATTCTTGGATACGTTCAAACAATTTACGGATATTATTGTTTACTTATTAGCCTTTATTGCTGGACTTTCTCTGATCGTTGCAGGTGTGATGATTGCAGTTGTTTTATATATCGGAGTGGTGGAAAGAACCAAAGAAATTGGTGTTTTACGCTCTATTGGTTATAAAAAAGGATATATCAAACGGTTATTCAGGATGGAAGCAATCTATATTATGCTCTTATCTAACGGTATCTCAGTCGTTTTTGCTTACCTAATCCAATTTATAGCAAATCCATTGATTGAATCCAATATAGGCTTTAACCAAGTTATTCAAATCGCCCCCCTTAATGCATTAGCTACATTAACTATTACTGGAATCTTAGGCGTGATTTTCGCTTTGTATCCAGCGGCAAAAGCAGCAAAATTAGATCCAATAACAGCTCTACGCTATGAATAAAAGAAGGAAAGTAGGAAAAATAAATGAAAAAATTATGGAAAAATAAGCTATTTAAATATGGATTGATTAGCATCGTTTTAGTCGTATTAGGAGCAGCTGGATTTTTAGGCTATTACCGAATGGCTAGAGTTCAAGGTGTGATTTCAAGCTATGAAATCAACGGGACACTAAAAGAAAGGTCCGATGCCCATAGAGCTGTTATTTACACCCAAGATCGTGCATTTAAAAATCAAGTAATCGAAGAACTTAAAAAAAATCTAGTGGACGAAAATATCTATGTGGAAGTGAAACCAGTTGAAGAGGTTGGAGAGAACAGAATCGAAGAATGGGACAAAGTGCTCATCTTATCTACAGTTCAATCAAGTGATCCTCCTAAAGTTGCATTAGATTATATTAATAAACATAAAAATGAAAAGAAATTAAGTGTTTATTTAACCGCTGATTCAAGTACATGGTCAAAAGATCCAGGACATCTTGACGTGACAACTGCCGCATCTAAATCAGAAAATGTCACCGTATTTAGTAGAAAAATGAAAGAATTTTTGTTGTATTAAGAGAGAAGAGTTAGGAAAAATAAACTAAATTTTATTTCGCTGTAGAATTTTATGGAAATCTAGTCCAATATTTCCATAAAATTCTTTTTTTAAGAACAGTATGAATTAAGATAATCTCCCTCATATTTAGTTTTTGAGAACGCATAGAGATCTTAACTCCAGAAGAAATGCGCCAAAAAAATGGCCGCCAAACTTAAATTGATGGCTGAAAATATTATTAAGTGCGTTTCTCAAAGCTGACAGACTGTTGTCAAACCTCCATGATAATATTGTTCTTGTAAGACACTTTTATCTAAATCAGGAGGATTTTAAATGAAAAATAATAATGAATTTCCAACACCAACACTTATCGCAGTGAATGGAGTAGAGCTAGAGGTTTTTGAAGCTGGTCAACAAAATTTGGGACGACCTATCGTTCTCTGCCACGGATGGCCGGAGCATGCCTATTCTTGGAGACATCAAGTGAGTCCTCTTGTAGAAGCAGGTTATCACGTAATTATTCCGAATCAACGAGGGTATGGGAAATCTTCTTGTCCAAAAGAAGTCACAGCATATGATATTGAACATCTAACAGGTGATCTTGTAGCCTTATTGGATCATTATGAATACAAAGATGCTATTTTTATGGGGCATGATTGGGGGGCAAGTGTTGTTTGGAGCATGGCTTTATTGCATCCAGAGCGTGTTCGTAAAATGATTAACATATGTTTGCCTTACCAAATTCGAGGTGAGAAACCTTGGCTTGATTTTATGGAAGAAGTGTTTGGTGATGATTACTATTTTGTTCATTTTAACAAACAACCAGGTGTTGCAGATGCAATATTAGACGAAAATGCCTCACAATTTCTTCATAACTTATATCGAAAGAATGTTCCAGCACAAGGTCTTGGTGATGGAATGGAAATGATTAATCTAGCCAAAGCAACCAAGCCTTTAGGTGAAGCTGTTATGAGTGATGAGGATCTTTCGGTTTATATCTCAAGTTTCAATAAGACAGGTTTCACTCCAAGCATCAATTGGTACAGAAACCTAAATCGCAATTGGCATTTATTAGCGGATGTCTCTCCAATTATTCATCAGCCAACATTGATGGTTTACGGCGAGAAAGATAGTATCCCGCCACTTCCAAACATAAAAGATTTTGTCCCTAATATAGACGTTAAGAGTTTAAACACTGGTCATTGGATCCAAGAAGAAAGACCTGCTGAGCTTAATCAAATGATTTTGGAATGGCTGGAATAATGAGTGAAGACGTATTTTTTAGTAATCAAACAGAATTTATTGAATGGTTGGCTATTCATCATCAAACAACTCGTGAAATTTGGGTAGTTTTCTTTAAGAAAAAGACCAATAAAGCAAGTCTTACTTGGTCTGAATCAGTAGATTGTGCACTGTCGTTTGGTTGGATTGATGGAATACGGAAAACAGTTGATGAGGCCAGCTATAAAATTCGTTTTACTCCACGTAAGTCTAATAGTCTCTGGAGTAGAGTTAATGTGCAAAAGGTATATAAACTGATAGAACTCAATCAAATGAGACCAGAAGGATTGGCTGTTTTCAATCAAAGAAAAGATCAAAAAGGGTATTCAGCAGCCCATAGAAACATGATTCTAATGAAAGAATATGAGGATAAAATCAGAAAAAATCCAAGTGCTTGGGAATTTTTTAATCAACTTCCGTCTTCTTATAGAAGAGATTCCATTTGGTGGATAATGAGTGCAAAAAAAGAAGAGACCAGACTAAGAAGACTGGAACGATTAATTGATTCATGGGAAGAGAGAAAGAGGTTAAGACCTTAGAATTTTCACTTTGCTTTATTCCTACTGAGATGATCGTATATAAGAGAGTATGTCATTCGCTGTTTCTCTAATGAATTTTTATAGAGTAAGGATTTTTCTTATACTTTTATTTTTTTGCACATAAATTGTCTATCCACTCTTGTAAAAAGAACGTATGTTTGGTATCCTGTATTCATAAGGAGGGATAAGTATGAGTGTAGCATTTAGTGTAACAAAATGGGATGAAGAACCAATAGATAAGTCAAAGATTGATTTTCCAGTGAATCGGGTTCAGGCAGAGTATGAACTTGAAGGTGAGTTACAAGGAAAAGCTTGGGTGGAGTATCTTCTCTATTATTTGGAAAGCAATAAAGAAGATGGACACCTAGCAACAGCAAGAATCACGGGATTTCTTCACTTTGAAGGTGAATATAAAGGAAAAACAGGAACCTTTACAGCCGCTGAAAAAGGAATTTTTGATAAAGGCTCACTTGACTCTCCTGGTATGATCATTAAAAGCACTGGAGAGTTACAAGGACTGACTGGTTCCTATCAATATGACTTTGTTGGTGAAAATAGTAAGCTGATTTTGGATTTTAAGGACAATGAATAATCTATCAAGATTGTTTTATATTATGCATTATCTGACGATGCACAAGAAAGCCAAGGCAACAATACTAGCAGAACAACTGGAAGTATCGACACGCACGATTTATCGAGATATTGATACGTTATCTGCGTTAGGCTTTCCAGTGTACGCTCAAAGCGGACGGGATGGTGGAATTCGCTTGTTGGAAACTCACCATTTGTCCGCTACTTTTGTGGATGATGAAGAGCAAGACCAAATTATTTTAGCGCTGCAAAATTTAGCCGCGACTAATTTAAAAAGTGTTACTCCTTTAGTCAATAAGCTATCCTCCTTATTCAAAAAAGAAGTAGAACAATGGATCGATATTGATTTTTCCACTTGGGGACGAGAAGATGAAGCCAAAACGATCGGATTGATTACCAAAGCTAAAAATAAAAAAAAGTGTATCATTTTTTCTTACACCAACGGAAAAGGAAATAAGACGACAAGAGAAGCTATGCCGAATAAATTGATTTTTAAACAAAATGCTTGGTATTTAGCTGGTTACTGTTGTGTTAGAAATACGACCCGGTTATTTAAATTAAGACGAATGACTGAGCTGGTAATTTCCGAAAATGATATTGATGAAGCCAATTTAGTTAAAGACTATCAACCAGAATTTTCCAAGATATATGTAGAGTTTAAAATAAAAAATGAGCTATTTTATCAGGTAAAAGAAGACTTGCTAGATATCGAAATAGAGCAAGATTCAGAATATACAATTGTTAAGACTTGGCAATCGGAAGGTTCTTGGCTAACATCTTACTTATTATCGTTTGGTGCTTCTGTTGAAGTAGTGAAGCCAGTTGAATTAAAAGAAAAAATCAAAGAAGAGGTTACAAAAATCAATCAGATTTATTTTTGATTTGTTTGTTCAAGTCTTTTTCACGATTCCTCTTGAAACAATGACTATTGATTGAGATAATAGCAAAGAAAAGAGGGATCATTATGGGACAAATTTGGCTTGAGCGATTGCTTCGCTGGAATGCAAAAATTCAAAAATTATTGGTGGGAAGATATGCTCGAATGGATCAATTGAACAATACCCTAATGAAAGGGAGTTTGGTCTTATTACTGCTTAATTTATTTTTACCAACATCGATTGCTTTTTGGATAGCGGCGGCACTGTTGCTATGGATAAATTATCGTTTTTTCTCTAAAAGAATTTATCCACGCTCAAATGAAAATACCCGCTATGTTTTAAAAGTACAACAATTAAAAAAGAAACTTAGTACGACAAAAGAAAAATTCAAAAAGCGTAAGACGTATGCTTTTTTTAAGTGCCCAAATTGTAAACAACAATTACGAGCACCTAAAGGAAAAGGGCTGATCAAGATTACTTGTTCAACCTGTAAAGAGCAATTTAATAAAACAGTTTGAGTAAAGAACTTCTGAGAAGATTTGGTAGATCTCAGAAGTTTTTTTGCTTGGAAGAAAAACGAACGATCATTCATTCCTAAAGTTATTTGTTCTGTTTTTTTGTTATTCAATGAAAAAATTATGATATAATAGGAAAAACTTATTCAGGATTGTATTATCTAGCTTCACAGGCTAGCTCCTCGGAAAAAAGATAAAAAAGGATTGCGGCAAATAACGCCACCCTAATTTTTTCCTATTTTTCGGTCGGAGCCAATTGAGCCTGTTCAGCTTTTGTATTATCTAGCTTCACAGGCTAGCTCCTCGGAAAAAAGATAAAAAAGGATTGCGGCAAATAACGCCACCCTAATTTTTTCCTATTTTTCGGTCGGAGCCCATCGAGCCTGTTCAGCTTTTGTATTATCTAGCTTCACAGCTAGCTCCTCAGAAAAAAATGTGGTAGATAAAGCCACCCTCATTTTTTTTTGATCGAGGTAAATCAAAATGTTAATATCATTTAAATTAGGAGGAAACGATATGCGCGCAGTATTGACAGTTATCGGTAAAGACAAGGTAGGAATTATTGCAGGAGTCAGTCAAAAATTAGCTGAATTGAATATGAATATTATTGATGTTTCCCAGACGATTATGGATAGTTATTTTACGATGATGATGGTATTGGAAATTTCTGAAGACAATAATAATTTTGAAGCAATTCGCTCTGAGCTAAATACTCTAGGAGAACAACTAGGTGTGACAATCAGCATTCAAAATGAAGAAATCTTCAATGTTATGCATAAACTATAGGAATTAATTTTGTGGTACTAGTTTTTATATTACTTAGCTTCAAGAGCTAATCTTTCTGGAAAAAGATAAAAAAATAAATGAGACAAAGAACGTCTCAGTCATTTTTTTCCTAATTTCCAGTCAAGGTTGACCGAGCTCTTTCAGCTTTTAAATTTAGGAGGAAACTTTTTGGAAACAAATCAGATTTTGGAAACAATCCGCATGATTGAAGAAGAAAATTTAGATATTAGAACCATCACAATGGGTATCTCATTGCTAGATTGCATTGATAGTGACAGTGACCAAGCCTGTCAAAAAATTTACGACAAAATCACTCGCTTGGCGAAAAACCTAGTTAAAGTTGGCGAAGAAATTGAATCTGAGTATGGGATCCCCATCATTAATAAACGAATCTCTGTAACGCCTATCGGAATTATTGCTGCTGCAAGTCCAGACAAGGATTATGTAAAATATGCTAAAGCTTTAGATAGAGCAGCTCAAGCTGTCGGTGTCAATTTTATCGGCGGATTCAGTGCGTTAGTTGAAAAAGGCTACCAACATGGCGATGAAATCTTGATCAATTCAATTCCGCAAGCGTTGGCAGAAACAGAATTTGTTTGTTCTTCTGTAAATATTGGTTCAACTAGAGCTGGAATCAACATGGATGCTGTTCGACACATGGGGTATGTAATCAAAGAAACTGCTGCAAAATCTGATATGGGCTGTGCGAAATTAGTCGTATTTGCAAATGCTGTAGAAGATAATCCATTTATGGCCGGTGCCTTTCATGGCGTTGGTGAAGCTGATTGTGTGATCAATGTAGGGGTTAGTGGACCAGGCGTTGTTAAACGGGCGCTAGAAAAAGTTAAAGGTGAGCCGTTTGATGTTGTGGCAGAAGTAGTAAAACAGACCGCATTTAAAATTACCAGAATGGGACAATTGGTTGGTAAAATAGCATCAGAGCGCTTAAATGTTCCTTTTGGAATCGTTGATCTATCATTGGCTCCAACGCCAGCTGTGGGTGATAGCGTTGCCTACATTTTGGAAGAAATGGGCTTAGAAAGTGTAGGCACACATGGTACAACGGCAGCGTTAGCACTGTTGAACGATGCTGTGAAAAAAGGCGGCGTAATGGCTTGTAACCACGTTGGCGGATTATCGGGCGCATTTATTCCTGTTTCAGAAGATGCTGGAATGATCGACGCAGTTAATAATGGTGCTCTTAATTTAGAAAAATTAGAAGCAATGACAGCCATCTGTTCGGTTGGTTTAGACATGATTGCTATACCAGGTGAAACATCGGCTGAGACCATTGCTGCTATGATTGCTGATGAAGCGGCAATTGGTGTCATCAATCATAAAACAACAGCAGTTAGAATTATACCAGCTAAAGGCACAAAAGTTGGTGATATGGTCGAATTTGGCGGTTTATTAGGTCGAGCACCAGTTATGAAAGTGAACGATTATGCTTCCACTGACTTTATTCTCCGCGGTGGTCGAATTCCTGCGCCGATCCATTCATTTAAAAATTAGATTAAAAAGAGTCTATGAGTATTTGTGATAAAAAGATGTGTGGTATAATGAAAAGCATAGATAGACTATGTTTTGCCCAGTCTTTATCCGGTCTCAATAATAGTTATTGAACTTAAAAAAAGGGAGATTTTAATTCATGGAAATAAAACGTCAACAAGAAGTTGTAGAAGCTTTTCATTACGATATGCGTACACAAGATATGGAAGAAGTAGAGACAGATCTTAGAGTAGGTTTTTCACCAATTGAATCAACTGATGAGAACTATCCAAAAGAAAATTCGATCATCGCAGCTCGTTTAGAGTTTCGCTTAGTTTTTGAGGAATATTTGTTATCTGGTTCAGTTAGTCAAATCAATCATATCATCAACCATAAGATTGAAACCCAAGAAGATATCTCACAAGAAGAAGTAGATGAATTGGTTAGTCCGTTGTTCGATATCGTACAGCGTATGGCTTATGAAATCACTGAAATTGCTTTAGATAAACCAGGTATCCAATTAAACTTTCAATCAGCAGCTGAATAAAAGTTTATCTTCAAGAGTTTGCGATAGTTTTTGACTATCACAAACTCTTTTTTTTATCATTCTAGAAACAAAATAATACCCCTTGGCCTATTAAATCAGGTACAATGGATGTATCACTGAAAATGAATTAAATTTATTTTTAGGGCGGATCATTGAAGAATGCTCCCCGGGAACCTTTACTTCCTTTGATGTACTTGTCATTTAACTTAAATTTAGGAGGGAAAAAAATGACAACACTCATCACTGTTTTAGTGGTCCTTGCATTTCTTGCAGTGTTATACGTCTTTTATCGTATGCAAGCAAAACACTATAAGTTTTCAACTCGTGTTTTTGCCGCATTAGGTGTCGGTATTGTATTAGGTGGAATTATTCAATTCGCATTCGGTACCCAAGACAAAGTCACAACGCAAGCAATGGAATGGATCGGTATTGTAGGTAATGGATATGTAGCGTTTTTACAAATGCTCGTAATCCCCTTGGTATTTGTTTCTATCGTAGGAGCATTTACTAAGATGAAAGAATCCAAGCAAGTTGGAAAAATTAGCTTTACTGTCCTAGCGACCTTGTTAGGAACAACGGCTATAGCAGCGTTGGTTGGAATTGGAACAACATTATTGTTTGGACTACAAGGTGCGAAATTTACAGAAGGAACGGCAGAAACGGCACGGATTGCAGAACTTGCGACACGACAGGAAACCGTTGAAAACCTATCGATTCCTCAACAAATTTTATCTTTTATTCCTAAAAATGTTTTTGCAGATTTTGCTGGCACTCGTCCAACTAGTACGATTGGCGTGGTGATTTTTGCTGCATTCGTTGGGATTGCCTATTTAGGTATTAAAAGAAAAGCGCCGAAAGAAGCAGAATTTTTTGCAAACTTGATCGACAGTCTTTATAAAATCACGATGCGTATTGTAACATTGGTTTTACGCTTGACACCTTATGGAGTTTTAGCGTTGATGACTAATGTCGTTGCGACAAGTGATTATAATGCGATCCTTAACTTAGGAAAATTTGTATTCGCTTCTTACACCGCATTGATCATTGTAATGCTGGTTCACTTATTAATCTTGATGGCAGTCAGAGTAAATCCTGTAAACTATTTGAAAAAATCGTTTCCAGTGTTGAGTTTTGCTTTTACTTCAAGATCGAGTGCAGGAGCAATGCCTTTAAATATTGAAACACAAACAAAAGCATTAGGTGTTGATGATGCTACAGCAAACTTTGCTGCAAGTTTTGGTATGTCAATTGGACAAAATGGCTGTGCAGGGGTTTATCCTGCGATGTTGGCAACAATCGTTGCGCCAACTGTGGGAATCAATGTCTTTAGTTTAGAATTTATTTTAATGTTAGTCGCAATCGTAACAATCAGCTCATTCGGTGTTGCTGGTGTCGGTGGTGGGGCAACATTTGCTTCATTGATCGTGTTAGGTGCAATGAACTTACCTGTGGCAATCGTTGGATTGGTTATTTCTGTCGAACCATTGATCGATATGGCTAGAACGGCCGTTAACGTTAGTGACAGTATGGTAGCGGGAATCGTGACTAGTTCACGAATTAAAGAGTTAGACCGTGATGTGCTGAATGATAGTAGTCTAGTTATTGAAGAAAATGCTTAAAAAGTGATTCACTTCTCTTCCCCAAGAGAGTAAAAAAAGTAAGGTATGATCATTATTGATCGTATCTTACTTTTTAGTTTAAGTAGAGCAAATTTATTTTCATAAACCTTAGCATACGCTATGATAGAAAGTATATAATAGAAAAGAATGATGTAAGAATAGGGGAGAAACTATGTTTACCAACCAAATCAAAATAATGCTATATGTAACGAATGTAGAAGAATCAAGCAAATTCTGGCAAAAAATCGGTTTTGTAGAAAAGGAACGAGATGCTGTTGACGGAACATTAGTTGTAGAAATTGCACCAAGTGAAACTGCTGAAACAATGATTGTGTTATACGACCTAGAATTTATCCAACAACATTCACCAGAAGTTGCAGGCAATACACCGTCCTTGATGTTTTTTGCAGATGATGTCATTAGTTTATACAAAAACATGAAGGATGCTGGTGTACGTGTCGGGGAATTAGTTCAATTACCAACTGGATTAGTGTTCAATTTTGCGGATAATGATGAGAATTATTTTGCGGTATCTGGACAATAAGAAGGAAACATACACGAACAGCCTAGGCTTTTCTTTTTGAAAAGCCTAGGCTGTTTTGTTTTCCAATCTGTGCATTTATACACAAGCAAATAGCTCGCTTTTCCTATTTCTTTTTTTATATACTAAATACGTATGAATAGAAAAAGGGAACTGTACAGTTATTATGGAGATAGCAAAACAGTTTCTAAGAAAAAGGAGAAAGATAAAATGGATTACCGCGTATTACTTTATTATAAATACACGACAATTGAAAACCCAGAAGAATTTGCAAAGGAGCATTTAGCTTTTTGTAAGTCGTTGAACTTAAAAGGAAGAATTTTAGTAGCAAATGAAGGAATCAATGGCACCCTTTCAGGAACGATTGCGGATACCGATGCTTATATGGAAGCGATGTTAGCTGATGATCGTTTCAAAGATACCTATTTCAAGATCGATGAAGTAGCAGAAAATGCTTTCCATAAAATGTTCGTTCGTCCTAGAAAAGAACTTGTTTCTTTAAGCTTGGAAGAAGATGTGAATCCATTAGAATTAACTGGGAAATATTTAGAGCCGGTGGAATTTAAAGAAGCATTGCTAGATGAAGATACAGTTGTAATCGATGCTAGAAATGATTATGAATATGACTTGGGTCATTTCAGAGGGGCTGTTCGTCCTGACATTCGTAACTTTAGAGAATTACCACAATGGATTAGAGACAACAAAGAACAATTTATGGACAAAAAAGTTGTTACTTACTGTACTGGTGGCATTCGTTGTGAGAAATTTTCTGGTTGGTTGATCAAAGAAGGCTTTGAAGATGTCGCTCAACTTCATGGGGGCATCGCTGTTTATGGAAAAGATCCTGAAACAAGAGGCGAACTATGGGATGGAAAAATGTATGTCTTTGATGAACGAATCAGTGTTGAAATCAATCATGTTGATAAAAAAATCATTGGTAAAGACTGGTTTGATGGCACGCCTTGCGAACGTTACATCAATTGTGCTAATCCATTCTGTAATAAACAAATTTTAGCATCAGAAGAAAACGAAGCGAAGTATCTTGGTAGCTGTTCAGATGAATGTCGCCATCATCCTGCGAATCGTTATGTGATGAGAAATGAACTTTCAGAACAAGATGTGAAGGCTAGACTTGAAGCCATTGCAAATTAATTAATTTAAATCCAAAACGATATTTCACCATAAAAACACCGACCTCCAAACGTCAAATTTCTGATTGAACGTTTGGAGGTCGGTTTAGTTTATTATTACTATGCCTTGCTTTTTTATAATATAAAGCCAAAAAGCATGATGAAGAACAGTAAAAATACTACGTTTATGGCAGTAAACTGCCAAAGAAAAACTTTTGATTGTTTAGGATAGTACTCTTTATATAGTTTAAAACCAATCAAATTAGCTAACGAAGCAATGATCGTTCCTAAGCCTCCCACATTAACACCCCAAAAGAGTGCCTGAGATTGTTCTGTAAATGGTGCAATCAAAATAGCAGCAGGAACGTTACTGATGATTTGGCTAACGAGAATACTACCAAAAAATGTTTGTGTATTGGTGGTGAATTGTTCTCTAATGAAAGTCGAAAGCAGTTCGATCTGAGCAAAATTACCCACAGCAATAAAGAAAAAGATAAAGGTCCATAACAGTTTATAATCAATTTGTCTAAGTACATTTTTATCATAAATGGTTAGGATGATCACGGCAATCGGAATTACAACATAATATGGGAGTATGTTAAAAATCCCTAAAAGAATGAAACAGCCAATGAAACTAAAAAATGGTATTTTTCTTTTGTCAATCTTGGGAACCAGAGTGTGATGTTTTGGAAGTACTCTTTTTTTTATGAATAGAAATGAAATCAATAAAAATATAATTGAAGAAATGAGTAGTAAGATGGACCATTTAAAAAATGTCACAGTTGAAAGTGAATAATAAGAAAATAAGAACAGGTTTTGTGGGTTGCCAAAAGGAAAAAAACTACTACCTAAATTTGCGGCAACAATCAACAGGACGGCACCAAAAATTTTGTCGCCCATTTCTGGAAACTTCTTGATGATCGTGAGATAAATCGGCATCAATGTAAGAATCGCAACATCGTTTGTTAGGATCATAGAGCTGAAAAACGATAAAAAGACAATATTTCTGATTAGGTCACGAGAGGTCGAAGAAAAATCAATCATTTTATCAGCAAAATAGGTTAGAATACCAAATTTTTCAAGATTTTTTATGAATAGCATCAAACCAAGTAAACAAAAAATAACTTTAAAATCAATTGACTGTAACGAGAATTTACCGAAATAACAACTAATAATGGCAATCAAAAAAGACAGAGAAAATAATAAATCCTCGGTAAAAAAAGTATATAGTCGTTTCATTACAAGGCTCCTTTTTTTAGGTATTGTAGTCTGAAGACTGTTCAAATTTACTTTAAAAAAGAATAATTATCAAGTATAAAGTAAGTTCAAACAATATAAAAATGGATCACTCATATATGAAGAGTGATCCATTCTTTATTTCTAAATATTAAGCACTTTATCCAAGAAATCTTTCGTCCGTTCATTCTGCGGATTTTCAAAGATTTGTTGTGGTGTACCATCTTCTAAGAAATTACCGCCATCAATAAACATGACGCGATTGGCTACTTCTTTTGCAAAGCCCATTTCGTGAGTTACGATAACCATCGTCATTCCTTGTTTTGCCAATTTTTTCATGACATTCAACACATCACCGACCATTTCAGGATCAAGTGCAGATGTTGGTTCATCGAATAGCATGATATCAGGATTCATTGCTAAGGCACGAGCGATTGCTACACGTTGCTTTTGTCCGCCCGATAATGATTCTGGGTAACTATCTTTTTTATCGGCCAAACCAACAGTATCTAAAAGCTTGATTGCTTTTTCTTCTGCTTCTTTCTTTGACAAACGGCCTAGATCCGTTGGTGCCAAAGTAATATTTTCTAAGATTGATAAGTGAGGAAACAAATTAAAATGTTGGAAAACCATTCCAATATGCTGACGCACTTTGTTGATATTCGTATTTTTATCCGTTAAATTTGCTCCATCGATGATAATATCACCGCTAGTGGCTTCTTCAAGCTGATTCAAACAGCGAAGAAAAGTACTTTTGCCAGACCCAGAAGGACCAATGACACAAACAACATCGCCTTCTTGAATGGAAACGTTGATGTCGTTCAGTACGGTATTATCGCCGTATTTTTTTACTAAATGTTCTACAAGAATTTTTTCAGCCATATTAATTCACCTTCTTTTCTAAAACTTTCGCTAATTTCGTCAAGGCTGTAATCAAGATCAAGTACATCATTGCGATCACGAAGTATACCATAGTACTTTGTAAGTTTCTAGCAACAATTATTTTACCTGTTTGCAGTAGTTCGATCAAACCGATCGCAGAAAGAATCGTTGTATCTTTTAAAGAAATAACAAATTGATTGACGAAAGAAGGTATCATGATTTTGATTGCTTGCGGTAAAATGATTTTTTGCATGGTTCGATTATAAGAAAGTCCTAAACTGCGAGAAGCTTCCATTTGTCCAACGGGTACTGCGTTGATCCCACCACGGACAATTTCAGAGATATAAGCACTTGCATTTAATGTTAGAGTAATGATCCCTGCAAGAAAAACAGGAATGTTAAAACCTAAAATCCCTGGTAAGCCAAAGTAGATGAAGAAGGCTAATACCATTAAAGGAATACCACGAATGATATCAACATAAATAGTGGAGATCACGCGTAACGTTTTAGAAGGAGATGCACTGAATAATCCAAAGATCACTCCAACGATCAACGCTAAAATAAATGAAATCAGTGTTAACTGAATAGTCATCCATAAACCGCTCAACAGACGTTTCCAGTTGTTTTGAATCATACCAGTGAAGGTTGATTCATCTACTTTATTTTCAGTAGAACCATCTTTTACGTATTTTCCGATGATTTCGTCATACTCGCCAGTACGTTTTAATTCAGCTAAACCTTCATTGAACATTTGAACCAATTCAGGATTTTTGCCTTTTTTAACTGCGAAACCGTACTTTCCACCTTCTTCACGAGGAATCGGTGTTGCTAATGGTTGTTTTTGAGCGACACCATAACCGATTACTGGATAGTCATCCATCATCGCATTGATTTCACCAATTTCAAGCGCGCTATACAATGCATCAGTTGTATCTAAATATTTGACTGAGTAGCCATATTTATTTTTATTAGCTTCAAGAAAATCAGCACTTTCAGTTCCAATTTTAGCACCAACTTTTTTGCCTTTTAAATCTTCGTATGAGTGAATATCATCATTGCCTTTTTTGACAGCGATTTGAATGCCGCTGTTAAAATAAGGAGTAGAGAAGTCAAATGATTTTTCACGTTCATCTGTGATTGTCATTCCAGCGATCATAGCGTCTGCTTGTCCAGATTCAACTGCTTGAACAGCAGAACTAAAACCGATAAATTTAAACTCGATAGTAAAGTCTTGTAATTCAGCAATGCGGTTAACTAAATCCACATCGATTCCCTCATACTTACCGTTTGAATTTTGGAATTCAAATGGAGCAAAAGTCGAATCACTTGCGATCACGTAAGACTCTTTTTTGGGTTGGATCTTCTTCATTTTAGAGTCAGAGTCAGTTTTTGTCTCAGTTCCAGTAGAAATATATTTAGCTAAAATATCCTCATACTTACCTGAACTTTTCAGTTCTTTCAAACCAGCATTAAACTTTTCGATCAATTCTTTGTTTTGTCCTTTTTTAACAGCAAAACCGTAAGAACTGCCTGTTTCTTTTTTTCCAACTAATTGTAGGTTTTGACCATTTGTTACAGCATAGCCCAAAACGGGATAGTCATCAAAAATTGCATCTGCTTCGCCATTTTCTAGCGCTTGATAAAGTCCTGTTGCATCATCAAAATTTTTGACAGTATAGCCATATTTTTCTTGATTTTTCTCCAAGAAAGTAGCACTTTCAGTTCCTACTTTAGCTGCGGCCGTTTTCCCTTTTAAGTCTTCATAACGTTTGATTTTGTCATTGCCTTTTTTGACAGCCATTTGTAAGCCGCTGTCGAAATAAGGTTCTGAAAAGTCGAATGATTTCTTACGTTCATCTGTAATACTCATACCGGCAATCATACCGTCAACTTGTTTTGACTGTACAGCTTGAATGGCACTGTCAAAACCAAGTGGTTTCAGGTTTACTTTGAAGTTCTGATCTTTAGCTATTGCATGAAGTAAATCCACATCGATTCCGACATATTCACCTTTAGAGTCTTGAAATTCAAAAGGGGCAAAAGTCAAATCTGTTCCTATATTATATGTTTTTTCCTCAGCTTGAGCATTCTGCCCAAGTGTAAATGTCAGTAGACTTGCCATCATTACAATGAATGAAAGTAAAAAGTGTTTCCTTTTCATAAAATACCTCCTATATTTGCATATTGGATAATTATATAGTAAAAAAAGGCAAAAACACAAGTCATTCAACGTGATATAATTAAAAAAAACTCATTTTCTTACATCGGATGTCACAAAACATTACATATCTAGGTGTAAGTAGCAAAGGATAAAGTAAAAGGATGCAAACAAAAGATTAAATAAAATGTAAATTAGCGAAAATTGCGTATACGCAATGCATTCTATAACTAGCGAAAATATGTTCGGTATGTTAAAATAATTGCAGGAGTTTCTTTTCAATTTCACTAGTTAAAAATAGCAAAAAAGTGCGTATCATCTACTCGATAAGAGACGTTTTGTTTCTATTTAAGGAGATGTGTATCAGATCATTTGCTGATATTCTAGTTGAATAGAAACCAAAACTAAATGAAGTAAAAGGAGGATGTTAAATGATAGAAAGAGAGACCTCCAATACATTTGACTTAGTCTCAAAATATAAGCCGGATGGGGATCAGCCAGAAGCCATCAAAAGGTTAGTTGAAGGAATTGAAGGCGGCGAAAAGGCACAAATTCTGTTAGGAGCTACCGGAACAGGTAAAACATTTACGATTTCCAATGTCATCAAAGAAGTCAACAAGCCAACATTGGTTATTGCTCATAATAAAACATTAGCTGGACAGCTTTATGGAGAGTTTAAAGAATTCTTCCCGAATAACGCGGTCGAGTATTTTGTTAGTTATTATGATTATTATCAGCCAGAAGCATATGTTCCTTCTAGTGATACATATATAGAAAAAGATGCCAGTATCAATGACGAAATCGATAAATTACGACATTCAGCAACAAGTTCTTTATTAGAAAGAAATGATGTAATCGTGATTGCTTCGGTTTCCTGTATCTTTGGTTTAGGAGATCCCAAAGAGTATAGTGAACAAGTTGTGTCTATTCGTGTTGGTATGGAGATGGATCGCAGTAAGCTATTGACTGATTTGGTAAATATTCAGTTTGAACGAAATGATATCGACTTTCAACGTGGACGTTTTCGTGTACGAGGAGATGTGGTGGAAATTTTTCCAGCTTCCAGAGACGATCATGCGTTAAGAGTTGAGTTTTTTGGTGATGAAATCGAACGGATCAGAGAAGTGGATGCTCTCACAGGTGAAGTAATTGGCGAGACAGAACATGTCGCGATTTTTCCAGCAACTCACTTCGTAACCAACGAAGATCATATGGAACATGCGATTTCCCAAATCCAAGAAGAACTAGATGCTCGTCTAACTGTATTGCGTAATGAAAATAAATTATTAGAAGCCCAAAGATTAGAACAAAGAACGAATTATGATATTGAAATGATGAGAGAAATGGGCTACACATCAGGTATCGAAAATTATTCTCGTCATATGGATGGTCGTTCAGAAGGTGAACCGCCTTACACTCTGATTGACTTCTTCCCAGATGATTTTCTACTTGTGATCGATGAATCCCATGTATCGATGCCTCAAATTCGTGGCATGTATAACGGTGACCGTGCCAGAAAACAAATGCTCGTTGACTATGGATTCCGTTTGCCGAGTGCTTTAGATAATCGACCATTACGTCTTGAAGAATTTGAAGAGCATGTTCATCAAGTGGTGTATGTTTCAGCAACACCGGGACCATATGAGCATGAACAAACAGATACCGTGATTCCGCAAATTATTCGACCAACTGGTTTGTTAGATCCATTGATCGAAGTTCGTCCGATCATGGGTCAAATCGATGATTTAGTCGGTGAAATCCATGAGCGTGTTGAAAAAGATCAGCGCGTCTTTATTACAACATTGACCAAGAAAATGTCTGAGGATTTAACAGATTATCTGAAAGAATTAGGAATCAAAGTGAAGTATCTTCATAGTGATATCAAAACATTAGAACGAACAGAAATCATTCGAGATTTACGTTTAGGTGAATTTGATGTGTTGATTGGAATCAACTTGCTTCGTGAAGGGTTAGACGTACCAGAAGTATCCTTGATCGCGATTTTGGATGCAGATAAAGAAGGGTTCTTGCGAAGTGAGCGTTCGTTGATTCAAACCATTGGACGTGCAGCTCGTAATTCTGACGGTAGAGTAATCATGTACGCTGATAAGATTACTGATTCTATGCAAAAAGCAATGGATGAAACGGCACGTCGTCGCTCCATCCAAGAAAAATATAATGAAGAACATGGTATTACACCAAAAACAATCATTAAAGAAATCCGTGAGTTGATCTCAATTTCTAAGACGAATGAGAAAGGCGAAACAGTCAAGATCGATAAGTCTTATCATGAATTGAGTCGCCAAGAAAAAGCTGATTTATTAATGAAATTAGAAAAAGAAATGCGGGATGCCGCTAAAGCCTTAGACTTTGAAACGGCTGCAACTTTAAGAGATACGATATTGGAGTTAAAAGCTGGAGATTAAAGAATACTCGCTGTATTTTACAACAAAGGAGATAAACAATGGCAAATGATAAAATCGTCATTCATGGCGCACGCGCACATAATTTAAAAGATATAGATGTTACGATCCCTCGTGACAAAATGGTTGTAGTGACTGGATTATCTGGTTCAGGGAAAAGTTCACTAGCTTTCGATACTTTATACGCTGAAGGTCAGCGCCGCTATGTGGAAAGTCTTTCAGCTTATGCAAGACAATTTTTAGGTCAAATGGATAAACCAGATGTGGACAGTATCGATGGATTAAGCCCTGCTATTTCCATCGATCAAAAAACCACAAGTAAAAACCCACGTTCGACTGTCGGAACGGTCACTGAAATCAATGACTATTTACGATTATTATTTGCTCGGGTCGGTCATCCGATTTGTCCTAACGACGGTACTGAAATTACCAGTCAATCTGTTGAACAAATGGTAGACAAGGTGTTAGAGCTACCAGAAAAGACAAAACTCCAAGTATTAGCGCCAGTGATCGTTAAGAAAAAAGGGCAGCACAAAAAAGTCTTCGAGATGATTCAGCGTGAGGGCTATGTTCGGATGCGTGTCGATGGAGAAACGTATGACGTAACAGAAGCACCTGAACTTGAAAAAAATAAAAAACATGATATTGCAATCGTAATTGACCGAATCGTGGTAAAAGAAGGAATCCGCTCTCGTTTGTTTGATTCATTCGAAGCCGCATTACGTTTAGCCGATGGTTATGCTTTGGTTGATGTGATTGATGGGGAAGAAATGCTGTTTAGCGAACATTACGCTTGCCCGTATTGCGGTTTCACAGTAGGCGAATTGGAGCCAAGATTGTTTTCGTTTAATGCCCCATTTGGAGCATGTTCTGATTGTGATGGATTAGGTATAAAATTAGAAGTCGATCGTGACTTAGTGATTCCAGATCCGACTAAAACATTACGTGAAGGAGCAATCACACCTTGGAATCCAATAAGTTCTCAATATTACCCACAGATGTTGGAACAAGCTGCTGATAGTTTTAATATCGATATGGACACGCCATTTAACGAGCTGCCTGAGGAACATCAAGATATTATTTTAAATGGATCAAATGGTGAGCCATTCCATTTTCATTACGAAAATGATTTTGGCGGAGTACGAGATGTAGAAGTGCCGTTTGAAGGTGTTTTAACGAATATCAAGCGTCGCTACCATGAAACAAATAGTGATTTTACGCGCGATCAAATGCGTTTATATATGACTGAATTAACTTGTAGAACATGTAAGGGATATCGCTTGAATCCGCAAGCTTTATCCGTCAAAATCGATAACACGAATATCGGTCAAGTCAGTGAATTAGCAATCAAAAATGCAGTACAATTTTTTGAAACAGTGACATTATCTGAACAAGAACAAATGATTGCCAAACCAATTTTAAAAGAAGTGAAAGATCGTTTGAACTTTTTGAAGAATGTCGGATTGGATTATTTAACACTGAGCCGAGCAGCTGGAACGTTGTCTGGTGGAGAGGCACAGAGGATACGTTTAGCCACACAGATTGGTTCAAATTTATCTGGTGTTTTATATATTCTAGATGAGCCATCCATTGGCTTGCACCAACGAGATAACGATCGTTTGATCGAGTCTCTTAAAAAAATGCGGGATCTAGGGAATACACTGATCGTTGTTGAGCATGATGAAGATACCATGCGTGCATCGGATTACTTGATCGATGTTGGACCAGGTGCTGGGCATTTGGGTGGAGAGATCGTTGCTTCGGGAACACCTGATGAAGTAGCCAAAAATCCTAATTCTTTAACCGGGCAGTATTTATCTGGTAAAAAAGTAATCCCTGTTCCTAAAGAGCGTCGCAAAGGAAATGGTAAAAGCATCAAAGTAACAGGTGCAGCTGAGAATAATTTGAAAAATGTCACAGTAGAATTCCCATTAGGAGAATTTGTCGCAGTGACTGGGGTTTCTGGATCAGGGAAAAGTACGTTAGTCAATCAAATTTTGAAAAAAGCTTTGGCACAGAAAATCAATCGCAACTCAAATAAACCTGGTAAGCACAAAAGTATTACCGGCTATAAACATATCGAAAAAATTATCGATATCGATCAAAGTCCGATCGGCCGGACACCACGAAGCAACCCAGCAACTTATACAAGCGTTTTTGATGATATTCGTGATTTATTTGCAAAAACCAATGAAGCAAAAGTCCGTGGGTATAAAAAAGGTCGCTTTAGTTTCAATGTCAAAGGCGGTCGTTGTGAAGCTTGTCGTGGAGATGGAATCATTAAAATCGAAATGCACTTTTTACCAGATGTTTATGTTCCTTGTGAAGTTTGTCATGGGAAACGCTACAACTCTGAAACATTAGAAGTCCACTATAAAGGAAAAAATATTTCCGATATCTTAGATTTAACCGTTGAGGATGCAGTGGCGTTCTTTAAACATATTCCCAAAATACATCGTAAATTGCAAACGATTGTTGATGTAGGATTAGGCTATGTTACTTTAGGTCAGCCTGCTACCACATTATCCGGCGGTGAAGCTCAAAGGATGAAACTAGCAAGTGAACTCCATAAAAATTCAAATGGTAAAAATTTCTACATCTTAGATGAGCCAACTACTGGATTGCACACGGATGATATTGCTCGTCTGTTGGTCGTGTTAGAAAGACTTGTTGAAGCAGGGAACACTGTACTGGTTATTGAACATAATCTAGATGTCATTAAATCAGCGGATCACGTTATTGATTTAGGTCCAGAAGGTGGAGATGGCGGAGGAACGATTGTTGCAACAGGAACTCCAGAAGATATTGCAAAAGTTAAAGATAGCTACACTGGAAAATATTTGAAGCGTGTTTTATAAATTGGTATACTCCATTTTGAAAGTATTATCACCGTTTTTAAAGAAAATCTGAAGTTTGGATAAAAATTGTCTATTGGTATTGATTTCTTTAGATTCTTGAAGTAAAATCACAGTCAGATAGATATATTGTTCAACCGAATTGGTATATATCTTTCCTTCTATAAATAATCCGTTCAAAAAAGAAAAACACAACTCTCATTATTAGAGAGTTGTCTTTTTTTGTTTTCGATCAGTTATATTTTATTGGAAAAAAATAAAATAGACTATCGATAAAATAAAAATGAGAAAAAAATAATAAAATAAATAAAAACAAGTGTTTTTTAATCACTTTAATCTAAAAAAAGTCAAAAAAAGAAAGTATCTATACGTATGTTGAATGATATTTTTTTGAAAATCATGATATTCTATAGTTATCAAAAGAGTATGAAAGGATGATTTTTTCTTGGAAAAGAGAGAAGTAAAGATTGGCGCACATTATGTTTGTCATGGATCGAAATTTTCTTGGTTTTTTGTAGGAGAGGCCATCTCCAAAAAAGAAGAAGATGTGCAAGTCAGAGTTGTCAAATGTCACCCTACAGATCGTCCAGTCATAAATTGTGATGATCCTATTTTGAATTTAAATTATTTTGATGTCATTGAGGATGCTTAGTTTTTGAAGTTATGAATATAAGTTCACCAACACAAACGAACTAAATTTTCCCAATCATATAGTATATAGAGTGTCAGAAAAACTGGCAGATAATCGTAAGAGAGTAGAGTGGCTTGCAACGTTCACTTTACTCTCTTATTTTTTGTTAATATTAATTATATCTATTTTAAAAGTATTTCATTATGAAGAAATGAACGTTTAATATTATCGAAAAGATGGTAAACAATAGATTTTCAGTCTTACTTTCATTTTCTAGTCAACGTCTTCAATTCCTAAGAAACTCTGTAAGAAAAACTAGAATTAGTTGAAAAGCTTTCTTTGATACGCCCGGGATGCTATAATTAGTAAAATGTTTCCAAAGGAGCGCTGTAAAATGGCTGATAATTTACAATTAGTTATAATCACTGGAATGAGCGGAGCAGGAAAGACAGTCGCCATTCAAAGTTTTGAAGATATGGGGTATTTTTGTATCGATAATATGCCCCCAAGTTTGATTCCTAAGTTTTGGGAGTTGATTAAAGAGTCTGGAAAAGTCACTAAAATTGCGTTAGTGATCGATTTACGCTCGCGTAATTTCTTTAGAGAAATTCAAGATATGTTAGTTGAACTGGAAAATACTAATTTGATTGATACAACGATCATGTTTTTAGATGCAACTGATGAAGAGTTAGTTTCTCGTTATAAAGAAACTCGTCGTGCTCATCCCTTAGCGATGGATGGTTTGATCACAGAAGGAATTAGAAAAGAACGGGCGATTCTTGAAGAAATCAGAGGAGATGCTCAAGTCGTTATCGATACGACTGATTTGTCGCCTAGACAATTACGAGAAAGAATCAACGAAGAATTTAAATCACGAGATACACATGAATTTCGTGTTGAACTTATTTCGTTTGGTTTTAAGTATGGATTACCGATCGATGCAGATATTGTCATGGATGTTCGTTTTTTACCGAACCCGCACTACATCCCTGAGTTAAGACCGCTAACAGGACAAGATCAGTCTGTTTACGATTACGTAATGAGTTTCCCAGAAACAGAAAGCTTCTATACACGATTTATTGATTTGTTGAAAAATGTAATGCCTGGCTATGAAAAAGAGGGCAAATCAAGTGTTACAATCGCTATCGGTTGTACTGGCGGACAACACCGTTCAGTTGCTTTGACAGAACGAGTAAGTAAAGAATTAGAACAAGACTATCATGTTAATATTACGCATCGGGATAAAGGGAAGCGGAAAGAGACGGTAAACCGCTCATGAAAATGAAAACGTATCGTATTAGAAAACCTAAAATCGTTGTTGTTGGCGGAGGAACAGGACTGCCAGTTATTTTAAAAAGCTTACGTAATCAAAGTGCGGATATTACAGCTGTCGTAACGGTTGCGGATGATGGAGGAAGTAGCGGTGAGATTCGTGAATCGATGAATATGACGCCGCCTGGGGATCTCCGTAATGTATTAGTCGCTTTATCAGATATGCCTCAACTGTATGAAGATATTTTTCAGTATCGTTTTGATAAATCAGATAAATACTTTGCTAATCATGCAATTGGCAATTTGATTATTGCCGCAGTTTCAGAAATGCGCGGCAGTACGTATGAAGCGATTCAGTTACTTTCAAAGATGATGCATGTGGATGGGCATATTTATCCCTCGTCAGAAAGACCACTGACCTTGCATGCTGTTTTTAAAGATGGTTCGACTGCCGTTGGTGAATCCAGTATTGCTGTTGATCGAAAAACGATCGATCATGTCTTTGTGACAAACACAAATGATGATGAGCAGCCAAAAGCTGCTAGAAAAGTAGTGAAAGCAATTGAAGAAGCAGATATGATTGTTTTAGGTCCTGGAAGTATGTTTACGAGTATATTACCTAATTTAGTGATCAATGAAATCGGAGAAGCGATCATTAACGCCGAAGGGGAAGTTGTCTATATTTGTAATATCATGACCCAAAAAGGAGAAACAGAACATTTTAGCGATGCTGACCATGTTTGTGTATTACATGAGCATCTTAAAAGTAAATTTGTTGACACTGTTTTGGTCAATACTGAAAATGTACCTGAGGGATACATGGATCCAGAAGTCTATGATGAATATTTAGTTCAAGTAGAACATGATTTTCAAAAGTTAAGGGATGAAGGCTGTCGTGTCATCTCTACAGACTTTTTAAAACTGCGGGATGGTGGAGTTTTTCATGATGGTGACAAAGTGGTGGATGAATTATTCCGTATTGTTTTTGGTGCGAGGTATTAAGGTTTAAACAATTGGAGAGGAGGAAAGTAGGTTGTCTTTTGCAGCAGATGTAAAAAAAGAACTGACGACTTTAGAAGTTCATCGGGAACATGCTAGAGCAGAATTAGCTGCTTTGATTCGGATGAATGGTTCATTAAGCATTGTGAATCAGCAGTTTGTTTTAAATGTTCAAACAGAAAATGCAGCGATTGCCAGACGAATCTATTCTCTTTTAAAAGATCATTATGATGTTCGCTCAGAATTATTAGTTCGAAAAAAAATGAAATTAAAAAAGAATAATGTTTATATCGTACGATTAAAACAAGATACAAAAAGTGTATTAGCTGATTTAGATATTTTAGATGGTATGATGTTCAATACACATGTATCAGATGATATTATGGGAAATGCTCAAAAAATGAGATCCTATCTAAGAGGAGCTTTCATGGCATCTGGATCAGTTAATAATCCGGAAACAAGTCGATATCACTTGGAAATATTTTCTATTTATGAAGAACATAACGATGATATTTGTCAGATGTTGAACTATTACGATTTAAATGCACGAACGTTGGAACGGCGAAATGGCTACATCTCCTATTTAAAAGGAGCTGAACGGATTGCTGATTTTTTAACATTGATCGGCGCGACAAACTCAATGCTAAAATTTGAAGATGTCCGCATCGTTCGTGATATGCGGAATTCAGTAAATCGTTTAGTCAATTGTGAAACAGCGAATCTTAATAAAACGATTGATGCAGCATCAAAACAAATTGAAAATATTCAGTATATTGAAAGTGTTGTAGGCTTGGCAGCATTGCCAGGTAAACTGCAGGAAATTGCAGAATTACGTTTAGAGTACCCGGAAGTAAGTTTGAAAGAATTAGGCGAGATGATTCCATCAGGTGCGATTTCAAAATCAGGAATCAATCACCGTATTCGCAAAATCAATGAATTTGCTGATAAATTAAGAGAGAAAAGTGCGTAACTTCTTATGGATTGCTGGATGAATGAGCAGAGAGTTGGGTGAAGAGAATGGGCGTAGAAGATAAAGATTTTATTATGAGGCAGATCAAGCAACTTGGAGAAGGTTTAGGAACGTTTCTTGGAAAAGAAGACGTGGACAAAATTTTGAGTTTTGGTGAGGATGCTGAAAAAGAAGTTGAAGATTCTTCATTCGAAAAGAAACAGAAATTAGCTGATGTAGCTAAAAAAAATAAGACAAAGCTTAATTAGCTTTGCCTTATTTTTTATTTGCCTTCTAAATAGCTGATCAATTCTTCTTTTGTTACTGATTCATCAAAGATATGCTCACCAATCACGATTGTCGGTACAAATTTAATATTTGCGGCTTCTGCTTCTGCAATAACTGCTTGGATAATGGTTGGTTCTTCTTTTTTAGACAATTGCAAATTGTCTTCAGCAAATACTGCTACATCTTCTAGAGAAAGATTTCCCCACTGATCTTGTGTATCATACATTTGTTTTAAATCAGTCAATCCTTTTTCAGGTAAATCATAGTTGATGTGATGGTGCATTACATTGCCGCGTTGCAAACTTTCTTTCTCTTTATCAAATAGTTTGATGATTCGTTGAACTTTGCCAGCTTTAACATACTCATTTAGTAAATCAAACGATTCTTCAAACCATTTTTTACAATAAGGACAGCGAACATTCATAAATTCCACCATTTTTATTGGTGCTGAGTCTTGTCCAATTGCCAAACCATTTTTTGTTGTTACTTTTGTTGCATCAATAACTGAAATATCCATTGTAATATCATCCTTTCATTTCTTCTAATCTAAGTGTATCGCTTTTCGTTCCTAGTTTAAATAAAAATGCCCAAAATTTTCAAAAGAAAATTTGGGCAGGTGATTATTTGCTTAAAGAACTGCTATTTTCCATAACTTCATCGATCAGACCGTATTCTTTTGCTTGTTGAGCAGTCATAAAGTTATCACGATCTGTATCGCGTTCAATGACTTCAAGTGGTTGACCAGTACGTTCTGCTAAGATTTTATTTAAGCGATCGCGTGTATCAAGAATATGTTTCGCTGCGATTTCGATCTCTGTTGCTTGACCTTGGGCGCCGCCTAGTGGTTGATGGATCATGATTTCAGCATTTGGTAAGGCAAAACGCTTGCCTTTTGTACCAGCAGTTAATAGGAAACTTCCCATAGATGCTGCCATTCCTAAAACAATTGTTTGTACATCTGCTTTAACAAAATTCATTGTATCGAAAATTGCCAATCCAGCAGAAACACTGCCCCCAGGTGAATTGATGTAAATGTAGATATCTTTTTCAGAGTCTTGGGCATCTAAAAATAGTAATTGGGCAATAACTGAGTTTGCTACATTATCATCGATTGGGCCACTTAACATGATGATTCTATCTTTTAATAATCGTGAATAAATATCATATGCTCTTTCTCCACGAGATGATTGTTCAATGACTGTTGGTATTAAATTCATAGTATATTCCTCCTATATAAAAAACTCTTCAAATCATTTTATCACAAAGCATACCTTAATGCTTAAAAAAAGTATACTTTATTGGTCAATAAAGGTCAACTTTAAAGCTTTGACAAAATAGTAGAATCTAACACGCTAGCTATTTTTATTTTACTATAAAAAATAAGTAGAAATACTGTATTGAGAAGAATCACGACTTACTATTAAATTTATTTTTAATCCTTTGTATTTCCATCTTATTTTTTTACGCTTGTGAAAGAGTATGTTATACTAAAAAAATAAGAATGAAAAGAGTGAGGGAATCCGAATGGTTGTTTTTATTGCAGGAATAACTGGCGTTTTGATTGGCGCAGTTATTGTATCGGTTGGTGTCGCTTTACGTGTAACATACGACGAACGCAAAGCGGTACGTTATCGAGAACTAGAAAATTTTGTCAAAGAAATAGAAACACTGAATCTTTTGAACAAAAAGATTAATGAAATCCTACAAAAAAGAGACATTTATGTAGACAAATCTGTGAATTTTATGTCAATGGATGATTGTTATATCAGTATTGATGATTTCATTTATTTGGAATCTTTTTCGGCTCAAAATAATTTTTATTTGCCAACTTATTTGATCGAAGAATTTTTTAAGAAAATTGCTCATCGAAAAGTAATCTTAACACCTGATGAAGTGATCTCAATGGGAGGAAGCACTTATAAGGGCGGCCGAGTTATTTTAGAAAGCTTCTCAGAAGAGCTACTTTCGATTATTGAAGATAAAAAAAGACAAATGAAGCGTTTGACACATAAACCTTTATATTATTTCCAAAGAAACTAAAAAAACTGCTGATACCCATAAAAAGGTGTCAGCAGTTTTTCTTTTATGATGTTGCCACTATTTCCATTCAGCTAAACTATTCTTATACAAGTCAAATGTTTCTTGCGGAATATCTCCATTCATTTGAATTAGGAAAAAGCGTGCATCATTTCCAAATGTATGGGAGTAGAGTATCCCTGATTGCTGCCCCAATTCATCATAATAGCTTTTGGTTTTGTTCAGATCGTCGATTTTTTCAAATGTCATCACTCGAGCATTTTTGTATTTATCCATTAAGTCTTCACTATCAGCGTAGAAAGGATCTTCTTCTACACCAAAAATATAAGCAGATTTAGCATATGTTGGTGCAGCACCAAAATCTTGCGGTTTTTTCATTTCTTGTACGTAGTGAACAGTCAATCCCTCTGATTGAAAACGAGTAATAATGTCTTTTGCGGATAGGTTTGTAATTTTTTCTCTCAATGCAGGAAGTTCTTCCGTTACTTCTTTTTTACGAGTCGTATAAGCTGTAACCTTTTCTTTTTCTTCAATAGAAGTAAAATCATCTTTAGGTAAATCTTTAAGCTCTTGTTCAAACTCGCTGACTTTGGCTAGAGTGATATCTTTTTTTATTGCTTCCTTTGTGTTATCTGTATAGCTAGCATCTATCTCTTTTTCTAAACTAGATAAAGTTGTATCTGCTTTTTCAAAAAGAGCTTGTGTTTCTTCTGGATTTGCTTTAGTTTCTTTGTTTGTTTTTGAATTAGTACATCCCCCTAATAACAAAATCCCCGTCATGCAAATAATGATTGCTGTTGCTTTTTTCATTCGTAACTCATCTTCCTTTTCTAATTAAGTTTAAAAATAAAATCGTTTTCAACTCATATACTTTAGCATAGATAATCGAGGCAAACAATATAGGTTTTTTTTTTTAGTATTATCAAACAATAAGTAAGAAAGGATATGCTGATGTTTTTAGAATTTTCTGAATCTTTTTATCAAATTTTATTGACATTCTCATTTATTAGGTATATAGTTAACAAAAGCTTTTATTTATCACATGCTATTTTAATCTTTATAGATTTTTTTAAAAGAGGAGACCATTGCCATGAAAAAGACAAACAACAATCACGTATTAGTCATTATTTTATCGTGTAGGACTTAGAACACTGAGAAATTTCGCAGATGTTTGAGTCCTGTTTGTCTTTGGTAGATGGGGTTCTTACTAAGACATCCCATTTAATCGATGGGATGTCTTTTTTTGTAAAAAGTGATGTAGAGAAGCAAGTGAAGTAAATACAAAAATGAATCAGGAGAATAAAATATAAGTTCTTCTGTAGACAATTGAATTGGAGTGGATGAAAAATGCGTAGTGACCAAATAAAAAAAGGGATTGAAGCCGCACCCGCTAGAAGTTTACTTTATGCGACGGGTCAAGTGAAAAATGCCAAAGATATGCAGAAGCCGTTTATAGCAATTTGTAATTCTTATATTGATATTGTACCAGGTCATGTGCATTTAAGAGAGTTAGCAGATGTTGCCAAAGAGGCGATCCGTGAAGCAGGAGGGATTCCTTTTGAATTCAATACGATTGGGGTAGATGATGGAATTGCCATGGGACATATTGGTATGCGCTACTCACTGCCTAGTAGAGAGATCATTGCGGATGCAGCAGAGACAGTAATCAATGCCCATTGGTTTGATGGTGTTTTTTATATTCCAAACTGCGACAAAATCACTCCAGGAATGCTTATGGCAAGTGTTCGAACGAATGTCCCAGCAATCTTCTGTTCAGGTGGGCCAATGAAAGCCGGGGTTGATCCTAGAGGACATACAACCACTCTTTCTAACATGTTTGAAGCAGTCGGAACCTTTAAAGAAGGTAAGATGACTGAAGAAGAATTTAACTTTATGGAACAAAATGCTTGTCCGACTTGCGGTTCATGTGCGGGGATGTTTACAGCGAATTCGATGAATTGTTTGATGGAAGTTTTAGGCATGGCCTTACCAGGAAATGGAACGATTTTAGCTGTATCAGATGAACGGAGAGAACTCGTTAGAAAATCAGCGTTTCATTTAATGGACTTAGTCAAAAATCAAGTGAAACCAAGAGATATCATCACAAAAGAAGCAATTGATGATGCTTTTGCACTAGACATGGCGATGGGCGGTTCGACCAATACAGTCTTGCATACATTAGCAATTGCTAATGAAGCTGAGATCGACTACAACTTAGAAGAAGTTAATGCGATTGCTGAACGTGTTCCTTACTTATCTAAAATTGCGCCATCATCTGCGTACTCAATGCACGATGTTCATGAAGCAGGAGGGGTTCCAGCAATCATGAAAGAGTTAGTCGATTTAGGAAATGCAATCCATCCAGATCGAATTACAGTTACAGGAAAAACGATTCGTGAAAATGTTCAAGATGCAGTCATCAAAAATGAAGAAGTTATCCATCCAAAAGAAAATCCATATAGCCCAGTTGGTGGTTTATCTATTTTATATGGAAACATTGCGCCAAAAGGCAGTGTAATCAAAGTTGGTGGAGTGGATCCATCGATCAAAAAATTTGTAGGGAAAGCGATTTGCTTTAGTTCTCATGATGAAGCCGTTGCAGCCATTGATGATCATACTGTAAAAAAAGGACATGTTGTGGTGATTCGTTATGAAGGACCAAAAGGCGGTCCTGGAATGCCGGAAATGCTAGCACCAACTTCAAGTATTGTTGGAAGAGGCTTAGGAAAAGATGTTGCTTTGATTACCGATGGTCGTTTTTCAGGAGCGACTCGCGGAATCGCTGTAGGTCATATTTCACCAGAAGCAGCAGCAGGCGGTCCGATTGCACTAGTTAGAGATGGCGATGAAATTGAAATTGATTTAACAAATCGGACATTAGAATTACATGTTTCAGATGAAGAGTTGGCTAAAAGAAACGACCAATTGCCGAAATTCAAAGCAAAAGTAAAAACAGGATACTTAGCTCGATATACGGCACTAGTAACATCAGCTCATACAGGAGGAATCATGCAGATTCCAGATGATTTGCTAGACTAGAGGAGGGAAGCTCATGGCAGAACAACAGAGAAAAATGAAAAATGGTTCAAGGATTTTGATTGATGCGTTGTTGAAGCAAGAAGTAGAGATGATTTTTGGATATCCTGGTGGAGCAGTCCTTCCTTTGTACGATGCGTTGTATGACGGAGACATTCCTCATATTTTGACAAGACATGAACAAGGTGCCGTTCATGCGGCTGAAGGATATGCAAAAGCGACTGGCAAACCAGGAGTTGTCATCGTAACCAGTGGTCCAGGTGCAACAAATGCAATCACTGGTATTGCTGATGCGATGAGTGATTCAATTCCAATGATTGTTTTTACTGGACAAGTCCTCACTGATGGCATCGGTAAAGATGCGTTTCAAGAAGCCGATGTTATTGGGCTTACGATGCCAATTACAAAAAATAATTATCAAGTTCGGGAAACAAAAGAATTACCAAGGATCATTGAAGAAGCGTTTCATATAGCAACAACTGGTAGAAAAGGCCCCGTTGTGATCGATTTGCCAAAAGATATAACGATAATGGAGACCGATGCAGATATTGAGGTTAAACTGAACTTACCAAGCTATCAACCAACAGTTAAACCGAATAAACTTCAAGTAAAAAAATTAATGGATGCATTAACTACGGCAAAAAAACCATTAGTACTGGTTGGAGCAGGAGTCTTACATGCTGATGCTGGAAAAGAATTAGTAGAATTTATCAATAAATATCAAATACCAACATTAAGTTCGTTATTAGGGCTAGGAGCAGTTCCAACAACGAATGAGCTTTTTCTAGGAATGGGCGGTATGCATGGCTCGTTTGCAGCAAATATGGCATTGACTGATTGCGATTTTTTGATCAATATAGGTTCTCGTTTTGATGATCGTTTAGCTAGCGCACCAAAAGAATTTGCGCCAAATGCACTGATTGCTCATGTTGATATCGATCCAGCTGAAATTGGTAAGACGATTGAAACACAAATCCCAATCGTAGCAGACGCCAAAGAAACGCTGAAAGAAATGCTGAAAATCGAGGTAGAATGTGCAGATACTACAGATTGGAGAAAGCTTAATCTTTCAAGAAAAAAACGGCATCCATTTAAATATGATAAAGAACAAAAAGCAGAAATCAAACCGCAAAAGGTCATTGAGTTTATTGGAGAATTGACAAAAGGCGAGGCAATTGTTGCAACCGACGTAGGGCAGCACCAAATGTGGGCCGCTCAGTTTTATCCATTTAAAAATGAAAAGCAACTCGTTACAAGTGGTGGATTAGGAACAATGGGTTACGGCGTTCCAGCTGCAATCGGCGCAAAATTAGGCTGTCCTGATAAAGAAGTCGTCCTTTTTGTTGGTGATGGCGGATTCCAAATGACAAACCAAGAATTAGCAATTTTGAATGTATACAATATTCCGATCAAAATCGTAATCTTGAATAATCGCTCGCTAGGAATGGTGCGTCAATGGCAAGAAAGTTTCTTCGGTGAACGTCGTTCTGAATCAGTTTTTGAAACACAGCCGGATTTTGTGAAGATGGCAGAAGCATATCATATCAAAGGGATCAGAATAGAAGATCCAGAAACGGTAGAAGCTGAATTGACAGAAGCGTTTAAAGAGACAGGGCCTTTGTTGATCGAAGTTATGGTATCGCCAACGGAACATGTACTGCCAATGGTTCCAGCTGGTAAAGCCAACTATCAGATGCTGGGGGTGGACTAAAATGAGACGTATTATTACAGCAACTGTCAATAATAATTCTGGTGTCTTAAATCGCTTTAGTGGTGTGTTGACACGTAGACAAGTGAATATCGATAGCATCTCTGTAGGTCCGACAGAATTAGACAATGTTTCAAGAATCACGATCGTTGTCCAAGTGGCAGATTTAAATGAAAGTGAACAAGTGACCAAACAATTAAATAAACAAATCGATGTGATCAAGGTCTCCGATATTACGGATGAACCACATTTAGAAAGAGAATTAGCATTGGTTAAAGTCAATGCTCCAGCAGCTGTTCGAGCTGAACTATTCTCAGTGATCGATCCATTTAGAGCGAATGTTATCGATGTCGGTACACGTTCTGTCGTGATCCAAGTCACAGGTACCAGCGAAAAAATCAGTGCGTTCGTTGATGTTGTTGCACCATATGGCATCAAACAACTAGCGCGAACTGGTGTTACAGGTTTTACTAGAGGCAACAACTAAAAACGGGTCTTAAAGCATACGCTTATAAGCATAAAAAATTTGGAGGGTTCAAGAATGGCAAAAGTATATTACGATAACTCAGTAGAAAACAATCAATTAGAAGGAAAAACAATCGCAATTATCGGTTACGGTTCACAAGGACATGCACATGCGCAAAACCTTAGAGATAATGGCAATCAAGTAATCATCGGAATTCGTGAAGGAAAATCAGCAGAAGCTGCTCGTAATGATGGTTTTGATGTATTATCAGTTGAAGAAGCATCTAAAAAAGCAGATGTAGTCATGATTTTAGCTCCTGATGAAATTCAAGGAGATCTTTATGACAATGAAATTGCACCAAATTTAGAAGCAGGCAATGCGTTAGCATTCGGACATGGCTTCAATATTCATTTTGATGTAATCAACCCACCAAAAGATGTGGATGTTTTCTTAGTTGCTCCTAAAGGACCAGGACACCTTGTTCGTCGTACCTTTACAGAAGGATTTGCAGTACCAGCGTTATTTGCGGTTTATCAAGATGCAACAGGCAAAGCAAGTGATGTAGCCTTATCATACGCTAAAGGAATTGGCGCAACTCGTGTTGGTGTATTAGAAACTACATTCAAAGAGGAAACGGAAACGGATTTATTCGGCGAGCAAGCAGTATTATGTGGTGGTCTTACAAGCTTGATCGAGGCAGGTTTTGAAACGTTAACAGAAGCTGGTTACCAACCAGAATTAGCTTACTTTGAAGTATGTCATGAATTGAAATTGATCGTTGACCTTATTTATGAAGGAGGATTTGAGAAAATGCGTAATTCTATCTCAAATACTGCGGAATACGGAGATTACGTTTCAGGACCTCGCGTTGTTACAGCAGAAGCAAAAGCGAATATGAAAGACGTTTTAACAGATATCCAAAACGGCAAATTTGCTAAAGGATTTATCGATGATAATAAAAATGGCTTTAAAGAATTCAATCAAATGCGTAAAGAAAATGCTGGACACCCAATTGAAAAAGTTGGAGCAGAATTGCGTAAAATGATGCCGTTCGTTTCAAGAGAAGACTAAAATAAATACTAAACAAGAGGCTGAGAAACTAGCTGAATGCTTCCATCTCAGTCTCTTTTTTATTACATAATAAAGGTGGGGAGAATTTGTTGAAACTAACAAAAGCAAAAGTTGAAGAAGCATACGATACGTTAAAAGATGTAGTAACGAAAACACCATTACAGTACGATTTGTATCTATCGCAAAAATATCAATGCAACGTTTATTTAAAAAGAGAAGATTTACAAAAAGTTCGTTCATTCAAATTAAGAGGGGCGTATTATGCGATTAAACAAACTCCTCATGATATGCTGAAAAATGGTGTTGTTTGTGCCAGCGCGGGAAACCATGCTCAAGGAGTGGCATTTACCTGTCACGAAATGAAAGTTGCTGCTACGATTTTTATGCCAACGACGACACCTCAACAAAAAATTTCTCAAGTAAAATTTTTTGGAGGAGATGAAGTAACAGTAAAATTGATTGGAGATACTTTTGATGCTTCTGCAAAAGCTGCCAAAGAATATGCTCAAACCAATAACCAAGCATTTATTGATCCTTTTAATGATTTAAATATTATGGCTGGGCAAGGAACAGTGGCAGTTGAAGTATTTCAAGAAGCAAAAGAATCTGAATTCCAAGTGGATTATTTATTGGCAGCAATTGGCGGTGGTGGATTAGTTAGTGGGGTTTCAACCTATACCAAAAGTGTCAGTCCTACAACAGCTGTAATTGGCGTAGAACCACTTGGAGCCCAATCAATGCGGGCCGCATTTGATGAAGGCAAACCAGTAATGTTAGATAGTGTGGAAAAATTTGTAGATGGTGCAGCAGTCAAGCAAGTTGGGAATTTAACTTATCAACACGCGCTTGAGTATGTTGATGAACTGATAGCTGTTGATGAAGGACAAGTGTGTTCAACGATTTTAGAGCTATACACCAAACAAGCAATCGTTGTAGAACCCGCTGGTGCCCTAAGTGTTTCAGCATTAGAGTTGGTCAAAGATGACATTATTGGAAAAAACGTGGTTTGTATTATTAGCGGTGGCAATAATGATATTAATCGTATGGAAGAAATCGAAGAACGTTCATTGATTTTTGAAGGGCTAAAACATTATTTTGTCATCAATTTCCCGCAACGTCCAGGCGCATTAAGAGAGTTTGTAACAGATATTTTAGGTCCCGATGATGATATCACACGTTTTGAGTATACCAAAAAAGTTAATCGCGGCACTGGTCCTGTGGTTTTAGGGATACTGTTGAAAGATAAAGAGGAATTACCAAATTTACTAGAAAAGATGACCACGTTTGATCCTAAGTTTATCGATCTTAGTGATAATCCGTCATTATATGCATTGTTAGTTTAATCTGAATAAATCAATGAGAGAATAAGATAAAGTGTTTTGAAGATTTTGATCATATAAAAAGTCTTATCTTGTTCCCAAAAAAAGTATACCCGAACAAAATTTTATAGTGAAAACACTGTCTGGTCGCTATAAAATGCCCTATAAAAAAACATTAATATATCGTTTAGTTGATTGGATAATCTGCGGAATCAAATTCTTGCATATTGTCCAATCTTTTTTTTTATAAAAATATCTAAAATTTGCTTAAAAAGTTAAAAAAAAAGAGAGAGAGTTCTTGCCATTTGTTCAGAAAGAACGTATATTAAACTTACTACATTAAATCGGTCAGAAAAACAACGACCGTCAAAGAGCATGAGCCCGATAGAAATTTTTTAACACTTCTACAGACCCCCTTTTGGGTCAACTACGACTTATTTTTTCTATCATCTGTCAATTTTAAATCATGTTTCCTTTGTTAAAAATTACTCGAAATATAAAAAAGTATATAAGTAAAGTTGGAATATAAATGAATAATAAAAAAAGGTTAGAAAATCGCCGTTATATTACCGGGTTCGATGGGATTCGAACTATTGCGGTCGTCGGCGTGATTCTCTATCACTTGTTCCCTAATATAATGCGTGGGGGCTATTTAGGCGTCCCTATTTTTTTTGCAGTTTCTGGATACTTAATTACCGATTTGTTAAGACAAGAATGGCTTCAAACTGAAACAATTGATGTTAAAGGATTTTATATTCGGCGGATGAAACGGCTTTACCCTGGCTTAGTAGCTATGCTTGTGGCGGCATCAGCCTACATTGTATTTTTCCAAAGAGATTTATTGAATAACTTACGAAGTGTTGTCGCCAGCAGTGTATTTTACTATAATAATTGGTGGCAGATTTTCAGAGGTTTTTCTTATTTTGATCGTTTTACAACTCAGTCACCATTTACTCATATTTGGTCACTAGCGGTTGAAGCCCAGAATTATTTGATTTGGCCGTTGTTATTTATTGTTCTTAAAAGGTACGTTAAGCATAGTGGTAAAATTTTTGGTTTGATTATGGCATTAGCTGTCGGTTCTGGAATTTTGATGGCGGTTCTATATACTCCTGGATCTGATCCAACGAGAGTATACTATGGAACAGATACAAGACTGTTTTCTATATTGATGGGGAGTGCGTTGGCTTTTGTTTGGCCGAGTTTCCGTTTAAAAGAGGAAATTCCGATAAAAGCTAAAACGCTATTGAACGGTGTCGGTATTGCTTCATTGGTTGTATTGTTGATTTCATTTTTATTCTTAGCAGATCATTTTTCCTTTGTCTATTACGGAGGAATGTTTATTGTTAGTATTTTTGCTACGATTTTAGTTGCAGTCACAGCGCATCCAGGTGCTGATTTAAATCGCTGGCTGACAAATCCAGTATTTACTTGGTTTGGAAGAAGAAGCTATGGTATCTATTTGTATCAATTTCCAGTTATGATTTTTTATGAAGCTAAAATCAAAAATTTAAGTGATCATGTATTCTTACACTCACTGATTGAAATTGTATTGATCCTAGGAATAAGTGAACTTTCCTATCGCTTTATTGAAAAACCATTAGGCAAATTTTATTATCAATATACTTGGTTTGCAATTAAGGATTTCTTCCGTAAACCATGGGTGACAGTGCCTAAGGTTACTGCTTTGATCAGCGTCGTTTTATCATGCTTTGCACTTTTTGCGTTTGCTGTTGCACCTTCTAACGAAGTTACAGCGGATCAACAACAGTTGCAAAAAAACATTGAAGCCAATAAGAAGAAGGCAGATCAGAGAAAAGCAGAGGAAAAAGCTAAAAATGAAGGAAAAACAACAGAATCAGCAAAAGAGTCAACTAGTGCACCAGAGGGGAATTTTGATTTAACTAAGGAAGAAGTCAAGAAAGCACAAGGAATGGAAATTACCGCTTTTGGAGATTCAGTCATTCTTGATGCTGCAGCAGGCTTACAGGAAATTTTCCCTAAGATGATCGTTGATGGCGAAGTTGGCAGACAGTTGTATACCAGCACACCTATTATCGAAAAATTAGACAAAGAAAAATTATTGAAAAATAATGTTTTAGTGGGACTAGGGACGAATGGCTCATTTACAGAGGCTCAATTCGATGAGTTTATGACAGCAATCGGTTCTAAACGTAAAGTTTATTGGATCAATGTTCGCGTGCCTACACGCAGATGGCAAAACGAAGTAAATGCTATGCTAGAGACGATGAAGAAGAAATATAAAAATTTAGTAGTTATTGACTGGTATAATTATAGTAATGCACATGATGAATGGTTTTATGATGATCGCGTTCATCCAAATGTAGATGGTCAAGTGAAATATTCAAGTTTTATAGCGAAGCAGATTGTAAAATAATCACTCAAGAAGATGAGACAAAACAGCTTTTAAGTTTTGTTTCATCTTCTTATTTTATGTTAGTAGGAAGAATTACAGTGTATAATTGAATAAATATGAATAGAAGAGGAATACATATAATGATTTAAGGAGTGAGCAAGTTGAATATAAAAATCCATCACGTGTGCATTCAAACAAATACATATCAGGAAAGTCTTGAATTTTATACAGATGTTCTTGGGTTTGCCCTTGTAAAGGAAACAAAGAATTTTCATGGTCGAGCATACAACAGTTGGCTTAAATCGTCTGACTTTTACTTAGAACTTCAAACTGGCAAAGAAAATAAGCAGGTTGCGCCATTTGACAAAGAGACGACAGGTCCTGTGCATATTTGTTTTTATGTAGAAGACTTGGAAGCCGCAAAAATGAAATTTCAACAATTCGATGTAGTTTTTTTAACAAAAGAAAATCAAAAGATTTATCATGTTGAAAATGGCTCATTGTTCAAAATTGAAGCACCTGAAGGAACGATTATTGAGTTTCGAGATAATCTGGATTACTAAGAGTGAATGAAAAAATAGAAAATCTTTGTACGAAAGCCAACAACTATCTTGTGACTGGGGCAAGACAGTTGGAGTGTTTTTAATGGCATCAAAAAATCCGAATAAACGATGTGAAAAAGTCAGGTTTTTCCACTGTTTATTCGGAGTCAGATTGCTCAAAATTAAAAGGCTCTTGTCATGTGTTTTATTTTATTTAGGATATCACCAATTGATACGCAACTCGTTCACCGTTAGAAACAGGTAATAAAATTTCTCCTTGATAGGTAAAACCAGCTTTTTTTATGAGACGTTGCATTGTTTTATTATCTGGATGCGTATCAATTCGAATATCTAGGTAATCATTTAATCGAGCAGTTGTAATGAGATAATTCATTAAAAGTAAGGCCAGACCCTGCCCTTGATACATAGGATCAAGAGCAACTCGATGAATGACTGCATATTTTTGATTGGTTTGTTGCCATTGTCCATTTCTTATCTGCTCATAAGGCAATTCGGCAGTGGTTGAAAGGATTCCTAGTCCTGCAATTTCTTGATCGATAATTAGAACATAGCATTGCTGTAGGAAAATGTCTTGTTCTAATTGTTTTTCATTTGGCCCTTCACCATGTTGCCATTGAGGGATCTTTTGGTCATGAAGCATTTGCCTTGCGGCAGCAATAATTTCCATGATTTTACCTAAATCTTCTGGGACAGCTTTTCTTAAATATCTAGCCATATTCTCTATCCTTCTTTATTGATCCTTATTTTTTGTATGAGTTTTCTGGTTTTAGCTGATAGATTTTAGAAGGACGTCCGATCCCGACAGGACGTTCGCCAATTTCTTCGAAATGATGAAGCATTGCTTTTTTAAAATTTGAGTGATCAATTGTTTTATAATCAGTGCCGGAAAACTTAGCAAAGACTTTTCGAGCTTCAGTAATAGTAAAATCTTTGCCTAAAACTTGAAGGACTTGGGGATCATGTTCCATTTTATTGGCTACTCGATTGAACGCTTTTAAAATAATTTCGCTATGGTCAAAAGCCAATGTATCCTTTCCAGTTGATGCACCTGAGTTTAAGTCTAAAATTATTTCTACATCATCGTTTGTAAGAGAAAGCATATTTTTTTGACGTTCCATTGTAAACCATCGGACTTCTTTTGCATCATCTCCAGCAATCAACGGCTCTTCGCCGATAAATGCTAAATAACTAATAGTTACTACCCAACCGCGAGGATCTCGATCAGGTCTACTGAAACTGTGAAGTTGCTCTATATTGTCTTTAGAAATAACAACGCCTGTTTCTTCCTTTGTTTCTCGTAGAACACTTTCACCGGTGGATTCATTTCTATTTACAAATCCACCAGGCAAAGCCCAAGAGTTTCTGTAAGGATGTCCTTTTCGTTTAATTAATAGTATTTTCAATTGATCTTCTTCTTTGTTATAACACATCAAAACAATATCCACAGTCAGAGAAGGTTTTTCGTATTCAGGAAGTTCTTGTTGATGGTACCATTTTAGAAAGTCAGCTTCATCGGCTTGCTGTTCGTAGTATTGCTTTTCTTCTTCCTTTGAACTAAAGTGTGTCAAGTTAGTCATCCTCTCTAAATTAGATAAAAGTAATTTTTACTTTATTGTATCATTCTCATCAGGAAAAACAACTAAAGACGTGTTTTTCTTTCAATAAAAGTCGTTGAGTGCTGAGGAAGAAATAGTCATTTGCATCAAATTAAGTACTTTCATGACATATTTGCAAGCGAAGTGTTTATTTTTTGTTTTTTAGTTAACTTATTTTTGTTTTCGGTTGACAAACGAAAATGGAAGTAGTATTTTTAATGATGTAAATAGTGTTTATATTTTGGAGGGAACGAATGAAAACAAAGGATATCACTCAAATAGCTATTATGATCAGTATTATTATTGTTTTAGGCTTTTTTCCGCCAATCCCGATTAGTCTTTTGCCAGTGCCGATCGTTATTCAAAATGCTGGTTTTATGCTTAGCGGATTACTTCTTGGGAAGAAAAATGGAACGATTGCCACACTCCTTTTTTTACTTCTTGTTGGGATAGGATTTCCAATATTAGCTGGTGGAAGAGGAGGAATGACAGTCTTTTTCGGGATTACCGTGGGATATCTTTTAGCTTATCCGTTTGCGACATTTTTTATCGGTTGGATGACTGAAAAGTTTAATCCACATAATCAAAATATTGCCTATGGCTTTGGGATAACACTTCTTTTTGGTGCTCTATTTATTGATTTTTGTGGTGCTATTGGTGTCAGTCTTTTATCAAATGTCTCTTTGTCTAAAAGTTTACTAGGCAGCTTAGCGTTTATTCCTGGAGATGCTATTAAAGCGTTTATGACAGCCTTTGTAGCAAAGAGAATCTCAAAATCTCTTTCTAAAAGGAGAGATTGAGTTGGTGAAAATATTTGGCTCAATAATTGATGAGCAAGGGAGATGCACGCATTATCATTCGCCAGTTGATGTGATTGCGAACAAATGTTACTCTTGTAAAAAATATTATGCTTGTTTTCATTGTCATAATAAATTGGAAAATCATATTTTTTTACCTTGGCCAATTTCAATTGCCCCTGACACAAAAGTTGTTCTTTGTGGTAACTGTGAGCATGAAATGACTGCTACCGAATACATGGCGCAGACGGAATGTTTGAATTGCAAGCATTCGTTTAACCCGAACTGTTCAATCCATGATTCTATCTATTTTAGTTAGATGAACATTATATAGAGTAACTGAACGGAGCATTTTCGCTCCGTTCAGTTTTTTTGTTGTACACGATTGAACCGAAACAACTGGCTGCAAAGGATAAGTAGCTCTTCAAGTTTTGTCCGAAAGGGTTGGACAAAATTGCATTTTCATCTTCTTGAATCCTTATAAGTGAGCGTTTACAATGTAGAAGACAACGAAAGGTTTGTCAAAGGAGTGATCTGCGCAGATCAAAAGATTCAGTATTTTTCTTGTTTTAAGAAAGAGGAGGAGAATGATGGAACAAACGCAAGTAAATATAAAGGTAAAAGTTCAGCAATTTGGTAGTTTTCTTAGTGGAATGATCATGCCGAATATTGGAGCATTTATAGCGTGGGGGATTTTGACAGCCTTATTTATTCCTACGGGGTGGTTTCCTAATGAACAATTAAATGAAATAACGGGCCCGACAATTACTTATTTATTGCCAATTTTGATTGGTTTTACAGGTGGCCGTTTAGTTTATGATATTCGTGGTGGAGTCGTTGGGGCAATGGTCACGATGGGTGTAATAACGGGGGCTGATATTCCAATGTTTCTTGGTGCAATGATAGTTGGTCCTGCTGGTGCATATTGTATTAAAAAATTTGACGAGTTAGTCGATGGAAAAATCAAACCAGGTTTTGAAATGTTGGTCAATAATTTTTCATCGGGTATTTTAGCTTCGGCTTTAGCGATTATTGCCTTTTTAATCGTGGGTCCTGCTGTTGAAGGCTTGAATAATATTTTGGCAACAGGGGTTGGTTTATTAGTAAATAATGGACTTCTTCCCTTAGCAAGTATTTTTGTAGAACCAGCAAAGGTACTATTTTTGAACAATGCCATCAATCATGGCGTAATTAGTCCAATTGCAATTGAACAAGCAGCAGAAACAGGTCGTTCTGTTTTGTTTTTACTAGAATCAAATCCTGGATCTGGACTAGGGATTTTGTTAGCTTATACAGTTTTTGCTCAAGGTAGTGCAAAACAGACAGCACCTGGTGCAATCATCATCCATTTTTTAGGTGGAATCCATGAAATTTATTTTCCTTATATTTTAATGAAACCTATTTTAATTCTTGCAGCAATTGGTGGAGGGATGTCGGGAGTTATGACATTTTCATTATTTAATGCAGGATTGGTAGCTCCAGCTTCACCTGGAAGTATTTTTGCTATTTTAGCAATGACACCTCGAGATGGTTATCTAGGTGTATTTGCGGGAATTATTGCGGCAACGGTAGTATCATTTGCGATTTCGACAGTTGTTTTAAAAGCATCAAAGACAACAGAGACAACAATTGAAGAGGCAACTGAAAAGTCCAGCGCATTAAAAGGACGGAAAATTGGAACAGCAGATGTTGCAACAAGCTTTTCGGCAGCTGAGAAAATGAGTGATACAGTTGAGACGCTTGCTAATACGAAAAAAATTATTTTTGCTTGTGATGCTGGAATGGGGTCTAGTGCTATGGGAGCCTCCGTTTTAAGAAATAAAGTAAAAAAAGCTGGTTTACCGATCGAAGTAGTCAATTCCGCGATATCTCAATTACCAAATGATGCAGATATTGTTGTGACACATAAAGATCTAACTTCACGAGCAAAAGAAAAATTACCTAAAGCTTATCATGTATCTGTTGATAATTTTCTAAGCAGTGTGAAATATGATGAATTAGTTGAAAAATTATCAGCAGTAATGACATCTATCTAAACAGTAATGATCTTATCTAGCCAAGCATGTTCCGCAGTGATCATTTCCTATTTTTCAGACGGAGTCAAGTGGGCCTGTTTTGCTTTTAATCTAAGGAGGAATTCTATGTATCTTTCAGCACGAGCTCGGTTGATCCTGGAACAGTTGTTGATCAATAAGCGCTCCGTTTTAATGAATGAACTAGCAGAAGATTTAAGTGTTAGTGAGCGAAGCATTCGACGTGATCTAAAAGAGGTTGAAGAGGTACTTGATTCCTACAAGCTTAAATTGGTGAAAGAACATGGAATTTTATTATTAAATGGACATGATTCAGATAAACAGCGCTTCCGTTGGCAGTTGATGGACTTATCTTATAATGAATACAGCCCAGAAGAACGACAGCAGAAAATTCTCAAATTGCTATTAAAAGAAGAAAGTCTAAAACTGGTCGGGTTAGCGAATGATTTGAATGTCACGGTTTCAACGATTGGTAACGATCTTACTAAAATAGAAGAACAACTGCCAAAAAACGTTGAAATCGAAAGAAAAAGAGGATTTGGTGTATCTTTAAAAGCCGATGAAGCTCAAAAAAGGCGATTGATGAGTGAGCTTTTTGGGCAGCAATTTCCCGATTACCAACTGCTAAAATTTTTTCAAGACAAATCTCGTGATTTAGTTACTAGTGAGAGGATAGAAGGTCGTTTATTGGATTTGGTCAGTGAACCGTTATTGAAAAAAGTGGAACAGACCATTAAAATCTGGCGCAACAACAATTTGGAGACTATCAGTGATGAAGCGTATGCAAATTTAATTGTACACATTTCTATTTCAGTAGAACGAATGATTGCAGGAAATTATATTCAAGCTTGTACAAGTAGCGATGAAATGACTAGCTATCCAGAATTTATCACTGCACAAGGATTGTTAGCAGATATTTTAGAGATGGAACCAGAGTTTGTACCAGCTGGGGAAGCGGCATACATTACAACACATCTCAGAGGTGTAAAAACAACTGAAAGTACGATTCATTTATTAGAGAATGACGAATTAGAAGTGATGCTGTTAGTAAACAAATTGATTGAGCGAGTTGAATCTGAATTAAAACAAGAACTGCCAAAAGAACTTTTGACGAAAGGATTGATTGCTCATTTGCGGCCAACGTTAAGGCGATTACAACAAGGGATGCGAATATATAATCCACTAATCCATTCGATCAAACAAGACTATGCAGACTTATTCAAAGTTGTCAGGCGGGCATTTGATCAGGTTTACAAAAAAAACTCAGCGCCGGATGAAGAAATTGGGTATTTAGTTTTGCATTTTGGTGCCGTACTTTTACAACTAGAAAGCGAAAATAGTTTTTCAGGACTAGTCGTATGTGCAAGTGGCATTGGGACCTCAAGAATGTTAGTTACCCGATTACGTCAAAGGATTCCACAACTGAAAAAATTAGAAACAGTTTCTTTGTTTGAACTAGGAAGAAAAAAGGCTGAAGGTCATTATAATATCATTATTTCTACGATCGATTTAGGTTCAGTTGATTTTGATTATTTTTTAGTTTCACCTATTCTAACGGAAAGAGAACTTTCTCAAATTAGTGTTTTTTTAAAAAGTTTACACAATGGGTATCACAAGCAAATTGCTGAACAAGAGCAAGCGGTGCAATTGACGTTACTTGAAGCTACTCATTTTTTAGAGCAACGGCAACTATTTACATCAATCGTTTTAACGATTTTAAAAAATTTTAGCTATTCCAATTTGAATAAAAATCTAGGAACAATGGAAGATACGATTCGTGTCATTTGCACGCAACTTTTGGAAAAAGCACCTGCATTAGATGTTGAGGCGCTAGTCAGGACATTTTTATATGATGGAAATTGGAAAGCGTTTGGTATTCCAGGTACAAAAATTGGAATGTTTCATGCTCGAAATGAAACGATCAAAGAACCATTTTTTCAGTTATTTTCATTAGAACAGCCTATCTTTATAGAAACGATGGATCAAACAAAAATAGCAATTGATCGGATTGTTTTGCTACTCGCTCCAGAAAAATTTTCACAAGAAGGATTGGAAGTTATTAGCTATATTAGTACGCTATTCGTCAATGATCAACACATGATTCAGCAGTTGGAACAAGGTATGAATGAAGAAATTACGACATATGTTGTTCAAAAATTACTAACTTTTATAGAAGAGAGGGAAAAGTAATATGCTCACATTAAAAAAGGAAGATATCGTTTTAAATCAACGCTTTTCTACTAAAAAAGCAGCAATTGAAGCAGCAGGGAAACAATTATCACAGCAAGGATATGTGGCTGTGGAGTATATTGAAAAAATGCTTGAACGAGATAATTTAACGACAACATACATTGGTAATATGGTAGCAATTCCTCATGGAACAGATGATTCAAAGCATTTGATCGATCGATCTGGAATCGTTATTTTACAAGTACCAGAAGGTGTGGATTTTGACGGTAATGAAGTAAAATTGATCATTGGTATTGCAGGTGTAGGGGATGAACATTTAGAATTATTATCTAATATTGCCCTAGTATGCTCTGAAATAGCGAATGTGGAGCAATTGCTGAATGCTGAATCAGAAGCGAAAGTCATTGAGCTATTTAAAGGTGAGGTGAGTGTATGAAAAAGCTGGCGGTCCATTTTGGTGCAGGGAATATTGGTCGAGGCTTTATTGGTTGGTTACTCGTTCAATCAGGTTATCAAGTTATTTTTGCTGATGTAGATGAAAAAATCGTAGAGGAAATCAACACTCAAAAGCAGTATGAAGTCATTTTGGCAAACGCTGAACAAGAATCATTTACAGTTAAAAATATCAAAGCTGTTAACAGTACTACTGAAAGTGAAACTTTACTAGCGTATATCAGTGAAGCTGAAATCATTACGACTGCGGTAGGTCCTACGATTTTACCGAGGTTAGCGGAAATCCTTGCAAAAGGGATTGAACGAAGAAAGGATTCAAAGCGCTACTTAAGTGTGATTGCTTGTGAAAATATGATTGGGGCCTCTCAAATTCTTCAAGCTGCTGTATTGCCCTTATTATCTGTCTCAGCCCAAGAATATGCTCGTGAGTTTGTAGCATTTCCTAATTCGGCTGTTGATCGCATTGTTCCAAATCAAGAACATAAAAACCCGCTAACTGTAACAGTAGAACCTTTTTATGAATGGGTGGTAGAAAAACCATCGAATGAAAAGCAGGCACCAGAAATTTTGGGATTGAACTATGTATCTGATCTAACACCTTATATTGAGAGAAAATTATTTACAGTGAATACTGGACATGCTGTCACAGCTTATTTTGGCTATATGAGGAATATAGAGTCGATCGAAGATGCAATCCATAACGAAAAAGTTTTGTTTATTGTACGAAGTGCATTGGAAGAAACGGGAGCTTTGCTAGAGAAAAAATTTCAATTTCCTCATCAAGAACATCAAGCGTATATTGATAAGATCATTGAACGTTTTAAAAATCCACATGTTTCAGATTATGTTACACGAGTTGGACGGTCTCCAATTAGAAAAATAGGTGAGAATGATCGATTTATTCAACCTGCAAGACAATTTGCGGAAGCCTTTAATGAGACGCCCAAAGCATTAGCAATTGCGATTGCAGCCGCAATGAAGTTTAAAGAACCAACAGATGCAGAAGCCTGTGCTTTACAAGAAGCTATTGAAGAACAAGGATTGGATCAAGCGATTGAACAATATACGGGACTTAAGCCTTATACCAAATTATTTGAGAAAATTCGAACTTCCTATCATGAATTAGTTTAAAAAATCTCGGCAATAGAAGTTATTTTGATTGTATTTGTCTTTAAGAATAAAATACTTTGGTAGTTCAAAAACCCACACAAGCATAAAAAGCATTGTGCGGGTTTTTAGTATTATTGAGTTAGTTCCAATAATTTATTTTTTAAATCTTCTTCCATATGACCTAATTCGATTTCTGCAGCACGACGTTTTTCTTTACCTTCTTGCTGGATTCTTAGGGTTTCCTGAATTGTCTCAACTAAATCATTTTGAGTTTTTTGTAATGTATCGATATCAACAATACCGCGCTCATTTTCTTTAGCAGTCTCGATTGCTGAAATTTTAAGCATTTCAGAATTTTTCTTCAATAGATCATTGGTTGTTTCAGATACTTGTCTTTGTGCAGTAACTGCATCTTTTTGTCGTAATAAGGTCAAAGCAATCACAACTTGGTTTTTCCAAAGTGGAATCGCAGTATTGATCGATGCTTGAATCTTCTCAGCTAGCGCTTGGTTTGTATTTTGGATCAAGCGAATTTGTGGTGCTTGTTGAATCGTGATTTGACGTGCTAAACGTAAATCATGGGTTCGTTTATCTAAACGATCTAAAAATTGAGTGTAGTCATTTGCGATTTGAACATCCATTTGATCACCTGATTCTTCCGCTTTTTTCATAGCTTCAGGGATGATCGTAGTTTGCAGTTCTTCCATCTTCAACTCACCAGCTGCGATGTAAATATTCAATGCATCAAAGTAGTCTTTATTTTTATTGTATAATTGATCTAGCATTAAATTATCTTTTAAAAGACCGTTCTTTTCGTGGTCTAATTTGATTGAAATTTTATCGATTTGAGCACCGATTTTTTGATATTTTGCGGTGATTTCAAAAACAGATTGTTTCACTTTGCCAAGCATTTTGGAGAAGAAATTCCCTTCACCAGCTCGAAGCTGATCAGGGTTAGCTTCACTTAAGCGATACATCAAATCAGTCAATGAATCACCGACAGGACCAATGTCTTGAGCTTGTACATGATTTAGCATTGACTGTGAAAACTCACTTAATTTTGTTTGAGCAGCAGAACCGTAAGTGATCACGGCTTGTGAGTCTTGGACATCGATTTTTGAAGCAAGCTCTCTTGCTTGGACTTGTCTGTCTGCTGGCAATTTATCGACTAAACGAGCAGCAACTTGCTGATCCTGTAAAGCAGAAATTTCACTTTGCTGCGTGGTTGTTAATGAATCGATAGGTGTTGAAAACGGGTTATTTAATAGATCATCCAGTGTATCATTTACTGGTGTTACCTCTTTTTGGTCATTTTCCATTATGATTCCTCCTAAATTTAAAAGCGAAACAAATTGGTTGATCCTTTAGAAATTCAGAATTGCACCGTTCTTTGTTTCATTTTCCCAAAAGGTTAACTTATAAGGGTAATCTTTCGGGAAAATATTTACTGATTATTACTACTCTCATTATCTCTTTTTAAACTATTTTTAGCAACGGATATCTCAACATCTAAATCTTCTAAATCATCTGCGACAAACTGTTCGTAGTCTTTTTTGATTAATTTTGAAACTTGATCGATAATTTGAGCACTTTCTTCCAACTTTTCATACGTTTGTTTGTTTTTGATTTCATGATCGTCTATTTCCAGATACTTACTAGTTAAATCAACTAGGTTAGGTAAGTGGGTATAAAGAAAGTGGTTTGCTAAGTGTAATTTCTTTGGATCTTTAACTAATTCTTTAAACAAGGCTTTTGATACTCGTAATGTATCATTACGTAAGTCAATTGCTCTTAATTTAGTAGAAGCGTTCATATTTTCTTGTAATTGAACGATTTGTTTTTTAGTTGTATTCATTGTATCACGGAAAAAGTCGATTTCTTGATCCGACATTCCGATCGTTTCATAGTGTTCTTCTTTAGACTTTGTGAGATTCGGCAATTGATCTTCCTTTTTTGCGCCTTTTTTCTTTGAACCAGTAAAAAGTAGCACTAATAGAATCAAAAGAACCACGACAACTGCTGGTAGATGTACACCAGTAATAAAACGCAGAACTAAACCTGCTAAAAATAAATAAGCAATTACTTGTATAAGCTTTCCTTTTCTCATTTAAATTCCCTCCAATCATTCATTCCATCGAAAGTTACTATCCTTCGCTATATAAGTTATTTTAGCACATTGTGCTCCATAAAGAATATCAGTCCAAAGGTTGATTTTGATATTTAGAGAAAATGTAAGAAATGACAAGAGAAAACAGTGATTTTTACTACTTTAGATGTAGAAAAGGCCAAAGTGTTCACAAAAAAGTCAAAAAGAAATATGAGAAAAATAGAGAAACCTAATGTATAATGGAAGGTAATGATCAGGATAAAAGGAGAAACAGTGTGAAAAAATTTAAAATCATAGCTATATTACTGGTAGTATTAGTGATCACAGGCTGTTCTGGGCGTAAAGTCGAAGAAGAGGTTGACGATGACATTTATATAGAAGAAACAAGTTCTAGTGTAGAGGAATCGACTTCTTATGGTGATGACGAAGTATTTTATGAGCCTAGGGATAAGTCTGAGACGAGCGATTCAGCAGACGAGAATAAAGCTGCAACTGAAGAAACAAAAGAACAAACCGATGATTCAAAAGGTAAGGTTGAAGTTATCAAAACTAAAAATGGTAATTTCAAAGTAGAATTAACGGATGGTTGGCAATCTGTAGAAGCAAAAGAACTGAGCGACAATGCAGATGTTAGTTTAAAAAATGCTTCGAAAGAAGAATACTATATGGTTTTAAGTGAAGGTAAAAAAGATTTTGACAATTTTGCTGCATTTAAAGATTCTGTTGATTTGTCTGATTTGGGCGAAAGGACGGATGAAAAGAAAGAATCTGTCAAATACAATGATCTCAAAGGGGAACGCCGCACATTTACTGCAAGTAAAGATGGTGTTGAAGTTTTCTACATCTATGATTTGATGGAGAGTAAGGATCATTATTTACAGTGCATCAGTTGGACTCTAGCTGAAAAACAAGAGAGCAACAAATCTGATTTGGTTAAAATCATGAACTCTCTGGCTGAATTGCAAAAATAGTCGAATACAAATAAATTCAAAATGAATAGGTTCGATCTTTAAAAGGAGAAGTAAGACTAGTAACCTAGTTTTGCCTCTCTTTGTTTTTATAGTATTCATCGAAGAGACTGTTTCAAATTTTAATTACTGGTATAATTAGGTAGGAAAAAACTTTTATCATACTGCTTAATTAATTGTTAATAAATGAAATAGATTGTATAAAATCCCTACTTACAGCAAAGAAAAGATGCACAAGAAGATCGATAAGTGATAAAATTTCCAAATTAAGGTATTATATCCATAGAAAGATTGGTGAAATGCATGATGAACTTTGAAGAGTTTGAGGAAAAGACGATTTCCAGAAAAGAAATATTTAAAGGTCATATTATTGACGTTGTTCTGGATGAAGTCCGCTTGCCAAATGGCGAGACGAGCACACGTGAATTAGTTTTCCATCCAGGAGCAGTTGCGGTCATTCCGGTCACAGCTGATAATAAATTGATTATGGTCAAGCAATTTAGAAAACCAATGGAAAAAGTTCTCTTGGAAATTCCAGCTGGAAAAATTGATCCAGGTGAACAGGATCACCCAAAAGAAACTGCTGAAAGAGAATTGGAAGAAGAGACAGGCTACCGAGCCAACAAATTCACCTTTGTGACGTCGATGTATGTTTCTCCTGGTTTCGCTGATGAGCTTCTTCATATTTATTATGCTGAAGAGTTAGAAAAAATTCCTAATCCCCGTCCTCAAGATGATGACGAAATTTTAGAATTATATACATTAACATTAGACGAAGCGAAAGCAGAGATTGCGAGTGGATTAATTTGTGATGCAAAAACAATTTTTGCTGTGCAGTACTGGGAATTACAGCAACTAAAAAGGCTGCTGAAGGAGGATAACCGATGAGTAAAGGTCCGCTGGTCACTCGGACAGAATTACGGAAACGCAAAGAAGAAGAGGAAAAAGCCGCACAGAAATTGTTCGAGCAAGAGCAAAAAGAGGCGGATAAAGAATACCGTAAAAAAGAAAAAGAAATCTCGAATTTCTACCGAAAAGAACATAAGAAACAAAAAGAAATCACTCAATCACGTTCAAATGAGCAAACCAAAATCCGCGAACGCAGCAGTACGCTGACCAAAGCAATCATTGTTGTAGCGATTTTGTTGGCTATTGTAATATTTATAGTATTGAATTTATAGAGAAGAGGATGTCACAATGAAAATTGGAATTATCGGTGCAATGGATCAAGAAGTAAAAATCTTAAAAGAAGCCTTATCTGATACTCGATCATGGGAAAGAGCTGGAGCCGTGTTTGTTTCAGGTTCTTTAGGTCGTCATGAAGTGATCGTTGTACGCTCTGGAATCGGAAAAGTGTTATCTGCTGTCACAACTACGTTATTGATTCATCAATATGGTGTCAATATGGTGATCAATACAGGATCAGCAGGTGGTATTGGTCAAGGTCTTGCTGTAGGTGATGTAGTTATTGCGGATAAACTAGCTTATTTTGACGTAGATGTTACTGGATTTGGTTATAAACCAGGACAGTTACCAGGAATGCCTCTGTATTATGAATCAAGCGACTATTTAAAACTTGAAATGAAAAAAGCAGCTGAGAAAACAGGAATGTCGATTCATCACGGCTTGATCGTAACAGGAGATTCTTTTGTTAATGATCAAACAAAAGTGAAAGCAATCATTGCTGAATTTCCAGAAGCTTTGGCTTGTGAAATGGAAGGGGCAGCAATTGCTCAAGCAGCGGCGCAGTTTAATATCCCATTTTTAGTTGTAAGAGCAATCAGTGATACAGCGGATCATGAAGCTTCTCAAACGTTTGATGAATTTATTGAAGAAGCAGGAGAAAAATCTGCGCAAATGGTCATCAATTTTGTGGAGCATCTGGTTTAATTTGCTCTACTTTTAAAATGGAGGTTCTAAAATGAAAGCATTGATTTCAATTGATTACACAAATGATTTTGTTGCAACAAAGGGAGCTTTGACTACGGGAAGTGCAGGGCAAGCAATTGAAGAATCTTTAGTAGAAGTAACAAAAAAGTTTATTGATAATAATGACTTTGTGGTTTATGCAATTGACCGTCACGATTTAAATGATCCATATCATCCTGAAAATAATTTATTTCCACCTCATAATATTGCAGGGACAAATGGTCGAAAACTGTATGGCAAACTTGCTGAATTTTATGAAGATAATCGAACGCAAGCTACTTGTTATTGGATCGATAAGCGTCATTACTCAGCTTTTAGTGGAACAGACTTAGATATTCGTCTGCGTGAAAGAGGGATTACGGAAGTTCATTTGGTAGGTGTCTGTACAGATATTTGTGTGTTGCATACAGCCGTGGATGCTTATAATTTAGGCTATAAAATCGTGATTCATAAAAATGCAGTTGCTAGTTTTGATCCTGTTGGACATGAATGGGCATTAAACCATTTTAAACAAACTTTAGGCGCAGAAGTAATCGAATAAATCTATTAAGAGAGACAAAACTATTTTGTAGTTTGTCTCTCTTTTTTTATTCTGTAACAAAAAGTATTAAAAAGGGTCACTATTTTTGTAATAAATAGAGGATCAAGATTATAATAAAAAGGAACATACTAACTATCAATCAGAATGGAAGTGATCGAATGCAGGTGCTAAAAAAAGAGGTTTCCGAGTTCGAACTGTTTTATGATTTGATTTTTGCTTATGCGATCAGCCGCATTGCATCAATTTTATTTGTTGGTGCAGATCAACAGTTATCCTTCAAGAGTCTTGGTGAATTTTTTATGTTGACACTCGTCTTTTGGACAATTTGGACTTATCAAACCGTTTTTGCTAATCGTTTTTCTATTAAGAATAAGACAAGTGCGCTGTTTTTATTTTTTGATATGTTCTGGGTGATTGTTTTAGCTCAAGCAATCAATGTTGATTTTGAGAAAACACATTTTACTTTTGCAGGAGCCACCTCTATTTTATTTTTCAGTATTGCTTTACAGTACTATTTAAAGATGAGAAGTACGGAAGAGGACATTGTTAAGAAGTTATGTAATCAATTGATTATCGTTTTATGTGTAAGTGGATTGATCGGCTTTATGACGATTTTACCTTGGGGGACTTATCCTATTCGTTTTGGAGTGTATGTCGTTTCTATATTTATTACAGCATTTTTCCCAATCATTATTAAAAAAGCACTAGAGGATTTTCCTACAAATTTTGGGCATTTGACGGAGCGCTATAGTTTGTTTACGCTATTATTATTCGGTGAAGCAATAATTGCCGTAGCCAGTACAATTATCTTTAATAAAATAAGTATTGGCAGTATTTTGTTCTTTTTATTAGTTGTCGTGATGTTCTTATTTTACAATGCGGTGTACAAATCAGGAATCGATCGACAAAAGGATACCGCTGGGTTGGTTTTGATTCATTCTCATTACTTTATCTTTGTGGGACTGGGTCTATCGATCGTTTTGTATGAAAACTATGTAGAAAATGATATTCAACCGCTGTTCTTTATTTTATGTTTAGCCGCTAGTTTACTCTGTTTTTTAGGAGGAACAATTGCTAATATGATTATTTATACTAAAAAAGAACATAATTACCTTCCTTTTATTAGTAAGAGTATACTTTATTTCGCAGCATGGATCGTGATCAGTTTGCTTATTCAAGATTTTATGGTACCATTCTTACTTGTAAATGTAGTGTTTTTATTATTTTTACTTTATAAGGTGAAACAAGAACTTTAATCATAAATAAACCTCAGCCATTCATTAGGTTGAGGTTTTTTGATTTAAGAAACGGTTAATAGAGTCTGTTTATTAGAATTTTGATTATCCTAAATGAATAAGATTTTTTCATCGTCGTTTCTCCATACGTAAATATCCATTTTCGTCTTCAGTTGGTTCATTATTTTTTGCTTGATAGCCTAGACGTAAATAAAACTGTTCCGCAGTTTTAGAAGCGGGAATCTCAATTCGATTGGCTCTGATATAAAATGTGTCCTGCTCTAAATAGTTCATGATAGCTGTACCAATTCCATATCCGTGAAATTCAGGTAAGACAAATAAACTTAAAATAATACTCTCTGTTTGACTGCCCCAAAAAGGGCAAATAGTTCCTGTACCAATTACATGACCAGCTTTTTCAGCTACATAGGTATGAGCGTAAGAGGCTTGTTCAATAATTTTTTCAGGAGTGTATTCGGCAGCTAACTGTTCCATTTGCTCGATTGAATAATCTTTGCTGTTTATTTCTAAAAAAATTCTTTTTAATAAAATGGCGATTTGTGTGGCATCAGCAACGCAAAATGGTCGAATCGTTAGGTTCATTTACCTACTCCCTTCTTTTAAATAAGCGATTTTACGTTTTCTTGTTAATTTCTTAAAGGCATACTCTGCTTTGGTAGCATCACTGCGATTGCTGAATTTTTCAACATGGATCATTTTCACAGGTAAGCGTGAGGGAAGTCGGGTATACTTTGCTCCAGTACCGCTGTTATGTTCTTTTAAGCGACGTTCAGGGTCGGTTGTATAGCCGCCGTAAAATGTATCGTCTTTACAAAGAAGTACATAAAAATAGTGTTCAGTTGCCATACAACATCGCCTTCATTTCTGGTAAGTAATTGTTTTGTTCATCATAGGTAAACAGTGGAGGTAGAACTCGAAATCCGTCTTTTTTCCCTTGCTTGATCCCTTCAATCAATAATGTGTTCGCTTCTTTTCCAATTTTAGGGTAAACAAATCGAACGCGTTTAGGTGCGATATTTGCAGCTTCCATTGCATGAAGAATATCTAAAAATCGATCAGGTCGGTGAACCATTGCTAAACGTCCATTTGTTTTTAATAGTTTTGCAGAAACTTCAACGACTTCAGTCAAAGTTGTATGTATTTCATGACGAGCAATCGCTAGATGGGGATTAGGATTTTTTTGACTTGTTGGAAGTTCTTTGAAATAAGGCGGATTACATAACACCAAGTCAACAGAATCAGGTTTTACCACCGTTGTTGCTAGTTTTAAATCGATTTCGATCATGTTCATCTGTTTTTCCAATTGATTTAATTGAATACTTCTTTTTCCCATATCAGCTAAGCGCTTTTGCAGTTCGATTTGTGTGATTTTAGCTTTTGTTTTACGGCTAGCAAATAGACCGACAGCGCCATTTCCAGCACAGAGATCAACGATTGTACCGGTTTTAGGAAATGTAGGGAAATTTGCCAATAAGACAGCATCTATTGAAAAAGAAAAAACCTCTTTGCTTTGGATAATCTGAATATCATCCGCAAATAATTGATCGATTCGTTCGCCTGGTAATAACATGTATACTCATTCCTTTAGTTTAAATTCGTTTTACTAAATAATATTTTGTTGTGCCGCTAAAAGGTGTATCTGTCAAGTGTCCAAAAACTTGGTAACCATATTTTTCATAGAATGTTTTTGCTTGATAATCTTGGGTATTAATGGTTATAAGTGCAGATCCTGATTCAATGGCAAATGCTTCTGCTTTTTTAAGGAGTTGACTACCATAGCCTTTACCACGATAAGATTTGTTGATGGCTAATAAAGAAATATGAGTGGCATTCATCCATTTATTCGCTGTGATACCGCCGACATAAAGTCCGTTATCATATAAAGCCAAAGAAAAAGAGGTATTCTGTTCGGCAGGGATATTTTTTTCTTCTTCTTGATTTTTAGAAAGTAATGTAATCAAGTGGGCTTCATTTTGTTCCAGATTCAGTGATTTATATTCGATCATCGACATGGACCTCCAGTTTTCTTGAATTATACAGCAAAGCTCTTTGATGGAACAGATGATATCCTTATATTATACTACAATTAAGATTAGAAGAAACCTGTGAAAAAGACTTGTCAAAAGCATCAGTTTTCGGCATACTTATAGCTAGTGAAAAGAAAGGAAGAAAAACATGTTTTTTACATTTATGCGTGGCGTTGTTCGGGTTGTTTTATTTCTTATAAACGGCAATGCACACTATGAAAAGAAAGATCGTATTCCTCAAAATGAAAATTATATTTTAGTTGCCCCTCATAGAACGTGGTGGGAACCGTTGTATTTAGCTGTGGGCGGATCACCGAAAAAGTTTAGTTTTATGGCGAAAAAAGAATTATTTAAAAATCCATTTCTAAGTTTTATTTTAAAGCATGCGAATGCTTTTCCTGTCGATCGGGAAAAACCAGGACCTAGTGCGATCAAAACCCCTGTAAAATCTTTAAAAAGTACGGATTTAAGCTTAGTAATGTTTCCAAGCGGAACTCGTCATTCCTCCGAGTTGAAAGGCGGCGTGGCATTGATTGCAAAAATGGCGAAAGTCAAAATCGTTCCTGCTGTTTATCAAGGCCCATTGACTTTGAAAGACTTATTCAAACGTCGTCGAGTAACAGTTCGCTTTGGTGAACCAATCGACGTTAGTGATATTGCTAAGATGGATAAAGAAGGGATTGCAGAAGTTGAACGCAGAATGCAAGCGACTTTTGATAGCCTAGATCAAGAGATCGATCCCAATTTTAAATATGAAGTGAAAGAAAAGTAATGGTACATGTATTTACATCTATTAGAACCTGGATATAACTAGAAGAGTTATATTTCAGGTTTTTTTGTTTCAAAAAAATTCTATATGCTTATACCATATATTTCTCCGTAAATTTGGTATAATAGTAAGAAGGACTTTTTTAGGTGGTGAAATCATGCGTTTTTTACATACAGCTGATTGGCATATCGGCAAAAAATTACATGGGTATGATTTATTAGAAGAGCAGACGGATGCGTTCAAGCAGATTCTGGCGATTGCTAAGGATGAACAAGTGGATGCTATAGTCATTGCAGGCGATTTATATGATCGATCGGTTCCCTCTGTTGAGGCGATCGAGGTTTTTAATCGAATGATCGTAGAGATGAATTTACAAGAAAAATTTCCAGTATTGGCGATTTCAGGCAATCATGACAGTAGTACTCGTTTAGAAACGGGTGGTCCATGGTTTATTCAATCGAATTTTCATTTGAATACGCGATTGGATCAGGCGTTTCAACCAGTGGAGATGGAAAATACTCAATTTTTCTTATTACCATATTTTGAACCAATTTCAGCTCGTTTATATTTTGATAACGAAGAAATTCGAACAATCGAACAAGCGATGAAAGAAGTAATCACCGCAATGGAGAAACAATTTAAACCAGATATGGCTCATGTTCTAGTCAGTCATTTTTTTGTAGCGGGTAGTGAAAAGTCTGATTCAGAAACAAAATTAATGGTGGGGGGCTTGGATACTGTGCCATTATCTTTGCTTGAATCATTCGACTATGTAGCATTAGGACACTTACATGGGAAAAATGCGTTACAAGCCGAAAATGCACGGTACAGCGGATCGCCATTAAAATTTTCTTTATCAGAAATGAATCAAAAAAAAGGGGTTTGGATCGTTGATACCCAAGTGGGTGAAACAGCATTTGAATTCAAAGAGATCCAGCCATTAAGAGATATTGTACAAATTGAAGGTAGCTTTAAAGAGTTGACCGCTCAACAGTTTTATGAGTCTTTCGATTGTGAAAATTATGTCCATATTCAACTAACGGATCGTGCAGTGATTCCTAATATGATGAATCAATTACGACAGATTTACCCGCGAGTGATCGGTGTCGAACGATTATTTGGAAGAGAGTTGCAACAGAAGAGAAATGAGACAAAAAAAGAAATCAAAGCTTTAGCGCCGACTGAGCTAGTAGGTCAGTTCTTTTCAGAAGTGACAGGAGAAGAATTGACGCAACAGCAGCGAGTTTGGATCAAAGACAATCTAGCAGAGCTTCACCAAGCAGAAAGAGGGAAATAAGTTGAAACCATTAACACTGACATTAAAAAACTTTGGCCCTTATATTGCTGAAACGATTCATTTTAACAAGTTTGAAGATTCTTCTTTATTTTTGATCAGCGGAAAGACTGGTTCAGGGAAAACGACGATTTTTGATGGCATGAGCTATGCTTTATTTGGTGAAAGTTCAGGAAAGTTACGGCAAGGAAAAGAGATGCGTTCAACATTTGCTGACCCATCAGAACCAACTGAAGTTCACTTGACTTTTTCTCATGGCGACTATTTTTATGAAATTACTAGAAAACCAGAACAAGAACTTTATAAAAAACGCGGTGACGGTACTCGAACGCAAAGTGCGAAGATTTCCTTGATCGTCAAAGATCGTTCTGGAAAGGAACTTAGAGAGTATACAAAGCGCCGTGAAGTCGACAGTTTTATCCAAGAACTACTGCACTTAGATGCAACTCAATTTGCTCAGATCGTACTTTTACCTCAAGGGGAGTTTAGAACCTTTTTGATTGCAAATAGTAACGACAAAGAAAAAGTTCTTCGAAATCTATTTGGTACCCAATTGTATCAAACGTTAAATGAACAACTGAAGGCACAATTAAAGACGGTCAATAAAGGGATTGAAACGACACAACAAATGATCCAAGCTAAATTAGATCAACTATATTGGCAGGAGCAATCTCAAGAAGAGCAAACTGTAGAACAACAATTAGCTGCCTTAGAGCTACAACAAGAAGCAATGCTCAAACAACAGGATATAGATAAATCAGCATTGACTGAATTACAAAGACAAAAACAACAAAAAGAACAAGAACAATTTTCTTTAGAAGAGTTAGCAAATGAGTTTACAAAACAAAGTCAGCTCAAAAAACAAAAAGAAGAGCTAGATCAAACTGCTGAGATGATAGAAAAATTACGAGCAGAAGTTCAGCAACTTCAATGGGTAAAAAATCATCAAGGCTTGATTGAAAAAATCGATGAAAAAGCTAAGTTGATTTCAATGTTTGAGCAAGAGCTAAAGAACAATCAATCCCAACAAGAAACACAATGTCAATTGATTCAGCAATTAGAAAAAACACAACAAGAAACTATTGAGCAATCAGCTGAAATGAACGCAGCCAAAGAACAAGCTACAAAGCTTCAATTTCAAATTCCTTTGTATGAAGAAAAAGACAAAGTTATACGCATGATCGAAACGAATCATTTGGAAATAGAAAACTTAACAACAAAACTAACAGAGGTAAAAGGAATACAAGACAACGCTGAACAATTGTACCAAAAAGAACTAGCTGTTATAGAAGGAACAGTCCAAATTGAAAAAGCACAATTGGAATTGGAACGACATCAAGAGCAATGGCTGACTTTTTTAGATAGTTGGAAGCAACAACAACAACTTGAAACAAAGAAAATAACGATTCTAGAACAATTGTCTATCACCGATGATGAACGAAAACAAGCCGAGAGTGAGAAAGAGCAAATTTATAAAAAAGTTGCTGACAAAAAAAGTCAATGGGCAAAGATGCAGATCAGTCGTTTGAGCTTATTTTTAGTTGAAGGTGATCCTTGTCCAGTGTGTGGTTCAGTTGAACATCCAAATCAAAACGAGCACCAAGAGTTTACGTTAGAGGAAGTTCAGTCTATCGAAACACAACTCAATGAAATTGAACTGATTGCTCAAAAACAAGAAGCAACGGTTGCAAAACTGCAAACCCAAGTCGCACAGACTAAACAGGCTGAACAAGAATTACTAAAAGAATTAGAACAGCAAAAAAATAAAGTCGAATCGTTATTCAAACTGTTACAGGATAAGCAAATCATCACATTAAAGGAAACTTTAACTGATAAAGACATCGACCTAGTGACAGCGAATTTTCAAACGGAAGCTGACAAACTTGAACATGAATTAGAACGAATAGAAGCGGCTAAGGAAAAAATTCTTGAGCTGGAAAATACAGTAAAAGAGCAACAATTAAAAGTGCTAGAACAAGAAAAGCTTGTCAATGAGAAACGTCTGGAACAAGCTGAAAGCCAAACCAAACTAAAAACAATTTCGGAACAATTGATGGATGGGCAACTTTCTTTAGTGGAAATAACAGATAAAAAACAACAACTTGAACAACAAATAATGCAGTGGCAAAGACAACAACAAGAAATCGAAGAACAATTAGCAAAAGTAAAAGAGAGTCAGTTGCTGTTAAAAAATAGTGAAGAACATCTCGCAAAGGATCAAGCAGCGAATTTAGCAGAAAAAATAGCATTAGAACAACAATTGGCTAAAGCTATACAAGAATCAAGTTTTGAATTAGACGGAAATGTTATGCGTGCTTTATTAAGGGAAGTACCTAGATTAGAAGCAATCAGTGAAGAACTAACGACGTTTGATAAGAAACAGGATCAACTGGCGTTTCAATTGACTGAACTAGAGAAAAAGCTAGAAAATAAAGAGCATCCAGAAACAAGCAATTTAATAGAGGAGATCGAACAATTGACTGTTTTACTTCAAACGAAAGAAGCAAATTATTATCAACAACAAGAAAAAATCCAATCCAATGAAAAAATTCAACAGCAAGTAAAAGAATTGATTGCTTCTGTGGAACATCAATGGGAAGAAGTAACTGCATTGCATCAATTGGCAACGACTATTAATGGCGACAATCAAAGGAAAACAAGTTTGGAAAGATATGTTTTGCAAACCTATTTAGAGGAAGTTTTAAAAGTAGCAAACCAGCGTCTAAGTTTACTTACAAATAATCGTTACCAATTTGAATTGAATCAAGATTCCGGAAGTTATAAAAATCAAACTGGACTTGAAATCAATGTGTATGATGATAATGCTGGAAATACGCGCAGTGCTCACACATTATCTGGTGGCGAAAGTTTTATTGCGGCATTAGCGTTGGCGTTGTCGTTAGCCGAAGTGATCCAGGAACAAGCTGGTGGTGTTTTGATTGAAGCCTTGTTTATTGATGAAGGATTTGGTTCTTTAGATGAAGAAGCCCTGGAAATGGCGATGGAGGCATTGGAAACAATCGAAAATGAAGGAAGAATGATCGGTATCATCAGTCATGTGAGTGAATTAAAAGCAAGAATTCCCCAACAACTACAAATCAAAACAAATGGAAATGGTCAAAGTCAAGTGACCTATCAAACGGCTTAGGCTTTAAATGAGGAGGTGAGAAAATGAAGTGGAGTATACCAGAACGAATCGTTGAGCGCGGTAGGGAATATATGAAAGAAGGCAGAGTTTTGTCAGTCGTGCAAGATCCTGAGAGAAAAATTTGGCATGCAGAAGTGCTAGGGAATGAACTTTATCGCATACAATTAGATGGAACTGCAAAAGAAAACGATATTTGTGAATGCCCATATTGGAAAGATCATGGCTATTGTAAGCATACAGTTGCAGTTGAATTGTATTTACGTCAAAAAGGAACTTCCCGAATCATAAAAGCAGACCAACCAGTCCAGTTTGAAAAACGAGCATTGTCTATTTCAGAGATGTTTACCAAAGGATTCGCTAAATTAAATCAATCTGAAGAAAAAAATAAGATCACGCCATTGACTGTTGAATATATCGTTGACGTTATAGAAACAAACAGTTATTATCCTGAGTTAGCTGTTTTAGGCGTTTCATTACGTCTCGGAAATCAAGGGGTCAAACCTAAAACTTATATTATTAAAAATATTGGTGAGTTCTTTCAGTCATTCCAAAAAGAAGGTACTTTCTTGATCAATAAACAGCATCACTTTGACTTAATGAAAGAAGCTTTTTCAATTGAAAATCAAGAATTATTAGAACAGTTGGCTGCAATTTATCAAACAAGTCAATTATTAGGCGCTAATGGGGTGCAAGTCAAAGGAAAAATGGACAAAAGGTATCTTGTTTTACCAATCGATCAAGGACGAGTGTTACTTGAAAAGATGAGTAGACTTCCTCATTTTCAACTAAACGATGAAGGGCAAAAGTATCGTCATCTTTCCTTTGTAGCGGGATCATTACCAATCTTTTTTGATATAAGTAAACAAAAAGATAATCAGTATAAGCTGGTGATCGATGACCAGATAACAACCTTTTTATCCCACTATCAGTGGGGATTCAGTAAAGATCAAGTCTATATTTTTTCACAGGAACAAGAAGCAATCTACACAACGTTATTACAGTTACTAAAACGAGTTGAAAAGCCTGAGATCATTTATGAAAAATCTGAGTTATCTGATCTATTTGGCGGGGTCATTCCCTTATTGAAAAAATTAGGAACAGTGAATGTCAGTACAGAAGTTGCTCAAGAAGTGGTCTATCATCAATTAGAAGCAATCTTTATTTTTCGGAAAATCAAAGGAATGATCAAAGTTCGTGTCGACTTTACTTATGGAGAAGTAATTTTTTCAACGGATCAAGAGCATTCAGTATCCTCTGGTGCCAATCAAGAAGTCGTTCGTGACGGTAAAAAAGAACAAGAAATTTTAGAGCAATTAACCGCGTTTGGTTATCAAAAAGTCACTGACGGATATGAAAAACCGCTACCTGCTGGTGAGCGTTTGTATTACTTTTTTAAAGCGGAAGTTCCGACATTCAGACGTCTAGGTGAAGTTCGAATGGGGAAAAAACTACGAGAACTCTATTTGGATGCTGCACATCATCAACCTCTGATCGAAGTGTCCGACTCTGATTCTTGGTTGGATGTACGTTTTGATATAACAGGTATAGCCGAACAGGAAATTGATGCTGTTTTGGCTAGTCTATTACGTAACGACCGTTTTTATACTTTGGAGACAGGAGAAGTTTTATCCCTAGACTCAGAAGAGTTTCAACAGACAAGTGAAGTTCTGACGATGTTGAGGAATAATATGAAAAACGTTCAGGGCACAATTCAAGTCCCGAGAAACCAAGGGTTAATGATCGAAAATATGCTGGAAAACAATACACGGGCTCATTTTTCGGATTCTTTTAAAGAAATGGTTTCAAATCTGACCCATCCAGAAAAATTTGAAGCACAATTACCTGAAAAAATCCAAGCAACGCTTAGAAGCTATCAAATCGATGGATTTAAATGGTTAAAAATGCTTAGCTATTATCAATTTGGCGGTATTTTAGCAGATGAAATGGGACTTGGAAAAACGCTTCAGACGATTACTTATTTATTATCTGAAAAAGAAGAACAAAAACAAACAGGAGCAGCGTTGATCGTTGCACCAGCTAGTTTGATTTATAACTGGGCAGCGGAATTGAAGAAATTTGCTCCAGATTTACAAGCCGAAGTCGTAGCTGGAAACAAATTAGAACGAGAAAAGCTTGCTAATCAAGAGAATTTAGATGTGTTGATTACATCATATGCTAGTCTTAGACAAGATATTGATATGTATCAAGCCTTGAATTTAGGCTACTTGATTTTAGATGAAGCACAAATGGTGAAAAATAGCGGAACGAAAACAGCACAAGCTTTAAAAAGTTTGAAGGTTCCTCAACGTTTTGCTCTAAGCGGTACGCCGATCGAAAACAATTTAGATGAGTTATGGTCGATTTTTCAGATGATCATACCAGGATTATTTCCATCGAAAACATTATTTAGATCAATGAAACCAGAAGAAATCGCTAAAATGATCCAGCCATTTATTTTAAGACGAGATAAGAAAACGGTATTGGCGGATTTACCTGACAAGATTGAAAGTAATCTGTACAGCGTTCTTACAGAGGAACAAAAAACAGTTTATTTAGCCTATCTGAAACAAATGCAAGAAGATGTTAGTCAAATGGATCAAGATGCATTTAAGAAGAATCGTTTGAGTATCTTGGCTGGATTGACTCGGCTGCGTCAGATTTGCTGTGATCCTAGTCTATTTATTGATGATTATACAGGCGGCTCTGGAAAACTGGAGCAAGTCAAAGATTTGTTGGTAGCAGCTAAAGAAAATAATCGACGAGTATTGCTTTTTTCTCAATTTACTAGTATGCTATCGATCATCGAAAAAGAATTAAATGAATTAGAGCTATCCACTTTCTATTTAAGAGGGAGCACCAAACCTAAAGAACGGATGGCTATGGCAGATGCATTCAATGCTGGCGAAAAAGATGTCTTTTTAATTTCATTGAAAGCTGGTGGAACTGGTTTGAACTTAACTGGTGCTGATACTGTGATTCTTTATGATTTATGGTGGAATCCAGCGGTGGAAGAGCAAGCTGCAGGACGTGCACATAGGATCGGTCAAAAAAATGTTGTAGAAGTGTGGCGGATGATTGCAGAGGGAACTGTTGAAGAGAAGATGGATTCTTTACAGCAGGAAAAACGCGAATTATTCCAAAAAGTGATTCAAGGAAATGAAGAACAGTTAGCAAAAATGACTGAAGATGATATTCGAATGATTTTAAGTATTGGAGAATAAAATTAAAAGTACGATTTATACTCAGAAAAACGCTGAGTATAAATCGTACTTTTTTACTATGAAAATAGCGATTGGATCGTAGGGAATAAATCCTCAAATGAAGTAACTTCTTTAATGTGATGAGCTTCTTCATCAGCAGGCATTTCTCTTAAACGATGATTAAACCAGAGCGATTTCCAGCCACCATTTTTAGCACCGGCAATATCGTTTTCAAAACTATCACCTACATATAAGGTACGTTCGCAGTCCATGCCAAACTCTTTAGCAGCAAGGTCAAAGATTTCCCTTTCTGGCTTTTGAAATCCAGTACTTTGAGAAATAATGATGTTATCAGTTGGAACCCAATTCTCTAACTGAAGTTGTTTGACCTTCTTGAATTGATGATCCGTAGGTCCATTTGTAATAATCCCCATAGGAATATTTTTCTCTTTTAAGTAATCAAACACTTTTTTTACTTCTGGATGCATGACAATATTATCTAGTTCATCTTCATATGTTTTTTGGAAAGTCAATCCATCTTCTTGTGAAACATTTGGATAATTCAGATCTTTTAATGATTCATTGATCCGATAAAAGCGCATATATTCCAGTGTCCATTCATTAGCCATGACCTTTGGAAAGGTTTCATCACTATGAAAACGGAAACGAATATATAATGCATGCATATCTTCAGCCTTCACACAAGGAAAGACTGAATTGATCGCGTTTCTAAAAGGTTGTTGCTGGTCATAAATCGTATCATCCACATCAAAAACAATGGTTTTCATTTAAACATTTGCACCCCTTAATTATTTTCAGAAAAAGTTTCAAAATCCTCTTTCATTGTAGCGAACTTTTTCACAAAAGAACAGAAAGAAATTGATTAGAATACTAACACGTAAGGGATAATAAAAAATAGAAAGACTGATTACTAATTGATCATCAATTAGTAAAAATAAATAATAGAAAGCAACGATATCATAGTCAGAAAGCGAATAAAAAAACATATTTTGATATTTTATTCTTCAAAAAAGTAACATCGATAGTAAATTTTTGAAGTGGTAAAAAAAAACTACATTTAGTATAATAAAAAACAGAAACACCGATCAGGCCTATCTTCCCCAAGACATAAGCTACTCATCGGTGTTTTTTATGATGTACATGTATACGTATAATTTACCAAATTGTTTTGGTCTTTTCAAGTGATTGACATAACAGTATATAGAGCTTCTCAAAATGTATAAAAAACCGGAGAGAATGTCTTCCCTCCAGTTTGACTATTAGTTGTTCAGTACTCAAATATCTGATTATTATTTTCTTTTTTTCGTATCCCCAATCACGAAGGTAGCACCAAATATAATTGATAATACAGACCAAAGATATAAATCATCATATCCGCCTGCTAGTAAGAAGGCGATGATCCCTCCTGCAATATAAAAGCCAGCAGCTACAAAACCGCCATTACCAGAAGAATTACGTGTTGCGATAGCAACAATTCCAGCCACTAATAAACAGATGGCTAAAAGCATGCCGGCACTTCCACCAACCTCACCATTATTATTAATACTGTTCCCTAATCCAGCAACGCAAGATTGAAATAAAACTAATAATGATAAAATAATACTGATAATGCCAATAACTAATTTTGCTGTTTTCACTTAAACACTCCTTAATTAATAATAAATAGTGGTTATAAAGTAAACGTATAACCTCATCTATAATATAGTTAAAATAACAATTTTTCAACCTGAAAATTCATTTGTGATCATTATATTTTTTTTATTTGTTTTTTTAGAATGAATAATTAGATTTTTGAAATAGTATTGATAGTATCTATTGCATTTTATTATAAAATTTTTAGACGAATCCTAGTTTTCAAACTTTGCATACTGTTGTTCATTTGCGTATAATGGACATAGTGTCAAGAGAAAGGGGAGTTTATGTTAAAACGTTTTTTTAGTTATTATAGACCATATAAGCACTTATTTATTTTGGATTTTGGTTGCGCCGTCCTAGCTGGTTTACTGGAATTATCATTTCCAGTTGTTGTAAATCAGGTGATTGATAAAATCATGCCTAAAGGAAACTTCCGATTAATCGGACTAGCTTGCGTGGGCCTGCTTTTATTTTATATACTCAACACTTTTTTACAATATATCGTGGTATTTTTTGGTCATAAATTAGGAGTAAATATTGAAACGGATATGCGTCGTGAACTATATGAGCACTTACAGACGCAGCCATTTGAATATTATGACAATCAAAAAACTGGGAAATTGATGAGTCGCTTAACGACAGATTTATTTGAAATATCTGAAGTTGCACATCATGGACCAGAGGATGTATTTATCACAGTGATGACTTTGGTTGGATCATTTTATTTGATGTTACGAATTCACGTGCAATTGGCTTTGGCAACGTTTATTGTATTACCTTTCATTACGGTTGCACTAGTCTTTTTCAATAAGAAGATGACAAAAGTCAATACTAAAATTTACGATAACCTCGGAGACTTTAACGCAGGCGTTGAAGCGTCTGTTAGTGGTATTCGGGTAACACAATCTTTTGCTAATGAACCTTTTGAACGTCAACGTTTTGAAGGATTGAATCAAGCGTACCGTCAGTCTAAGATTACCTTTTATAAAGTGATGGGAATTAGTTCTGCGTATAATTACTTTTTAATTCGGCTAATCAACTTGTTTGCATTGATTTTTGGTGCGTATTATACAATCAACGGTGAAATTACAGATGGACAATTTGTTGGATTTATTTTGCTGTCAAATGTTTTTGTTCGTCCCATCGAAAAAGTCAATAATATGATTGAAAGTTATCCAAAAGGAATTGCTGGGTTCAAACGTTTTACCGAAGAGATTGATAAGAAGCCCGCAATTCAAGATAAACTTGATGCAATATCTGTGGACCATTTACATGGCGATATCGTGTATAAGGACGTTTCATTTTCCTATGCGGATTCTACGAAAGTGTTAAATCATATCGATTTGCAGATTGTACCAGGCGAGACAGTAGCATTTGTAGGCCAAAGTGGTTCAGGAAAAACAACATTATGTAACTTACTACCAAGATTTTATGAAGTAACAGATGGACAAATTACCATTGACGATATCAATATTCAAGACATGACACTAGCTTCTTTGAGAAGTCAAATCGGTATTGTCCAACAAGATGTATTTTTATTTCCAGGAACAATTCGGGAAAATATTGCTTACGGAAAACTAGATGCGACTGAAGAAGAAATTCAAAAAGCCGTCCAGCTGGCTCATTTGGAAAAAGTAGTGGATCAAATGTCAGACGGTCTAGATACAATGATCGGTGAGCGGGGAGTAAAACTTTCTGGGGGACAAAAGCAACGAGTGGCAATTGCTCGAATGTTTCTAAAAAATCCGCCGATTTTGATTTTAGATGAAGCGACTTCTGCTCTAGATACAGAGACAGAACAAGTAATTCAAGAATCATTAAATTCTTTAGCCGAAGGTAGAACAACAATGATTATTGCTCATCGCTTAGCAACGATCAAACACGCAACACGGATCATTGTTGTTAGTGAATCAGGGATATTAGAACAAGGAACTCATGAAGAGCTACTTGAAAAAGGTGGACATTATCGTCGTTTGCACGATGCACAATTTAGAGATTAACAATAAAAAGCCAAGCTGGCCAGCTTGGCTTTTTATTAAGTTCTTTTACGTGGCTTTCTTCCTAAACCAATAGCATTCTTCATTCGTTGTAATGTTTTATTGGCAACAAGGCGAGCTTGCTCGGCTCCTCTATCAAGGATATCATCTAATTCTTCTGAAGCTAATAACTCATGGTAACGTTCTTGGATTGGACTTAGTAGATCGACAACTGCTTCAGCTAAATCTGTTTTGAATTCGCCATATCCTTTTCCTTCATAAGCTGCAACTATATCATCGATTGAGCGACCAGTAGAGGCAGAGAAGATACTTAATAAATTAGAGATGCCTGGTTTATTTTCTGGATCGTATTCAATGATACCTGTTGAATCAGTTACGGCTGACTTGATTTTTTTGCGGATGATACTTGGCTCATCCAACATAGAGATGAATCCTTTGGCATTTGAATCTGATTTACTCATTTTACTAGTTGGGTCTTGTAAGCTCATTACCCGACCGCCTTGTTCAGCGATTTTTACCTCTGGAAGAACCAAAATTTCTTGATTGGCTTGTCCATAACGTTTATTAAAACGCTCAACAAAATCCCGTGTCAATTCTAAATGCTGTTTTTGATCATCGCCGACAGGTACAAGATTTGCGTTGTACAAAACAATATCTCCTACCATTAAAGGGGGATAAGTCAACAGTCCCGCGCTAACGCCTGTCCGACCATTTTTTTGTGATTTATCTTTAAATTGAGTCATACGCTCTAATTCACCGATCGTTGTGTTGCATTGAATGATCCAAGCTGCTTCCGCATGAGCTGATACCTCAGATTGGATGAAAATCGTTGCTTTCTCAGGATCAAGACCTACAGCCAGATAAAGAGCTGCTAAACCACGCGTTTGTTGACGTAGTTTCAAAGGATCTTGAGGAACTGTGATCGCATGTTCATCAACTATACAAAAATAACAGTTATAGTGATTTTGTAATTCAATAAATTGTTTCATCGCACCAATGTAATTTCCGATTGTCGGAATACCACTAGGTTGGATGCCTGAAAAAATAGTTTCCATAAAGTAACCACCTTAATCAATTAATAAAAAGTCCTGATATCATTATACAGCTAAAAGAAAAAAAAAACAGGATTACATGGAAAAAATAAAATGTCAGAATTTTTAGACTAGTACAGTTGTAGCAGATTATTAAAGCTGTATTAGTTTTAAAGTTTTTGAAAACGTTATAATTTTATATTCAAAAAAGACGTCCTTTATTTTAATATTTAAAAAAAACACGTAAAATAACGAAAAACTACGTTTTTTTTTGAAAAAAGAGCTAGTATTTTAATTAGAAATTGGGTATACTTACATTAAATAGGAAAACAGAAAATTTTCCTGTTTCAAAAAAGTGATGAAAGTCACACAAAGGAGTGATGCACATGTTGACACTTTATACTTCCCCAAGTTGTACGTCCTGCCGTAAGGCTCGTGCATGGTTGCAAGAACACGAGATTCCATTCAAAGAAAGAAATATCTTCTCAGAACCATTGAATATTTCTGAATTGAAAGCAATTTTGCGAATGACAGAAGATGGAACAGAGGAGATTATCTCTACTCGTTCTAAGGTTTTCCAAAAACTTAATATGGATTTGGATGAACTTCCGTTGCAGGACTTGCTAGAGTTAGTAAAAGAGAATCCTGGATTGTTGCGTCGACCAATAATGATTGATGAAAAAAGATTACAGGTTGGTTTTAATGAGGATGAAATTCGACGTTTCTTGCCAAGAGGAGTTAGGCAACTGGAATTACGTCAAGCGCAATTGATGGCAGGTTTATAAAATGAAAAAAGGAGAACCTTTGTCCTTGTGACAAGGGTTTTCTTTTATATTGATCTCTACATAGTAAGTGGATTATCACTTTTTTTATAAATAATTATAGAAAAAGTACATATAAGTAGGTAGAACAAGATTTTAGGATTATACTAAGACAGCAGATTATTTAGGAATATTATTACTTTTCCCTTTACATTTGGCGTGATTCCGCTACAATGTACGTAAGAATAAGTTTCCTGATTAGCAAAAGTGAGGTGTAGCGACATGGAAATGGAACATATCAATGAAAATACCATACGTGTGTTGATTGGTAATGAAGATCTGGCTGACAGAGGGATCACTTTTTTAGATTTACTTGGCAACCACAAGGAAGTAGAAAATTTTTTCTATAGTATTTTAGAAGAAGTTGATGTGGAAGATGAATTTCAGGGCAGTGAAGCTGTTACCTTTCAGGTTCTGCCAAAAAGCGATGGTTTAGAACTATTTATTAGTAAGAATGCATCGATTGACGAAGTATCTAATTTTGAAGGCTTTAATGATTTAAATTCAGAAGAAGTCAGTAATATAATTCGTAAACAAATTGAAGAAGATTTTGCTGATGAGACACAGGAATTTGCTGATAATACGGTGAAAAATTTAGTGTTTGAGCTTAATGATTTTGACACAATGGTACAGCTAGCAAATGAAGTATTCTTACAGTCAGTAATAGCGAATTTATATACATTTAAAGGAACGTATTATCTCCAAGTAATATTCTTATTAGATGAGTTAGGAAAAGCTGATGTAGAAAATGAATTAGCTCAGTTGTTGGAATTTACTAATTTATCTACAGTTACACCAGAGACTTTGAATGAATACGGAACATGCATCATGGAACGTAATGCATTGGAATTAACAAGATATTACTTTGAATAAATTAAAGAACTGAAATAAAGCGATGATGCTTTGTTTCAGTTTTTTTGATGAACGTTTCTTTTTTTTGCGTACCTTAATTATGAGGTGAGTGATATGTTGAATGCCTATTCAAAAGACAACGATATTGTAACACTATTGCACTTATCAAGAGAAGAAATCGAAGAACTCAAAGATCAACTGTACTATTGCCCGGCATGTAATCATCCAGTTAGAATTAAGAATGGCAAAGTTAAGGTGCCGCATTTTTCTCATTACAATAACAGTACGTGCAGTATTTATTCTGAAGGTGAGACGATAGAACATTTAGCTTTGAAAGAAGTATTTGCTAAGTGGTGTGAGAAAGAATCTATTGAGTATGAACTAGAAAAATATCTACCAGAGTTGAATCAGCGCCCTGATCTTTTGATAGGAAAGTTAGCTTTAGAGATTCAGTGTAGTTCATTAAGCACACAGCGATTGGTCGAACGGACCAGAAATTATCAAAAACATGGCTATATTCCTGTTTGGATCTGCGGTAAAAAACTATTTTCTAAAGGGCAAAGCTTAAGCGAATTAGCTAAAAATTTGTGTTATTACTCTGCTGATATAGGTTTTTACTTATGGACTGCTGACTGGGAAATGGAAGAGTTGACCATCCATTTACACATCGAAGAAGATTGGAAAAAGAGAGTGTACTCTTTAACAAAAAGCTGGTCATTTTACAGTGATTATTTAGTAGAAATTCTAAATTTCCCAAATAAATCAAAAATTTACAGTCAAAGAAAATTTAAAATTGGAGAACTTATAGGCGAGTACCACTTAGATCTTAGCAAAAAATTATCTAGGCGGGATGGGCAAATAAGAACTATCCAAATGGAATTATATAACAATCGTTTCCATATTCTTCAATTACCGAATTGGTTTTATTATCCTGGTTTGCGTATTTTTTGTTGTAGAGGATCAGACTTACTATTAAAAGCTCGAATTTGGAAATGGGTACAGTTTTTTGATCAGAATGTTTTTGAGCATGTTGAATTGATTCATGTATTAAAAGCAGAATTGGAAAAATCGAAGGCGCTGTTTTATGAGTTGCCAAACATTCCTTACAAAGTAGTTCAACAGTATTGTTTGAATCAATTACTCACATATTTGATTGCTTGCAATCATTTAATTAAAATTGATGAAGGTTGGAAAGTTATTGTCGGAGTGAATGATCAAAAAATCGATAGTGTGAGGGAGTGGTTAAAGGGAATTGAAAATAATTGCCTAATCACTGCTACTCCTTTTAAAAATATGATAAGATAAAACAATGAGGAACAATTAAAAAAGGAGACGATGTTATGAGTGAAGCAAAACAATTACCAGAACGTTCGAGTTTACCAATAGAAAAAACATGGGATTTGACGAAAATATTTAAAGATGATCAGGCATTTGACGAGGCGTTTCAAGCCTTAACAGATGAATTAAAAAAAGTTGAACAATTCAAGGGTACCTTAGGAGAAAATAGCGATACATTTTTAAGCAGTATAGAAATGTTATTGAGTATTTACCGTAAAATCGAAGTCATTTATGTTTATGCACATTTAAAAAATGATCAAGATACAACCAATACAACATACCAAGCATTGTATGCTAGAGCAAGTGCTTTATTAGCTCAAGCAAGTGAAGCCGTGGCATGGTTTGAACCAGAGGTATTGTCCTTAAGCGATGACAAGATCTGGGGGTATTTCGCTGAAAATTCGAAATTAGAAGTATATCGTCATTTTATTGAAAATATCTTGAGTGATCGTCCGCATATCTTATCTGCTGAACAAGAAGCATTATTAGCTGGAGCTGGTGAGATTTTTGAAGCGTCTAGCAATACTTTTTCTATTTTGAATAATGCTGATTTGAAATTTCCAGTAATTGAAGATGAAAACGGTGAAAAAATCCAACTTACTCATGGTGTTTATGGTCAATTAATGGAAAATGTCCACAGAAATGTTCGGGAAGAAGCATTTAAAGGGTTATATACTGTTTATGATCAGTTCAAAAATACTTTTGCTCAAACGTTGAGTTCGCATGTTAAAGCACATAATTATAAAGCAAAAGTACGAAACTATTCATCTGCAAGAGAGGCAGCGTTAAGTAATAATCATATTCCTGAAAGCGTTTATGATACGTTGCTTGATGTGGTAAATCAAAATCTGCCTTTACTTCACCGTTACGTGTCTTTACGCAAACGTTTGTTAAAACTAGATGAACTTCATATGTATGATATGTATACACCGATCTTAGGTGAAGCTTCGATCAAATATTCTTACGAAGAAGCAAAAGAAAAAGCTATTACTGCTTTGAATCCAATGGGAGAAGAATATTTAAATATAGTGAAAACAGCTTTTGATGACCGCTGGATCGATGTTATCGAAAACCAAGGGAAACGTAGTGGCGCCTATTCATCTGGGGCATATGATACAGCTCCTTATATCTTAATGAACTGGCACGATAGTTTAGACCAATTGTACACATTGGTCCATGAGATGGGGCATAGTGTGCATAGCTACTTTACTCGAAATAACCAACCATATGTCTACGGTGATTACTCGATTTTCTTGGCTGAAATTGCTTCGACTACAAATGAAAATCTTTTAACAGAATATTTATTGGAAACAGAAACAGATCCTAGAATTCGTGCATATGTATTGAATCATTATTTGGATGGTTTTAAAGGAACTATTTTCCGACAAACACAATTTGCTGAATTCGAACATTTTATCCATACTGAAGATGCGAAAGGAACGCCATTAACCAGTGAATATTTAGGAGATTATTATGGCGAATTGAATCATAAGTACTATGGTCCAGAAGTGATGAAAGATCCTGAAATTTCCTTAGAATGGTCACGCATTCCTCATTTTTATTACAATTATTATGTTTATCAGTATGCGACAGGTTTTTCGGCAGCTTCAGCATTAGCCAATAAAATATTAGCGAATGAACCACTTGCTTTGGAAAATTATTTGACCTATTTGAAGTCAGGTAGTAGTGATTATCCAATAGAAGTAATGAAAAAAGCTGGGGTAGATATGACAAAACCTCAATATATAGAAGATGCTATGAAAGTTTTTGAAATGAGACTAGAAGAATTAGAAGCACTTGTTGCATCTTTAGAACAATAAAAAATATAAGAGACAGGGACTAAAGTTGATTTTTAGTCCCTGTCTCTTATAAATGAGGACAAAAAACAACTCCTTCAAAATAAATTGAAAGAGTTGTTTTTCATTCTCTTTATGATTAGAAATTACAGCAAATGTAAGTGCCCATGTGGAACGCGAGACTCATTGAAATGATCTAACTCAAATTGCTCATGAAAATACTGTAGATTATCTTCAGATGTTTCACAAAGTTTTTTGATTTCATCCATGGATTCACAATCTTCCACGAGTACTCCAAAGTCCCGATCACATGTGTAATTGTAAACTACTGCAGAAGGGTGTTTTACAATACCCATTTCGCGAGCAATTTGTTGGTCTGTTTGAAAGGATTCTTTGACAAAATCAGACTGGCGATCAGCTTTAAACATATCTAAATCCCCACCAGCTTCCACTACTAGTTTTTCAGCTAACTCTAAAGAGTAGGGAAGATTGTCCACTGCGACAGCTTGTTGTAAGCCTAAAAGCAAATGGCGCCCTTTTTTCTTTCCTTGTAGTTGTGCTGCTTTATAGTCTAATGCTGCTGAATAAACATCTTCAAACAATTGATTGCGCCGTTCAATATCATGTGATGGAATATCGAACAACTTTATAAGGTGATTTACGGTCCGCATATTAACTAGCGGAATGAAACGAAATTGAATTTTTTTATTTTCAGTTTCAACCAATTTCAAAATATCCTTTTCTACGTTGAGACAAATGCCCCCCAAAGGATTAACGAACAGATAGATTTCAATCATTCATACTTCCTCCAATTTGACTCTTTTGCGACTAGACATCATTTCTCAACTAAGTGTCCCTAATTTATCAGAAAATCTGGGAAAAATGAAATGATATGTTTTTCCTATAATAACTTCTTAATCTTTCTCTTTTGAGCTCATCATCATTCGTTGAATCTTATTCGGTGACGGAGATTCTTTGATATTCAAAGTATTCAATAAGGAAAGAAAATCTGCCTTTCCGTTATACGGATCGTCTACCTCTAATTCCAACTCAAAATCATGCTGCTCATTGTACCAACTTTCATCTAGTGCGAGTAAACCTTGGGGAAGTTTTATTTCTGCTCGTTTAGTTGTTAAGCTGCCGATTAAACGCAAATCATTTTTATTGATTCCTAAAGTAGTTAATCTGTTGTACACATTTCCAGAATTTGGAAGTGTAGCAGATGCAACAATATGCTGTGCTTCGTCAATAGAAATAGTATCGTTGATTTCCAGCAAACCGACTTCTTCAGGAATTTTCAAAGTGATTTCTGCATTATTTGATAGTGTACGAACTCTTAAACCGATATGTTTTTCTTTTAATTGAAAATCGGCTGAATCAAAATAATAATTGGTTTGTGTAAAAAATTGTTTTTCTTTTAGTTGAAAGTAGTCAACTGTTCGTGAAAACTCTTCGATAGACAATAAGGTTTTAAATTCTATTTCTAAATTCTCGCTCACTCGTTTTTGACCCACTTTCTTTAATTTAATTCAATTTTTGCATACTTTACCCATTTACGTCAAGAAAAGTGAACTAGAAGTTAAAAAATTCGCCATTGTTGAAAAAAAGCATACAATTTCTCAAATTGCCCTATTTTTACCGGCTCTATGGTAAAATAAGCTGTGAATCAAATTCAAAGAAATAGAGGGATGAGGATGGAGAAAGAGTGGGAGCTTTTTCTGGCACCGTATGAACAGGCTGTTGGAGAAATGAAAGTTAAGCTGCGCGGTATTCGCAAGCAGTTTCGAGAACAAAATAAACATACACCTATTGAGTTTGTAACGGGGCGAGTAAAGCCTGTAGATAGTATTCTAACAAAAGCCGCATTGCGTAATATCCCTATCGATCGTTTAGAAGAAGAAATGCAGGATATTGCAGGGCTTCGGATCATGTGTCAATTTGTTGAAGACATTCGGCAAGTTGTGGATATCATCCGTAATCGAAAAGATTTGCAAATCATTCAAGAACGAGATTATATTTCAAATAAAAAAGAGAGTGGTTATCGTTCGTACCACTTAGTGATCGAATACCCTGTTCAGTTGATTACAGGTGAAAAAAAGATTTTGGCGGAAATTCAAATACGTACCTTAGCAATGAATTTTTGGGCAACGATCGAACATTCATTGAACTATAAATATCAAGGTGCTTTTCCAGAAGAGATGAAAGAACGGTTACAACGAGCAGCAGAAGCAGCGTATCAATTAGATGAAGAGATGTCCACGATCCGTGAAGAAATACAAGAAGCGCAGCATCTGTTCTCACATGGACGAGGAAAATCAAAAGATAATTACTATCAAAAATACAACGATACTAAAGAGAACTTAGACAAAAAATAGGAGGGGTAAGATGAAAGTAGCAATTGTTCATAATCATGAACACAAATCGAATGAAGTCACCCGCCATTTACTCCTGCTTTTGAAAAAAAATAAGATTGAGATCGATGACCACCAACCAGACCTCGTAATTTCAGTGGGGGGAGATGGTACACTATTATCAGCGTTTCATCGTTTTAGTCATCGACTGGATGAAGTTAGTTTTTTAGGTGTTCACACAGGCCATCTAGGATTTTATACGGATTGGCGAGACTATGAATTGGAGGAGTTAGTTCAAAGTCTGTTAGTTCATCAAGAAAAAAGTATTAGTTATCCACTTCTTGATGTAAAAATCAGTTTTCATGGGAATAAACCCGATAAGCATTTTTTAGCATTGAATGAATCGACAATTAAGCGTGCAAACCGTACCATGGTTGCAGATGTTTTTATTAAAGATGAATTATTTGAACGTTTTCGTGGAGATGGGTTATCTGTCTCAACACCAACTGGCTCAACGGCTTACAATAAAAGTATTGGTGGAGCAGTATTGCACCCTAGTATCAATGCATTTCAACTTGCAGAAATTGCTTCATTGAATAATCGAGTTTTTAGAACATTGGGATCACCGATCGTGATTGCTCATACAGAATGGGTTGAAATCAAATTACAGGAAAGTAATGATTATTTAATTACAGTAGATCAACTTGATATTTATCAAGATGATATCAAGTCAATTTATTATCGGATTGCAGATGAGCGTATTCATTTTGCCTCGTATCGGCATATGCATTTTTGGCATCGCGTTAAAGATGCCTTTATTAGTGAGGATTAATAAGTTAATGGAATTTAATTGGACGGTAGAAAAAAAAGAACCGCAGCAAGTAAAATATTTTTTAAAAGAGCAGGGGATCTCTAAAGGTCTTCTGGCTAAAATCAAGTTTCAAGGTGGAAAAATCGAAGTCAATCAAACCGTTGAAAATGTATTATTCAAGTTATCTTTTGGTGATCAGGTAAAAATCACGATTCCTGATGAAAAAGAGCACGAGACATTACTTGTTGATGATGTGCCGATTGATATCGTGTTTGAAGATGAGCATTATTTAGTGGTTGATAAACCAGCGGGTGTTGCATCGATTCCAGCCCAATATCACCCTAATGGCACTATGGCTAATCGGGTGAAGGCTTATTTTAAAGCGCAACACTATAAAAATCAGGTGATTCACGTGGTGACTCGATTAGATAGAGATACTACCGGTTTGATGTTATTTGCTAAACATGGTTTTGCTCATGCTATGCTAGATCAGGAATTACGTAAAAAAGAGGTCGTCAAAATTTATCAGGCTTTGGTTGGAGGAAGTGTTTCTGAATTAAAAGAGCACGCCCTTATTCAATTGCCGATCGGTAGAGATTTTTCTTCTATATTAAAACGAACAATTTTAGAAACGGGACAACATGCAGAAACAGAGTATTGGCTGACAAAACGCAACAATGATGAAGCACTAGTAAATATTCAACTACATACAGGAAGAACCCATCAAATTAGAGTTCATTTTGAAGCGATTGGGTGTCCTTTGTTGGGCGATGACATGTATGGTGGTAAAATGAATAGTGGCATAAATCGGCAAGCTCTACATTGCTGTCAGTTGCGTTTTGTTCATCCGTTTACAAAAAAACGGTTAGAGTTAACTTCTCCTTTAGCAGAAGATATGAAAAAAATTGTAGATCAACTATAAATTGAAAGGGGAGGTTAAGGTGAATGAAGGACAAGAAATGGAAGAACATTTCTCTTTGTTGTTAGAAAAACTAAAAGAACAGCAGATGGCTGAATTTCGTGAGTTATTTTTAACACTTCATATTTATGAGCAAGGCCAATTTTACCAATCAATAGATGAAGTAGATAGAAAGCAAATATATAGTTATTTGTCTCCTAAAGAATTAGCGGATATGTTCGATGTGATTGAAGAAGACAATGAAAATATGAAAGATTATATTGCAGAGATGCGTCCGAGCTATGCAGCTGAAATGTTGTCAGAGATGTATACAGATAACGCGGTCGACTTGTTGAATATGTTGGATAAAAGTCAAAAAGCGAAATACTTAAGCTTAATGAGTACCGAAGATGCTGGGGAAATCAAAGAATTGCTGCATTATGAAGATGATACAGCAGGCTCGATCATGACGACAGAATTTGTCTCCATTGTTGCGAATCAAACTGTTCGTTCTGCAATGTATGTACTGAAAAATCAGGCAGATGTAGCTGAAACAATTTATTACGTCTATGTGGTAGATCAAGAAAACCATTTAGTAGGGGTTATTTCTTTGCGCGATTTGATCGTAAATGATGATGATACAATGATTGCAGATGTACTAAGTGAACGGGTCATTTCGGTTCATGTGGGTGATGATCAAGAAGATGTTGCTCAAACGATTCGAGATTACGATTTCCTTGCCTTACCAGTTACGGATTATGATGATCATCTGTTGGGAATTGTCACAGTTGATGATATCATCGACGTTATCGATGATGAAGCGGCCAGTGATTACTCTGGTTTGGCTGGGGTCAATGTTGAAGAAGTCAGTGAAAATCCCATCAAAGCAGCATCAAAACGTTTGCCTTGGTTGATTACATTATTATTTTTAGGAATGTCTACAGCTACCTTAATCAGCCATTATGAAGAGTTAGTTAGTGAAGCAAGTATTTTAGCTGTATTTATTTCATTGATCACAGGGACGGCTGGAAATGCGGGTACGCAATCATTGGCGGTCGCGGTCAGAAGACTAGCTGTGGCAGATGAAAAAGATAATAATTTTGGACGTTTGATCATTAGTGAAGTATTGACGGGTCTTGTAACAGGTGCGGTAACAGGAGTAGCAATTTTTATTGTTGTTGGGATTTGGCAACATAATTTCCCTCTTGGATTTGTGATTGGCATGGCGATGCTTTGTGCAATTACAGTAGCAAACTTGGCTGGAAGTTTGATACCAATGTTGATGGATAAACTAGGTTTCGATCCTGCAGTTGCTAGTGGACCTTTTATCACTACCTTAAGTGATTTAACCAGTGTGTTGATTTATTTTAATATTGCTAGTTTGTTTATGCAGTATTTTGTATAACGACAAAGAGGTACTCCAATCGCAAGATCGGGTACCTCTTTTATTTGAGTCAAAAAAAGGAAATAATCAGACCAAATCACTTCAAGTTTGATTATTTCCTTAAATTGTAATTATCCTAGGATTTTTGTCCCATGAACTTCGCTGACCTGTAAAGCATCAATTACTGCTTCAACATTTTTATCAGAAATACCGCCGCCAGGTAAAATAATAATTCGATTATCAGCATACTCGATCAATTTTTTTAGATGATCAAAATTATCCTCGATTGCCGTTCCAGAAGGCCCACCATGTGTTAAAATCCGATGAACATCATGTTCTGCTAGCCAATCGATCGCTTTAAATTGATTTTCTTTATTCAATACATCAAATGCCATATGGAAAGTTATCTGTAGTCCTTCAGCGGTCTCAATCAATAACTCTAATGCCTCTTCATCTAACCAGCCGTCTCTTGTGAGGCAACCTAGAACAACACCGTCAGTTCCAATTTTTTTAGCTTCGATCAAGTCTGTATGCATGATTTTGAGTTCAATATCATTATAGATAAAATCGCCACCTCGAGGTCTGATGATCGTCATAACAGGAATCGATTTTTCACCAGCATAGGAAATAACTTCTTCAATAACGCCTGTACTAGGGGTCGTACCGCCAACAGCTAAGTTATCGCATAATTCGATACGCCCAGCACCATTTCTTATGGCAGTTGGAATATCTGTGAAATTTTCAGCGCAAAATTCTTTGATCATTCGTTTCACTCCTTGTTTTTTCTTCACAGGCATTGTACCACAATTCTAGCTGTTGCCAAAGTCTTCTTCTCGTTGTAAGATAAATAGCGACAGTTTTACTGTTCGATTCAGAATTTATAGTGAATAGGAAGTAACGTTATGTTGAAAAAAATTGATTCAGCGCGTAAATTTTTAGAAACACATCAAAAACAATTTCATTGTCCAGTATGTAAAAAGCCATTTAAGTTAAATGGTTATAGCTTGATTTGTGCAGAGAACCATCAATTTGATTTATCGAAAAAGGGAACTATCTACTTTCTTTCTCATAGCATTCAAACGGAATACAATAAAAAGATGTTAGCTCATAGAGGTAGAATGATTAAAAGCGGCATGTACCAGCCACTATTAGAAAAAATTGCGGATAGGATGAATTTGTCGGGAAATACATTGGATGTTGGCTGTGGTGAAGGTAGTTTTTTATCCGAGCTTTCCAATTTAGGTCTGACTGGTTCAAAAGTTGGATTTGATATTTCAAAAGAGGGCATTTATTTAGCTAGTAATCAGCCAATCGATGCTTTTTGGTGCGTAGCTGATTTGACGAATTTACCATTCGCTGATCAGTCAATGGATACAATTTTGAATATTTTTTCTCCGTCTCATTACCAAGAATTTCAACGTGTATTGAAAAAAGAGGGGACTGTGATAAAGGTAATTCCAGAAGTAAACTATTTAAAAGAGTTGAGAGTTGCGTTTTATCCAGATGATGAAATCAAACAAACCTACTCAAATGAAAAAGTATTAGCAAAGTTTTCAGAGGAAATGGACGTTTTGAATGATGACCGAGTAACATTTACTTTTTCCATACCTGAGCAAAATCGACTGGATCTATTGGAGATGTCTCCATTAGAATGGGGTGTTTCTGAGCAAATAAAAGAAGAAATTCAAAGAAATCCATTATCAAAAATCACAATTGACGTTCGTGTGTTAAAAGGAAAAGTAAAATAGCGCTTACATTCAGTTGATTTACTAAAAGGTATTGCAAAGCTACTGTAATGGTGTTATATTACATACAAGTTGTTTTTTCATTGGTTTTTATCAGGTTCCTGTTCTGATAAAAGTTAGTGAAAAGAGCTTCACTAACGTAGCGACTCGCAGTGATTGACACCGAGGCGATACGTTTTTTTTATGTCGATTTTTGTGAATAAAAAATAAATTATGTGTCATTTAAATGAAAGGAAATTGCAATCATGACAAATCATATTGTATTATTTGAACCTCAAATTCCAGCGAATACAGGGAATATTGCTCGGACTTGTGCCGCTACAAACTCTCCCTTACATCTCATAGAGCCGTTAGGTTTCCAAACGGATGACAAACACTTGAAACGAGCAGGATTAGATTATTGGAATGATGTTAATATCATGTATCATAAGGATTTGGCTGCTTTTTTGACTTATTTAGGTGAAAAGCCTCTACATTTAATCACCAAATTCGCCAATCAAACATATAGTGAAATAGATTATACGGATAATGAAGACCATTATTTTATGTTTGGTAAGGAAACAACAGGGTTACCAGAAGAGTTTATGCGCAACAACGAAGAAAAATGTCTACGGATTCCAATGAATGATGAGCATGTCCGTTCATTGAACCTGTCTAATACTGTTGCATTGGTAGTTTATGAAGCGTTACGGCAACAAAATTTTCCAGCATTGGAATTGCAGCATCATTATGAGCATGACAAATTAGACTGAAACTAAAAAAACTGCTACCTAATTTTAGGTAACAGTTTTTTTTATTGAAATGGGCCAAGGCAGCCCTATTACTCGTGCAATTCCAAGGGCAAGCCATCTGGGTCAAAGAAAAAAGTCATTTTTTCCCCTGTGAACGTATCTTTTCGAATGGGTTCACAGTCAATATCTTTAGCTTGTAAAAAAGTGATGACTTCTTCGATATTTTCAACTTTAAACGCTAAATGACGGAGACCTAGCGCTTCAGGATAAGATGGGCGTTTTGGTGCATCGGGAGAAATAAAAATTTCTAATTCGTAGTTTCCTAATGACAAATCAAGTTTGACATCATTTTTATCTTGTCTATGGTTTTCTCTGATAATAGTAAACCCAAGTTTTTCCACATAGAATTCTTTTGTTTTATGATAATCGGAACAGTTGATAGCAATATGATGGATCTGATTGAAAAACAAAATTAAACCTCCTAAATTAAAAGCGAAACGGACTAGTTTCTTCCTGCGCATTCATATGTATTTTTATCTTTTTCATTATAACCCATTATTTTTTTGAAACACAATCAGGTTGTTTGAATTTTTATAAAACTCAGAGTTCAATGGAATTTTGCCAGCGAAAATGATACACTAGATAAGATAAATAAGTGAAAATCAAGTTGTAGAAATTCAATTAATAAGGATCAAGGGAGCAAGAACATGAAATTATATTTTACTCGCCATGGAAAAACAGAATGGAATCAGGAACTTAGGTTTCAAGGGATGAGTGGAGATTCACCATTGCTTCCAACGAGTTATGAAGAAATAAAGTTATTGGGCCAAACAGTCAAAGATGTCCCTTTTAAAAAAATATTTTCAAGTACCTCACCACGTGCTAGAAAAACAGCAGAAGGTATCAATGAAGAGCTAGAACAACCAGTAGAAATCATTTTTACTGATGACCTAAAAGAACTAGGGCTGGGAAAATTAGAAGGTCAGTCTATCCACGAAATGAGAAAAATTTACAGTGAAGAGATGGATCATATGCGCTACCGTTTAGATCGATACAATCCGGAAGTGTTTCAAGGCGAACCGATCGAACAAGCAATTTCACGTATTTCTTCTGTTGTGAAACAGGCGGTTGATAAAGGGGACGGACCTTATTTATTTGTTGGTCATGGTGCATCCTTGACTGCGGCGATTCAGTCTCTTTCGGGGAAAGGATTAGCTGATCTGCGCAGTATGGGTGGACTTAAGAACAATAGTTTATCGATCTTGGAAACAACAGAAACAGAAAATGAACAAGGGTATACATTGAAATTATGGAATGATGATTCTTTCTTATCATAGATAATAGTGGGGATAAAGCGAGGTGAAAGCGATGGATACATTGTTTGGCGAAGAGGAAAAAGAATATGTGGTTGGACAAGTTCAGGCGATCTTTTTTCAAAACCCTAGCAATTTTTACAAGGTTTTGTTGGTGAAAATCACAGATACAAATACAGATTATTTAGAAAAAGAAATCGTAACGACTGGTAGTTTCGGTCAAATTCAAGAAGAAGAAATTTATCGCTTTTTTGGACATTTCGTGGATCATCCTCGTTATGGTAAACAATTTCAAGTAGATAGTTACCAACAAGAGCGCCCAACATCTGCCAATGGTGTGGTAAATTATCTTTCTAGTGAGAAGTTTCCGGGGATCGGTAAACGAACAGCTGAAAAAATCGTAGAAATCTTGGGAGAAGATGCCATTGATCGAATTATAGCGACTCCTGATGTTTTAGAAGAAGTTCCCCAGCTAAATGAAAAAAAACGTCAAACTATCATTGAAACGATCCGCTTAAATCATGGGATGGAACAAGTGATCGTTGGATTAAACCGTTATGGGTTCGGTAGTCAACTGTCATTTGCGATTTATCAAACTTATAAAGAAGAAACATTAGATATTATTCACGAGAATCCTTACCAGCTAGTAGAAGATATTGAAGGAATTGGTTTCAAGCGAGCAGATAATATTGCTGAGCAGCTAGGAATTGGTGCAGATTCAGATAAGAGAGTACGAGCAGCGATCACCCATGAAATCTTCCAACATTCAGTACGTTCTGGTAATACGTATGTTGAAGCGGAGATGTTACTTAGAGAGACGATCAGTACATTGGAATCTAGTCGCCCAGTTGAGATTTCACTGGATCAAGTAGCTGAGCAAATCATTCATTTGGTAGAAGAGGGGAAAATCCAACAAGAAGGTACAAAGCTTTTTGAAAATAGTTTGTATTTTTCAGAATGGGGAATTGGCACCTCCATCCAACGTTTACTTTCTAGAAAAAAAGAGATTAAGTACGATAAAAAAGACATAGAAAAAAATATACGTGGCATTGAAAAGCGTTTAGGAATTCTTTATGGAGATTCCCAACAAGCTGCAATTGAAGAAGCGATAAAAGCACCTCTATTTATTTTAACAGGTGGTCCAGGGACAGGGAAAACTACTGTAATCAATGGGATCGTGTCGTTGTTTGCGGAGTTGAATGGACTTTCTTTGGACGTGAAAGATTATACGCAAGAGATGTTTCCTATATTATTAGCGGCTCCGACTGGACGTGCGGCGAAGCGTATGAATGAAACAACCGGGTTACCAGCGAGTACCATCCATCGCTTATTAGGGTTGACTGGACGTGAAAAAAATCCAAGTATGACAGCGAAAGAGCTAGAAGGTGGACTGTTGATCGTTGATGAAATGTCAATGGTAGATACCTGGTTAGCAAATACGTTATTTAAGGCAATTCCAACAAATATGCAAGTGATTTTCGTTGGTGATAAGGATCAGCTTCCATCAGTTGGACCTGGTCAAGTATTACATGATCTTTTGCAAATCAATGAGATCCCCAAAAAAGAACTAACAGAAATCTATCGACAAGGCGATGGCTCAAGTATCATTCCCTTAGCTCATGAAATCAAACAAGGAAAACTTCCTCAAGATTTCACTGTGAATCAAAAAGACCGTTCCTTTTTCCCAAGTGATGTGTATCATATCGAGACATATGTCCGGCAAATCGTGACGAAGGCGAAAGCTAAAGGTTTTTCGCCTCAAGATATTCAACTTTTGGCACCGATGTATCGAGGTGCTGCTGGGATCGATGCATTAAACAAGATGATGCAGGAAATATTTAATCCCAATGATGGTACGAAAAAAGAAGTCAAATGGAATGAATCTGTTTATCGAATCGGTGATAAAGTGTTGCATTTAGTGAATACGCCAGAACTCAATGTCTTCAATGGAGACATGGGGGAAATAGTCGGAATTATCTTGGCTAAAGAGTCGGAAGACAAAGTCGATGAATTAGTGATTCAGTTTGATAACAATGAAGTCAGCTACAAGCGAAATGAATGGAATAAAATCACACTCTCTTATTGTTGCTCGATCCATAAAGCGCAAGGTAGTGAGTTTAAGATGGTGATATTGCCGATGGTTCATCAATATCATCGGATGCTGCAACGAAACTTGCTATACACAGCTGTGACTAGAAGTAAAGAGATACTGATACTATTGGGAGAAGTTCAGGCGTTCAATACTTGTGTTGCTCATGAATCAGCTAGTCGATTAACGATGTTAAAAGAACGAATCACAAGTGCAGATGACATGACTTTAACAACAAGGATGCAACTTGAAGCGTATGAAGAGGGATTGAATAAAGAATCACCTTTCAATGAGACAGAGGAAAAAAGACCGATCGTCTATGAAACAGTCAAAGAGGAACAGACTTCTACTGTAGAAGAAGTAACTGAACCACTACTCATTAAACCTAAAGTACAAGAAATATCATTGTTTAGTGAGTCTGTTCAAGAAATTGATGAACAAGTTGAGGCGGAAATAGATCGATTATTGACACCTGATTTGGTACAAAGACAAACAATCGATCCCATGATTGGAATGAATCAGACTACACCATACGACTTTATGAAGTAAAAGAAGAAAAAACGGAACAGCGATCTACTGCTTGTTTCGTTTTTTTCTTTTATCGAACTATTTCTTGCTTTAAGCTTTGTTCGACGTATATAATGAGAGGCAACACGGAAACGTGCTGACGACAAATGAAGGTCGTTTATTTTTCTGGAAAAGAGGGAAGGTCATGGAAAAGAAATCACAATCGGGAGAGGTTCAAACAGACACATTTTTGGCACAAATCGGAAATCATCAAAACCCAGTTACAGGATCGATCAATACGCCTATCTATTTTTCAACGACGTATGAACATCCGACACTAGGCGAGTCGACGGGCTATGATTATACGAGAACTAAAAATCCAACGAGAGAAGTCGTAGAATCAGCATTAGCAGTTTTGGAAAATGGTGCAGTTGGTTTGGCAACGAGTTCAGGAATGAGTGCTGTGCAATTAGTATTTAGTCAATTTCCTGTGGGGAGTCAAATTGTTGCATCTAGAGATTTATATGGAGGTAGCTATCGCTATTTTAAAGACTTAGAGAAACAAGGATTGTATCAGTTTATTTATGTCGATGATGAAGCAGGATTTGAAAAAGAAATCACGGAGAAAACAACAGCAGTGTTTATTGAAACACCAACAAATCCTTTAATGAGTGAAGTTTCGATTGAAAAGGTCGCTGTTTTTGCTAAAAAACATCATGCGCAGTTGGTCGTTGATAATACTTTCTACACACCACTACTTCAAAAACCATTAGAGTTAGGTGCGGATGTTGTGATTCATAGTGCAACCAAATATTTAGGCGGTCATAATGATTTGCTGGCAGGAGCTGTGATTGCACGCTCACAAGAAGTTGGCGAGCAATTGGCGTATAGTTTGAACACTACAGGAGCTGTTTTATCTCCTTTTGATAGCTGGTTATTGATTAGAGGAATGAAAACTCTAGCATTACGGATGGCAAGACATGAAGAAAATGCGCGGGCCGTTGTAGCGTATTTAAAAACCAGCACGTACGTTAAAGAAGTGATGTATCCAGGTCGTGGTGGAATGCTGAGTTTTAAAATAAAGAATCAAAAAATGATCAAAGACTTTTTACGAAATTTATCGATTTTTACTTTTGCAGAAAGTCTGGGTGGGGTTGAAAGCTTGATTACTTACCCAACGACACAAACACATGCGGATATTCCAAAGGCGTTAAGAGAGTCTTATGGATTAACACCAGATTTATTGAGAATTTCGACAGGAATTGAGGCTAGTGAGGATTTGATTGCAGATTTGAAACAGGCATTTGAATCGTTAAACTAAAAAAAGAGGAAAAAACAAAAATTGTTTTTTCCTCTTTTTTTGATACGCTCAAAACCAAAATAATCGAGTGACGGTCCCAAAACAGATATCCGTACTTCTTTTCCCTAAAATTTCACCATCAGCATGAACATATTGAGGAACCGTTGACACAATCCGAAGTTTACTGGATTGAAAATGATGAAAGTATTTTGAGTGCATATGTTTTTTTTGAATCAATAATAAAATCAGCCAGAAAATTTTAAACATATTGATCCTCTCCACTAAGACAAAATCCAGAACAGGTTTGCGTGGATCAGCAACAGGGGCGATTGGTACCCCGCCGCCAAAATAAGGATGCTTTGTTACGGTGCATAAAAACGCACGATCAAATTCAAGTTTTTTTCCATTGAGTTCAACTAAAATAGGAAATCCTTTTTGTGAGAATAATACCTTTAAAATAGAAAATATATAAGATAAAGAGCCCATGTTGAACTTATTTAGTGCACTTTTTGATGTAGATGCATTTGCTGCGTTGACGATAGCCGCATCTAGACCGATGCCAATATTGTTGACAGCAAAACCTACTTCATCTTGAATCGATTCGGCATACGTGATTATTTGTATTTCTTGTGGTGTCTCGGCTTTAAGCAATTGAAAAAAAGCTTTTTCAGCTTGTTTAGCGATTCCAACCCCACGGGCAAAATCATTACCTGAACCACATGGGATATACCCAAGCGGGATGTTAGGATCAAAGTTTTCTAAAGCATTGACTACGCTATGTAGAGTACCATCTCCGCCAAGAACGACTAAAAGTGGAAAAGAGTCAATTTCCAGCTCAGTGTTCCAAGGAATCAGCGTTTCTTGTGCTAGCTGTTGAACAATGGCAATTTCATGTCCAGCATGCTCTGTATAAAAAGTCGTGTAATCAATATTGGCTGTTTGCAATTGTTTGATGATCTTTTCAGCGGCTTTACGCCCAGTACCGCTACCAGCATTTTCATTGATGACGAGATAAAAATGTTTCTTCATTTGTTTCCTCCTTGTACAAAGTCCTATTATACCAGACATGGGAATAATTAAGAATAATGGATGCTTGAAAAATATAAATAAGAAAAGAATCCTGAAAGATATTGTGACTAATCATTGTGAAACGACCAATTATGAGATATAATGCCTACGTATCATTTTTTGAGGAAAATTGTTCCTCAACAAGGTTCATCAACCATCCCTTGTAAAAAAACTCGGAGAAAGAAGGGGAAACTATGCAAAATACTGTTACATCAAACAGTAAGGTAAAAGCAATTACTATGAATGGTATTGTGATGGCGTTATATCTTGGCTTAACTATTTTAGTAGCACCGGTTTCGTCAGGCCCAATCCAATTTAGAATTTCTGAAAGTTTGAATCATTTAGTTGTATTCAATCGTAAATTGATGTGGGGCGTTTTAGGTGGAGTCGTTGTCTATAATTTTTTCTTTGGCTTTGGAGCCATGGATGCATTATATGGCGGACTACAATCATTTATTTCATTAGGTTTAACAGCGCTACTACAAAAAAGAGTACCTAATGTCATCGCTCGTTTGGCGCTAAATACATTGTTTTTCACTGCTACAATGTGTATTATTGCCTACATGTTGGCACCCGCTGGCGGAGCAGCCTTTTGGGGGAATTACGCGACATTGGCACTCAGTGAATTTGCGACAATGGCTGTTGCGGCACCTGTGATGTATTGGATCAATAAAACAGTTCACTTTGAAAAACGACTTTGATCATTAAAGAGAAGTGATCAATAGTTATATTTTAAGAGGTTAGATCAAGACTCATAATAGTTTTGATGTAGCCTCTTAAAATTTTCTAACCAATTTCATGAAAAACTTTACTGTTCCTGTAGAATAAATTATGATAAGGTAATACAGAAGCGAAAATGTAGAGGAGTTTTTTTAGAATGTTTGAATTTAAAATTGGCGTTGATGCCAAAGAACACGATAAATTTGTTGAAAGCCACCCTTTATGCAACTTATTACAATCGTCTGCATGGGCAAAAGTAAAGGATAACTGGGGATCAGAAATCGTTGGTGTTTACGAAAATGGAATCTTAGTTGCTTCCAGCTTGGTATTGATCAGACCATTACCAATGAAATTTTCGATGCTCTACACGCCACGTGGTCCGATTATGGATTATACAAATTCAGAACTGGTTACCTTTTTTTTAAAAGAGCTAAAGCAGTTTGGCAAGAAAAAAAGAGCATTGTTTGTAAAAATGGACCCAACAGTTCATTATAAAAATTTCCATATAGGTGAAGAACAAATAATCAATGCTCAGGCTCAAACGATCATCGATAACATTGTTAAAAGTGGAGCTAAACATCAAGGCTTGACAATGGCGATGGATGCCACGATCCAACCACGTTTTCAAGCCAATATTTATAAAGAAGATTTTAGTGAAGAACAGCTATCAAAAAGCACTAAGAAAATGATGAAACAAGCGCACAAAAAAGGTGTCACTGTTAAAATGGGGCATACTGAATTAGTGGATGATTTTGCGAAAGTCATCGAATTGACGACTGAACGTCAAAATATCTCACTTCGAAATAGTGATTATTTTAAAAAATTATTAACGATTTATCCTGAGAATTCTTTTATCATGTTGGCGCAAGTGAACTTGAAAGAACGTTTTGAAGAGACCAAGCAACGCTTTGATAAAAACAAAGAAGATTTAGCCAACTTAAAAGAAAATCAAGTGAAAAAACGTCATAATTTAGAGGAGCTTGATTTTTCCCTTACACGAGAAATGAAGGAGCTTGAAGAAAATATCACGCATTCTGGTGATGTTGCAGTTGTAGCAGGAGCTTTAGCGATTACTTTTGGTTCAACAAGTGAAATTCTATATGCTGGACTTGATGATCGCTATAAACGTTATATGCCTGCTTATGTGACTTGGTTTGATGCCATCAACGAATGTTTTGAACGTGGCTGTACGTCATGTAATATGGGGGGATTAGAAGGCAGTTTAAGTGATGGCTTGATCAAATTTAAATCTAACTTCAATCCAACCGTGAATGAATTTATTGGTGAATTTGATTTACCAGTCAATGGTTTACTGTTTAAAGCAAGCGAATTTGCATATAAATTAAAAAAACAAAAGAAATAAGCTTTACGAAAATCACTAAATCCCAGTATAAGGATAAAAAACCAAGCAGCTCATTTTAATGAGTCGCTTGGTTTTTTTACTATTAAATTTTTTCCCAAACGGGTGAAGTTCCAGGCTGGTTCCCTTGTGTCCACCATTTAGCTTTAAATGTATTTCCTTGGAATGTTACGATGTTGCCACCAGTATATGCTTTTTTAGATTCCCATTCCATCGTCTTATTAGAAAGAGATTTCCACGCATCTGATTGATCAGGACGATTCCCTTGTGTCCACCATTTAGCTTCATATTCCGTCCCATTGTAGAATACTTTATTTCCAGCAGTGTACACTTTAGTGCTTTCCCAAGTAGAAAGTTGTGTTTCTGTTTCTTTTGTTTTTATTGTGATACTATCGCTTTTGAGCGACTCTTTGTTTTTACTATCAAAAGCTGAGATTTGATAGGTATAAGCAGTATTAGCTTGTAAACCAGTATCTTTAAATGAAGGGACTTTTACGGTACTGATTTTTACGCCATTGCGATAAATATTATAGCCGACAACACCAATTGAGCTATTTGAAGCAGTCCAAGTTAAGTCAAGTGAATTTTCTGAGATGTTACTAGAAATAATATTCACTGGTTTTGTCGGAGCAGGAGCTTCAACGATAGGGGCTGTTGGTGTTTTTACTTGCAAGTTTGCACTCTTTTCAGAAACTATACCTGCTGTATTGACTGAGGCAATTGTATAGTTATAAGTGGTGATCGGTTGTACCATTTTGTCTGTAAAGTCAGTTGCAGCCGTTCTAGCAATCTCTTCACCATCTCGATAAACAATGTATTCTTTAATTTGTGTGTTTCCTTGTTTTGAAACCCAATTGAATTTTACTAGATTATGTTTCAGATCTAGAACAGAAAGATTTGTCGGTGCAGCTGGTTTTTCTGGTTGGGTTGGATCGATTGGGCTGATTGGATTTTTCATCTCATCACGGTATTCCCAAATTTTATGCGTTAATTTTGGATATTTTTGGACTGCTTGTTTGGTTTCAGAAGTGATTGGTAACCCCCACATTTCAAAATAGGGAACTAAGTTTTTGTTAGCGATTTTTGAAGTTGATGTAATAAAATATTGTTGTTTTGCAGAATCGCTACCTAAGCTTTTCGCTTCTTCTCTGTACAATTTATGCAGTTGAGGATAAAAATTATCGCCAAAAGCTAGTTCTAGCTGCCAGAACATTCCTAATTTCACAAAAAGATCTTTGTTTTCATCGTAGTTTTTAGTTGGTTGCTTGAAATAAGCAAAGATTTTATCGTATACATTTTCACGTTCTAAACGACTTCTACCGCCAAATTGTTTTTCACTTCTCATACTGTAAATATTGACCGTTACTTCTGTTTGGTTTTTCCAAGTCATACGGTTCATTTGGTAGGTGTGTCCAAGTTCATGCATAGGACCCCAAAGTGTGTCGGTGCTAGCAGTCAAAAGCTTTTCCATACCAGAGTCTTTAGAATAAGCAGTATGGCTGAACCAAGCATACATATAATAACCTGATTCTTGGGTTTCACGCATATGTTGAATTAGTCCTCGGCTCCGTCTATGTAAAGATGAGCTGTTATCCAAGCCAGATGATTGATCATGAATTTTTACTACTTTATCATACGTTTCAACGATTCGTTGAGGACTTTTTACTTGGCTTAAAGTGGCTTTAGAGCCAGTCACTAAGGTATGTTTTCCTATTAATTCATATCCGGGGGCATTAGGATTCTGACGGACTTGATTTTGCCAATCAGCTTCAGTCGTTTTTCCTAGAATGAAACGAGGAAGTTTTACTCCACCGTCAACAGTTACCACCAATTTTTGTTGGGTTGTTGCATTTGTAATATTTTGTAGATGAATGATCCCTTCAGTCGAGTTGTTGATTGTATTTTTCCCTTTTTTCAAAGCAATTTTTTGCGGATTTCCTTCTTGATAACTGTTTAAAATAATTGGAGAAATCGTGTAAGTCGGCATAGCTGTTTGATCTGTCTTTTCGTCAACATAGATGGTGATACTATCTGTGCTTCTTTTGTAAACGCCACTTGATTGATTGTTGCTTGGGCCAAAAGTATTATCTAATTGATTCTTGCGATAAACGGCAGTATCTTCTGATTGTAAAAGTTCAGATTGGATACCAGCACGCTGCTCGCCATTTTTTTGTTCGATATTACCATTTGTTACATTACTTTCAGATACAGCATCAACTGTTGTTGTGTGTAAAATACCAGCAGCTGCCAATGCTAGCAGCGATGTCCCCATTGAAACGTAGAGCTTGTTCTTTTTCATTTTTGTGAACCTTCTTTCTTTTAATATAAAGTTAGTATAGATTAGTTTTTTCTCATTTTTTAGCCAAAAGTGGTCGGAAAAACGTACTTTCTGAACAGTTCAAAATCATTTTTGTGCTTTGAAATAGTTAATATAAGTAAAAAATATAGCTATAAGCCTTTTTGTTTTTGGGTTAGAAATTTTCTAGTCAAAAATAGTCGTAAAAAACCTTTTTTTGATTACGAGTTGTCAAATAACTTCGCTAGGTCTGTTTTAGGAATTAAATTTCAGGTAATATAGGTGGGATTATTCTATTTTTTATTTTATGTATAAAAAAACATTCTTTATTTGTTTTGAATTGAAAATATTGAAATTTTATTTCGTTTTTTATATAAAAATGTTGAAAAAAAAGTTCTTTAAATGTATGATGAGTTTGTCGATGAGAGACATATCCAATTATCGATGGTTTTGTTTATCAATCAAATAAGGCGGCGGAAAAAGAAAAAGTAGGAGGAGAAGATTTAGTGCAAGCAAGTTTGTGTAGATTCGTGTCGATTGTTTGGTTAGATGGTTTGAGTAAAAAAATAAATAGGTTTGTGCCATTATGTTGTTATTAAAGTATTGAATTGAGTGATTTTTTGTAAGGGCTTTTACAAATGAGTTGAATGTAAAATAGGAGATGAGAAGATTGAAAAAATTTACTGAGTTTATTGAAGAACATCTAGCAGGACCAATGGCAAAATTAGCAA